>JAJXUA010000087.1 GCA_021783275.1 Pseudomonadota bacterium
AATCGAGCCTGCCGGGTGGGCGTCAAAGAACTCGTTCTTCTTTTGCTATTTTGATTTGATTTTTGTGAGAAGAACTTCAGACACCTTTGCCGCTGATCCACCCGCCAGACTCGATTTCCGGCGGGGTTGAGAGGGGAACAACGTCAAACCCAGGCTGGTGATGACTGGGAGTTTGTGATTACTATTTGGGCTTCCGGCATCCGGCGCAATAGTGATTGCGCCTGCACGGGCCGCAACGAAGGAGGGGACGAATGGCGATACCCTGGCTGGTGGTTTTGCAAAGCGTTCCGTGGTCGGACGTCATCCGGAATGCACCCAAGGTTGCGGAAGGTGCGAAGAAACTCTGGAATGCGGTGTCCGGTAAATCAGCTGTGCCGAATCCTCCGCTTGTCGTGCCCAGACCAGATTCGGCGACGGGCACCGACGCGCTGGCTGCTCTGGATACACGTATCGTCGCACTGGAATCAGCCGTGGCTGATTTGCATGCGCAGATGCTGGCGTCTTCCGAAGTTATCAAGGCACTTGCCGAGCAGAACACCCAGTTGATCAAACGCGTCGAGGCCAATCGCGTGCGTGTTGCCTGGCTGACGGCGGTCACCGCGCTTGCGGTAATCGTCGTGATCGCCGGATGGATCGTGCGATAGCAACGCGCGTGAGACACACTGGATAGGGAGTCAATACGCGAAGCGCATTGCGCCGGACGTTGAAGCCCAAATAGTAACTACAATCGCCCAGTCACCACCGCCCTGGTTTTGACCTTCCTCCCCTCTCAGCCCCGCCGGAAATCAGGCCTGGCGGGTGGGTCAGCGGCAAAGGTGTCTGAAGTTCTTCTCACAAAAATCAAATCAAAACAGCAAAAGAAGAACGAGTTCTTTGACGCCCACCCGGCAGGCTCGATTTCTGGGGTTTCGGGGATGTCGGGGTGCGTTTTCTTTGGTTACTTTCTTTGTCGCATTGGCAAAGAAAGTGACTAGCTGCCGGGCTACCCCCGGCCAACGGGCGGTGGTCAAGCAACGTCCTCAAATCCCCCTCAGTCCCCCTTTTCCAAAGGGGGAAGTTCACCCGTTTTACCGCTTTCCCCCAAACAAACTCCCCAGCACACCCCGAATAATCGACCGCCCGACCTGGCTGCCGATGGCGCGCGCGGCGGATTTGGCGAGCGCTTCGACAGCGCCTTCGCGGCGGCCATTGCCGCCCAGTACGCCGCCCAGCACGCCCCCGCTGCTGCTTTTCGATTCCGCCTGCTTGCTGGCTTTGGCGTCCTGTTTCGCCTGCGCTTCGGCTTCGGCGGCCTGGGCGGCCTGTTCGGTGCGTGCCTTGAGTTTTTCGTAGGCCGATTCGCGGTCTGCGGCCTGGTCGTACACCCCGGCGACGAGTGAGCGTTGCATGGCGTGTTGGCGCTGCGCGTCGGTGATGGGGCCGATCTGGCCCTGTGGCGGAATGATGAAGGCGCGTTCGACGATGCCGGGGCGGCCTTTTTCGTCGAGACAGGACACGAGTGCTTCGCCAACGCCGAGTTCGGTGATGACGGCGGCCTCGTCCAGCGCGGTGTTGTCGCGCATGGTTTCGGCGGCGGCCTTGACGGCTTTCTGGTCACGCGCGGAAAACGCGCGCAGCGCGTGCTGCACGCGATTGCCGAGTTGCGACAGGACTTTGTCGGGGACATCGGCCGGGTTCTGGGTGACGAAATACACGCCCACCCCTTTGGAACGGATCAGCCGCACCACCTGTTCGATCTTGTCCACCAGGGCGTCCGGCGCGTCGTTGAACAGCAGATGGGCTTCGTCAAAAAAGAACACCAGCTTGGGTTTGTCGAGGTCACCGGCTTCGGGCAGGTTTTCGAACAGTTCGGACAACAGCCACAGCAACAGGGCGGCATACATTTTGGGCGACTGCATCAGTTTGTCAGCCGACAGGATGTTGACGACGCCTTGGCCCTTGTCGGTCTGGATGAGGTCGGCGATGTTGAGCATGGGTTCGCCGAATATTTTTTCGCCGCCCTGCGACTCCAGTTCCAGCAGGCCGCGCTGGATGGCACCGATGGAGGCGGACGAGACATTGCCGTATTCGGTGGTGAACTGTTTGGCGTTCTCGCCAACGTAGGCCAGCATCGCGCGCAGGTCTTTCAGGTCGAGCAGCAGCAGGCCGTTGTCGTCGGCCACCTTGAAAACCAGATTCAGTACGCCGCCCTGGGTGTCGTTGAGGTCGAGCATCCGTCCCAGCAGCAGCGGCCCCATGTCGGACACGGTGGCGCGGATCGGGTGGCCCATCTCGCCGAAGGCGTCCCACAACGTGACCGGATAAGCCTTGGGGGTGTGGCTGTCGAGCTTGAGCAGTTCAATCCGTTCGGCGACTTTGGCGTTGCCGCCGCCGGGCTGCGATATCCCGGACAGATCGCCTTTCACGTCGGACATGAAACACGGCACGCCGATATCCGAAAAATGCTCGGCCAGCGTTTGCAGGGTGACGGTCTTGCCGGTGCCGGTGGCCCCGGTGATGAGGCCGTGGCGATTGGCCATGGACGGCAGCAGGCACAGTTCGGCGGTGGCGTTTTTGGCGATAAGCAGCGGTTCGGTCATGGCATATTCCGGAGAGGAGGCGTGGCGTGATTCTAGCGGCTGGCACGTGCTGTGCGGTCAGGGAATATCCAGAAGCGTTTGCTAATATTGCGGGTATCATTAACCGCAGCCAACCAGGGGAGTACGAGGGTGACAACAGGGCAGCGCGCACATGAAATCGTCATCGTCGGCGGCGGCGCGGGCGGCCTGGAACTGGCGACGCGGCTGGGCGACACGCTGGGCAAGCGCAAACGCGCCAACGTCACGCTGATCGATGCCTCGCCGTCGCATCTGTGGAAACCGCTGCTGTACGAAGTTGCCGCGGGCAGTCTCGATTCCTATGCCGAGCGGCTGGAATATCTGGCGCAAGGCCACTGGCATCATTTCCGCTTCCGGCTCGGGCGCATGGATCAACTGGATCGCGCGACCCGAACCATCAGTGTCGCGCCCACTTTTGACGAGCAGGGCGAAGAAATCATCCCGCGCCGCAGCTTCACCTACGACACGCTGGTGATCGCAGTGGGCTCGGTCGCAAACGACTTCGGTGTGCCCGGCGCGTCCGAGCACTGCATCATGCTCGACACGCCCGAAGAGGCGCGAGAATTTCACCGCCGCCACATCAACGCCTGTCTGCGCGCCCACACCCGGGGCGACGTGAAGCCCGGCCAGCTCACCGTCGGCATCGTGGGCGCGGGCGCGACCGGGGTAGAGCTGGCCGCCGAGCTGCACGACACGACACGTGAACTCTCGTCGTATGGGCTGGAAAAAATCGATCCCGACAAAAGCCTGAAACTGCTCATCGTCGAAGCCTCCGACCGCATCCTGCCCGGCCTGCCGCCGAGGCTCTCGGCTGCGGCGGCCGGACGCCTGAGCGAGCTTGGCGTGGAGATGTACGTTAATGAGCGCGTGGTTGAAGTGCGCAAGGACGGGATGGCAACCGCATCGGGAAAATTCATCCACGCCAGCATGATGGTGTGGTCGGCGGGCATCAAGGCGCCGGATTTTCTGGCGCATATCGACGGCCTGGAGACCAATCGCGCGAATCAGCTGGTCGTCCGCCCAACGCTGCAAACCAGCCGCGACGACAACATCTTTGCGCTCGGCGACTGCGCGGCCTTCGCCATGCCCGATGGCCGTAATGTGCCGCCGCGCGCGCAGGCTGCGCACCAGCAGGCGACGTTGCTGGCAAAGTCGATACGCAGGCAGCTCGATGGTAAACCCTTGCCCGAATACACCTACCGCGACTACGGCTCACTCGTCGCGCTCGGCCGGTTTTCCACCGTCGGCAATCTGATGGGCGGCCTGTCGGGCGGCTCGATCATGGTCGAAGGTGCGGTCGCACGTTTCATCTACTGGTCACTCTACAAGATGCATCAACTGGCACTGCACGGCTGGTTCAAGACCGCACTGAACACCTATGCGCATTTCATCAGCACGCCGATACGGGCGCGAATCAAACTGCACTATTGATTTTTTGTTGGAAGCAAGCAGCTCCAGCCACATTTCGCTCTGGGTCTGCTGAAGCCGGATCTCAGTCCCGGACGCGGGGGCTTGTGCAGGCTCCCTGGCGCAGCCGTCAGAGCCGTAACAAGGTCCGCGCGGTGCGGGTGGTGACCTCAGCCACCTCGTCCACGCTGATGCCGCGCAGTTCCGCCAGCACGGCGGCAATGCGGGGCAACTCGGCCGGAGAGTTGCGGCCGTGGCCGATCCAGGCGGGTGGAATGTCGGGGCTGTCGGTTTCCAGCACGATGGATTCGAGCGGCAGATCGACGGCCAGCCGCCGCAGGTTGAGCGCGCGCGTCCAGGTGAATGCGCCGCCGAAACCCAGTTTGAACCCCAGCTTGATGAATTCGGCCGCCTGCTGCGCGCTGCCGTTGAAGGCGTGGGCGATGCCGCCGGGCACGCGGATACGGCGCAGATGTTTGAGTAATAGATCGTTGGCGCGGCGGCCATGCAGCAATACCGGCAGCTCATGGTCGCGCGCGATTTTGAGCTGCTCGACGTAAAAGTATTCCTGGGTGGCGAAATCCAGTCCGCGTACGAACAGGTCGAGGCCGATTTCGCCGACGGCGACCGGGCGTTGCGCCGCAATCTGCGCGCGCACTGCGTCGAGGTCTTCACGGCGATGGGTGTCGATATACATGGGATGCAGTCCCCAGGCCGGCAGGCAGCCGGGGTGGCGCGTGCAGACTTCGGCCACCGCGTCGAAGTTGCTGTGGGCCACACTCGGCACGATCTGGATGCCGACGCCCGCCGTGACTGCGCGCGCGTATTCAGACTCGCGATCCGAATCGAATTCGGTCGCGTCGAAATGGCTGTGGGTGTCAATAAAAAACGGCACCCCGTGAGGTGCCGTTTCGCGGTTTTGCGACATCGATCAGTCGTTGCTGGCAAAACCCAGCAGGTGCAGCAGGCTGGTGAACAGGTTGTAGATCGACACGTACAGGCTGACTGTCGCCAGCACGTAATTGGTTTCACCGCCGTGGATGATTTCACTGGTCTGCCACAGGATCATGCCGGACATCAGCAGGGCGAACATGGCCGACACTGCCAGCGACAGACCCGGCATCGGATAGCCCGCGAGCGACGCGACCAGCGACACCAGCGCCGCCAGGAAGGCCACGAGCACGCCCACCATGAGGAAGCCGCCCATGAAGCTGAAATTACGGCGCGTCACCAGCACATAGGCCGACAGACCGAGGAACACGGCGCCGGTAATACCCAGAGCCGACATCACCAGTTGCGGGCCGTTTGGCATTTGCAGGTAGTGGTTGAGCATGGGGCCGAGACCCAGGCCGAGCAGACCGGTGACGGCGAAGACCACGCCAATGCCCGCTGCCGAATTGGCAGTGCGCGGCACCACGAACCACAGCAGGATGAGCGCGCCAATCGAGCTGCCGAGGCTGACGATGTAGGGCAGATTCATCGCCATCGATACGCCCGCCATCATCGCGCTGAACAGCAGCGTCATCGACAGCAGCAGGTAGGTGTTCTTGAGAACCTTGTTGGTCGCCAGTGCCGACGACGCACTGTGGCCGAGGGTGGTGGTTTGCTGATTCATGGTGCCTCCGTTAAGAAAACGTCAAGTAACGCGTGAGAATCATTGTAGCGCAGCAAGTTCCCGTATGGGTTACAGCAGTTTGAACGCGACAATCGCCACCAGCGTGGGGGGCAGGGCCGCGATCAGCAGTCCCAGCGGGTGGACAGCGTCGTCCTCGAAGTGGTTTTTCAGGATCGACACCCCAGCCGGGTTGGGGGCGTTGGCGATGATGGTGAGGCCGCCCCCGGCCACGGCCCCGGCGACCAGGGCGTGCTTGAATTCGTCCGACAGCCCCTGTACCAGCGAGCCCAGGTAGGTGAGCGCGGCGTTGTCGGTAATCGCGGTGAGTGCGGCCGCGCCAAAGAACACCGCATTGGCGTCCATGCGCGTGAGCAGGGGTTGCAGCCACCATTGCTGCTGGCCCCCCAGCACCACCAGCCCGGCAAGGAAAAACGCCACCAGCAGGCCCTCGCGCAGGATCAGGCGGTCCTGATAGCGCGGGTAGGCCGTGACAAAGCCCATGAAAAACAGAAACAGCGCCATGAAGACCGGCGCGTGGTGCGCGAATACCACCACGCCGACCAGGAACAGCAGATGGATACCGATGACCGGCATCGGCGCGCGGGGGCGCGGGCTGGCATCGTCATAACGGCTGGCTTTCAGTTCACGGGCGAACAGCAGCGAGATGCCGGTGGCATTGATGAATACGGCGAGCGCGGCGGCGATGCCGAAATTGCTCAGCATGTGCCATAGGTCCCAGCCCCAGACTGCGGCGACCATGAGCACCGGCGGGGCGGCGTAGGGCGTGAGCACGCCGCCGATGGAAATGTTGACGAAGAGCACGCCCAGCGTGGCGTACTTGAAGCGGGTGGAGGCGTGCTGGCCAAAATAGCGGTCGCGCAGCATCAGCGCAGCCAGCGTCATCGCGGCGGGTTCAGTGATAAAAGATCCCAGCAGCGGCACCAGGCTCAGCAGCACGAAATACGTCGCCAGCCCCCGGTCGGCCGGAATCAGACGCGCGATCAGTGCCACCAGCATGGCCGCCAGATCGAGGATGGGCTTGCTGCCCGCCACCACCATGATGACGAAGACGAACATCGGCTCGGTGTAGTTGCGGGAGTCCAGATACTGCGTCGCGGTTTCTTTCCCTTCCAGCGAAAACATCCACACCATCATCACCATTGCCCAGAAGCCGAACACCACCTCGACCTCGCCGAGCAAATGCCAGATGCCCGCGTGGCGCGGGCTGGTGTGGGCCAGATGCTCGAAAAACTTGGTGGAAAAGGTATGCAGGACAGCGATGCCGAACAGCGTCGCGCCGATGAGCTGGATCGTGGTGGGGTTCATGGGTGTCACTTTAAACGTTTTTAGGCCGCATCCAGAAGACAGCCGCAACGGTGCGGGCACAGACCATGTCCGGCAATAAACTTGCTAACAATATAGTTTTGTATAAAATAAATAAAGCGTACTCAAACATTCTGTCCCCGCAAGCCGAATCATTGCAGGCTCCTGTCCCGGCCTGTTGCTGGCTGCTGTTGCCCGGGTCGGCGCGGCGGACTGCGCCAGAAAGGAAACGCTTTGCATCAATCTGTATGCCCATCCCGCCTCGTGCTGTTTCTCCTGTGGGGGACATCGGGGCTTGTTCCCTCCCTGTCACATGCCGACACGGTCACGCTGGATAACGGTGACCGTTTAAGCGGGCGGCTGATCAGCCTGAATGGCGAGACGCTGGAGCTGGCTACGGCCGATGCCGGAACACTGACGGTGTCGCCTGCGCATTTGGCAGCCATCAACCCACCCGAGACACAGCGCACTACGCTGGACGCAGAAATCAACAAAGACTCGCAGCATGGTGTGGAGCGTGACTCGAACTGGCGGCTCGGCGTGACGCATGACGATACCGCCCTGATCTTCAACCTGGACTACACCCTGTGAAGACTGCCAGATTACAGACCGCGACCCGTGCAGCACCCGACATGCACGCCCCGACTGTGGTGACCTTCGGCGAGACGCTGGTGGACCGTTTTCGTGACCAGAGCGTGCTGGGCGGGGCGCCTTTCAATGTGTCGTGTCATCTCGCCGGGCTGGGCGTGCGGCCAGTGCTGCTGACGCGCACCGGCAAGGATGCTGAAGGCGCGCGCTTGCTGGAAGCCCTGAGCGTGCGGGGTATCGACACCGGAGGGGTACAGCGTGACCCGATCCGGCCAACCGGACAGGTCAGTGTCAGTGAAGACAACCAGGGCCATGTCTTCGACATCCTGCCCGACCAGGCTTATGACCATATCCATGCAGGCATTGCGCGCATGGTCGGGATGGCGGCGCATCCCGACCTGGTGTATTTCGGCACCCTGTCGCAGCGCGGAGATTCGCGCCGTGCGCTGCGCGAGCTGCTCGAAGTCGTGACAGCGCACGTGTTTCTCGATGTCAATCTGCGCGATCCGTGGGTTGATACCGATGCCCTGCGCTGGTCCTTGCAGCGTGCCAGCACCGTCAAGCTCAACGAAGCCGAGCTTGACCGGGTGAGCGCGCTGTTCGGGCTCCATGCGGGCACCCCCCGGGCGCGCGCGAGTCTGCTGATTGCCGAATTCGGACTGGAGCGTGTGGTCGTGACCTGCGGCGACGCAGGAGCCTGGACGCTCGACATGGCTGGGCGCCTGTTTGCCACGGAAGGTGGCAGTGTGCCGCAGCTGATCGATACGGTGGGTGCTGGCGATGCCTTTGCGGCAGTGTTCATGCTGGGTTTGCTGTATGCCTGGCCCCTGCCCGAAACGCTGGTGCGCGCTGACCGTTTTGCGCGTGCCGTGTGTGGCATACGCGGGGCCGTACCCGACAGCAACGCTTTCTATCAACCGTTTCGTCAGGATTGGCATTTGCATCGTGAGGTGGCGCGTGCGTGACCTGTCGATCCTGATGATCAGCCTGCACGGCCTGATGCGGGGGCATGATCTGGAGCTCGGGCGTGACGCCGACACGGGTGGCCAGACCCTCTACGTCATGGAGCTTGCGCGCGCGCTGGCGCGGAGCCCGCGGATCGAACAGGTCGAGGTGATGACACGCCGCGTCATCGATCCGGCGGTATCGCCTGACTATGCCGTACCGCTGGAAAGGGTTGAGCCCCGGGTACGGCTGGTGCGCCTGGAGTGCGGGCCGCGCCGCTATCTGCGCAAGGAAAGCCTGTGGAACCATCTTGACCAATTCGTTGACCGGGCGATCAGCTACCTGCGCCAGCAGCCACGCCTGCCCGATGTGATTCATACGCACTATGCCGATGCCGGCTATATCGGCACGCAGTTGGCGCAGTTGCTGGGCATACCGCTGGTGCATACCGGTCATTCGCTTGGCCGCTGCAAGCGCCAGCGGTTGCTGGATCTTGGCCGCAAGGCGCAGGCCATCGACCGGCAATTCAATTTCCAGCGGCGCATCGCGGCAGAAGAGGAAGTGCTGAGTCAGGCCGCCCTCGTGGTGACCAGCACACAGCAGGAAATAGCAGAACAGTACGCCCTGTACGATCACCATCAAGCCGGGCGTATGGTGGTGATCCCGCCGGGCACCGATACGACGCGCTTTGCACCCCCGAGCCGCGCACCGATACCGGCGCATGTGCCGGAGATGGTGGACCGTTTTCTGCATCAGCCCAAGAAGCCGCTGGTACTGGCAATCTGCCGACCCGAGCTGCGCAAGAACCTGAGCCGCTTGCTGGCCGCGTTCGGCGAATCAGCCGTGTTGCGAAAGCGCGCCAATCTCGCGATCGTGGCCGGCAATCGCGACGATATCCGCAGCATGGACGAGGCACAGGGCGACGTGC
>JAJXUA010000011.1 GCA_021783275.1 Pseudomonadota bacterium
CCTGTGCCTGCGTATTCCTGCTCGCTGCCTGCGGCAGCGGCGGCCCGCCTCCGCCCGACTGGAAAACCGATGCCGCCGACTTGATCACGCGCTATCAGAAACACGCGCTGCTCGGCGAAAACACCCTGGCTGAACGTTATTTCCAGCAGGCACTGGTCGCCACCGGCGGTGCAGGTCAACTCGAGGAAACCGCGCGACTGTGGCTGGTGCGCTGCGCCACCCGGCGCGCCATGCTGATCCAGGATAGCTGCGACGATTACCGTACCCTGGTTGAAGCCGGGGCACGCAACGACGACCTGGCGTATTACCAGTGGATCACCCTGCAATGGCAGACCCTGAACCCCGCGCACTTGCCCGCGCACTACGCCCGCCTGCTGGGGGCAGAGCCCGGCCAGCGGAGTGCGCAGCTCGCCGCGATGACCGACCCGCTGTCCCGCCTACTCGCTGCCAGCCTGCTCATCCAGCAGAACCCGGACGATGCGCCTGCGTTAGCCAGCGCCATCGATACCGCCTCGGCGCAAGGCTGGCGACAGCCTCTACTCACCTTGTTAAAATTGCGACTGACCCGGCCCGCAGACCCCGAGACCTTGCGCAAGACGCAACTGCAATTACAACTGGTGGAAACGGCCTTGATGCCCGCAAAATGACTTACCGGGGCATTTGAACCCGCAAATAACGATACGTTGTAGGAGATTTACCCGATGGACCCCCTGCTAGCCTGGCTACATTCCCCCTGGCCCTGGTATGTGGCCGGGCCGCTCATCGGCTTGATGGTGCCACTGATGCTGCTGATCGGTAACCGCTCATTCGGCCTGTCATCGAACCTGCGTCATCTGTGCGCCATCGCCCAGCCCAGAGCCTTCAGCGTCGATTTCTTTGATTACAACTGGCGGGAATATCGCTGGAGCCTGGTGTTCGCCCTGGGCACCGTACTCGGCGGTTTTCTCGCAGGCGTAGTGTTTGCCAATCCGCATCCGATCAATCTGTCAGCCGGGGCGCTTGCCCTGTTCGCCCAGTGGAACGTGCCGATCGCCGAAGGCTATCTTCCCCCAGTGCTGTTCGGTTTCCAGCTGGACAGCCTCGCAGTCATGTTTATTGGCGGGCTGCTGGTTGGATTCGGCACCCGCTATGCGTCGGGCTGTACGTCGGGGCACGCCATTACGGGCTTGTCCACCCTGCAACTGCCTTCGCTGATCGCCGTCCTGGGGATATTTGCTGGCGGCTTGCTCGCAGCGCACACCCTCACTCCACACGTTCTGGCCTGGTTGCAATAAGTCATGCGCTATCTTCCCTATCTGCTCGCCGGACTGGCATTTGGTTTCGTGATGGTGAAATCCGAAGCCGCGTCCTGGTATCGCATCATGGAGATGTTTCATTTCCAGTCGTTTCACATGTACGGCATCCTGTTCAGTGCCATCGCCACCGGCATCACCGGGGTATGGCTGCTGAAACGGCATGGCCACGCGATTTCCCTGGATGGCCAGCCCATCGTCATCCCGCACAAAGACCCCGGCTGGATCAGCTATTTCTGGGGCAGCGTGATCTTCGGACTGGGCTGGGGGGTGATTGGCCTGTGCCCCGGCCCGATCTTCGCCCTGGTGGGGATGGGCGCGTTCGGCGCCGTCGCTGCACTGGCAGGCGCACTGCTGGGAACGTGGTTTTATGGCTGTGTCAAAAAGCGCCTGCCGCATTGACAAGCAGCCCGGGCATGTTTACCGTGCAGCCTCGAAGAGTCGCTTCTTCGTTCGATCACAAGATGTTATCCAATTATTTAGGAGGAGTTACCCATGAAATGCACCGCTATTGCGCTGGCTGCGCTGGCTGTTGTTGCTTCCAGTGCGCAGGCTGCGCCCGCCCTGATGTCGGCCGAATGGACTGCCCAGGCCTGTGAGTACTGGAACACGAATCCACTGCTGACCACCACCCTGTATGAAAAGGAATGGATCAAGAATGATCTGGGTCGGGGCTACAAGATTGTTCACATGTACCGTACCGACTGCGGTGCGGCAACGATGACTGAAATGAAAATCGTCTCCAAGGATCAGAAAGCCATCTGTGTTTATGGTGGTGCCGTGCAGCACCCGAAAATGGAACACGCTGCGGACTACACCATGCATGCCAAAACAGCCAAATGGGTGGAATGGGGCGCAGGCAAGCCCAGCACCTTTCTTCCCATGAAAGCCATGATGACGGCTGCACTCAAGTTTCAGGGCCCCAAGCCGGAAGCGATGACCGTGATGGAACCGTTTGCAGAGTTCCTGATCCTGCCGGGCAAGATTCCTTACGACAAGGCCTGTCCCGCCAAGTAAGCGGTTCATGCACAACAAAAAGCCGGGGAAACCCGGCTTTTTTTTGCGCCTGCCCCGACCCCATTCAATGCAGGGTGCCGGTTTTAACCTCAAGCGGCCGGCCATGACGGATTTCATCCGGCGTGGCATTGCGGATGTCGATCACGTTCAGCAGACACGTCACGCTTTCGCCAGACAGTGCCGGATTGCCATCCAGCGTGACCTGGCCATTTTTGATCGCTGTCACGTAAAACGCCTTGGTTTCGCCCGACGCATTGTCGAACATGACTTTGGCACCCACCCGCCGGTATTCAGGCGGAACATTCTTGATGTCATCGATAAAGATCAGGTTCTCGTCGCGCAGGCCAAACACTTCCTCGGCAGACAGCGCAATCTCGATCTGGTCGCCGATCGCGTGCCCCATCACGGCGGACTCGATCACCGGCAGAATGCCGCTGTTGGCGCCCTGTACATAGCCGACCGGCTGGTCGTGCAGTTCGACGACCGCGCCTCGCGCGTCGAGCAGGGAATAGGTAATGTAGACAAGTGAATGTCTGGACACAGTGGTCATGCGGGTCATCCTGAATCTTGGGTCATCAAAACGTGTCCATTCCGGGCGGCAGACACGCGTGCCGCTTATGATACCTTCGAAGTTCTGACCCGGTTGCCCTGCCCATGAAAGCCCTCAAACAACTCCCCGCCTGGAACGTCCTCGAACAACACTACCGCGCGATGCGGCGCTTCGACATGCGCGATGCGTTCCGTGACGATCCGCGCCGGTTTGAACGCCTGTCCCTGCGCCTGGGGAGTGTGCTGCTCGACTATTCCAAGAATCGCATCACGCCGGATACGCTCACGCATCTGATGCAACTGGCCCGCGAGAGCGCGCTGGAGTCGCAGCGCGAGGCCATGTTCAGCGGGGCGCACATCAACTTCACCGAGCAGCGCGCGGTGCTGCACACCGCCCTGCGTGCGCCCGCACACCCGCCCCTGACAGTCGATGGTGTCGAAATTCGCCAGGACATTGCCGACGCCCTGGCGCACATGCGGCAGTTTGTCGATGCCCTGCATCAGGGCACCTGGCGCGGTCACACCGGCAAGCCGATACGCCATGTGGTGAATATCGGCATAGGTGGCTCGGACCTTGGACCGGCGATGGTGTGTGACGCGCTGGCGCAATACGCGGTGGACTCGGTCCGGCTGCACTTTGTCTCCAACCTCGATCCGGCTCACCTGTCCGCCACGCTGGCCGGGCTCGACCCTGAAACCACGCTGTTCATCATTGCCTCCAAAACCTTCACGACGCTGGAAACACTGGCCAATGCCCATTCAGCGAAAGCCTGGTTGCTGTCGGCCCTGCACGATCCTGCCGCGGTCTCCCGCCATTTTGTCGCGCTATCGACCAACACGCAGGCAGTGCGAGCGTTTGGCATCGACCCCGCCAACATGTTCATATTCTGGGACTGGGTCGGTGGACGGTATTCGCTGTGGTCGGCCATCGGCCTGTCAATTGCCCTGGCCCTGGGCTGGACGCATTTCCAGGCATTGCTGGACGGTGCGCATGCGATGGACCAGCACTTTCGCAACGCGCCGCTGGAAGCGAACCTGCCAGTCGTGCTGGGGATGCTGGGAATCTGGTATGCCAATTTCTGGGGCACCGACACGCACGGTATCTTTCCCTACGACCAGCGGCTGCGGCTGCTGGTGCCTTTCCTGCAACAGCTCGACATGGAATCGAACGGCAAGAATGTCAGCCATGCCAACCGGCGCGTCAACTACAACACCGGCCCCATCATCTGGGGCGCACCCGGCACCAATGGCCAGCACGCTTTTTTCGAGCTGGTGCATCAGGGCACGCGGCTGATCCCTACCGATTTCCTGGTTGCCGCCATCAACCCCACGCCACTGGCGGATCAGCACGAATGGCTGCTGGCCAACTGTCTGGCACAAACCGAAGCCCTGCTCAAAGGCAAGTCACGCGCCGTGGTTGAAGCCGAACTCGTGGCTCAGGGCATGCCGCGCCGCGACGCCCGGGCACTGGCGCCGCACAAGGTGTTTCCAGGCAACCGCCCGAGCAACACCCTGCTCTACCAGACGCTCGATCCGCATACGCTGGGCATGCTGATTGCGCTGTACGAACACAAGGTTTTTGTGCAGGGCGTGATCTGGCAAATCAACAGTTTTGACCAGTGGGGCGTCGAACTCGGCAAGCAGCTCGCGCCGCCCATACGCCATGCGCTCGACCCGGACCAGCCTGCGGGCGAGCACGATGGTTCCACGCTGGGCCTGATCGCGGATATCCGCCAGCGCCGCGCCTGAATCAATCAGGCACAGCATCTGCAACGGATCAATAGCGGACGCGTACCCGATACGTCAGCGTCGTCTTGCCGTTGGCCGGAATGTTGATGTTCCATTCAGCCGTACCTGACGCCGCTTGGGTGTGGGGATGCGACTCGCTCACCATGGCCCAGTCGCCCGGCATGGGTTCGCGCACCGTCACGGTGACGGCTTCGGCCTTGGCGTTTTTCAACACCACTTCGTAGGCAGATTCATACACGTAGTTGTAGCGGCTGGTGCCTGCCAGTTTCTGGAATGCGGTCTGTTTCCTGTCCGCCGTCACATCAAAAGCATCGCCCAGCTTCATGCGCACGGTTTCGTTCTTGGGCGTGTGATCAATGCTGTCTTCGCCGACGAACTGGGCGTTGCCCTGACTGTCTTTCTTGTAGACCCGGATCACGCCCTTGGGCAGAGGTATACCCAGCCCGTCCCCCTTGTTGCTGAATTCGACGAACACACCGACCTTGATTTTCTGTCCGATTTCGCCGTGCTGAGCCGAATAGTAGTAATCCGAACCAGCCAGCAAAAACTCCTTCTTGACCGGCACTTTCGTGGCAGACATCAGGGCCACCTGCTTGGTCTGGTTTTCGGCCAGCGTCGTCGGCCGTTGCAGGGTATACAGATGATATTCAAACAGCGACTCCTGCTGCATGTCAGCCTCGGCGGCCTTCGAGGCCATCGCCATCAATTCCCTGCCTGACGGCCGGGTCTCGCGTACACGGTTGAGATCGCCGGCCACCAGTTGCAGCCTGGCATTGGGATAGGCCGCGCCACTCTGGTTGGTCAGCGTCACCCAGCCATTCAGGTCCAGCAGACTGTCATTGGCATTGATCTCGGCCACATAGTCCGCGCGCCAGCCCAGCCCGCCGGTCAGGTAGGACAATTCCAGATTCTGTGATCCGGCAGTCTGGCTCAGCAAGGAAATCACCAGCGTCGGCTGATCACGCAGCGTGTCGGGCACACCCGGAAACGCCAGGCGTCCGGGCACCCCCGTTTCAATGCGGTCGGCAAACTTGAGCACCACCCCGTTCTGTGTGGATAGCACCGTGGCGGATTCCCGTGTTTCAGCGCCCGTGGCCGGGTTCACCCGAGTGACGGCAACTTCACGGCCCACATATTTTTCCAGCAGTTTCTGTGGTGTCAGCAGGTCAAAGTCAAAATTCTGTTCCAGCAGGCGCAGGCCACCGGGGCTCGACACATTGCGCAATTGCGCAGTTTCCGGACGCATCTGCGCGGACACTTCACGCCAGGCGAGATGATTGAGCTCGCGTCCCAGATTGACCCGGCGCGCATCCTTGATCAGCGCGAGATTGTCGTTGTAGATCGTCACCGCCATGCCCTGCTGATCCGCCACCGTACTGACAGTTTCATCGCGCGGCGCCGCACCGCTGCCCTGCGCGGCCAGTAACAGACTGGTCAAAAGAAAATTGCGTACCGGCTGTTGTGTCATCGTGTCTCTCCAGACTGTGCAGGGATCGTCGCAGTTGACCGATATACGCGAAAAGGGTTCATGACGCTAGAATGCGCTAAAACAAGATGACGTGAACGCTATGACAACGGACGAAGACGACGCGATTCCGGCCCGGATAGTGGGAGGCGGAATCAACACAGGCGAATCCTCCTCGCCATTTGCGGTCACGCAGATACTCGGGATCGACAACAACACCCCGGTGCGGGAAGAAGTGCTGCGTGCACGCTTTCTGTCATTCGATCCGGTATTCGACGGCGCCACCGAACTGGTCGCACATCAACTGGTGCTGCGCGGCAATATCGCTGCGGCCGATGCCCCGCCCGAACTCCAGCAGATGGACGAAGACATGCTGCTGACCGGCCTGTATTCACTGGCGCAGGACGGCCTGACCGGCAAGCTGCCGCTGCTGGTTCGGATCAGCACCAGTTTGTTGTTCAGCGACATCCCGCAGCAACTCAACCGGCGGCAGATCGTCTGGTGTATCGATATCCAGAACGAGCAGCATCTGGGACGTGCACTGACACTTCAAGAAGCCGGTCTGACATTTTGCCCCCGGCTCGATCCCCACAATGCCGTCGTACGCGACAGCGCATCGGTCTGGCGCTATCTGAGCTGGAACGGTAATGACACCCCGCCCGCCGTGCCCGCGCAATTGATCGTTGAAGGCGGCCGGCCCGCCAGCGGAAAAATACACTGGCCCGCCAACACCTGGTTCAGAAGCAGTTATTTTTCCGAAGACACCCACGCTGCCGACAGCGCACACATCCATGCCCTGCAGATTGATCTGCTCACTTTGGCGCTGCGCCCGTCGGTCGATACCCTGATCCAGTTTTTCCGGCTTAATCCCCATATGGCACCGCGTCTGCTGGCGATTGCCAATTCGCAGGTTGGTGGCCTGAGCCGCCCGGCAGAGTCCGCTGCCCATGCGCTGGTCATGCTGGGCCCGCAGCGTGCCAGTCGCGTCGCCGCCCTGCTGGCCCTCGCCGGTACACGCCCGTCTGAAACCACCCGGCATTACGCCGTCACCGCTCTGACGCGCGCCCTGTTCATGGGCAAAATCACCCGTCTGGGCGCACCGGCTGAAAGCGCCGCCGCCGCATTCGAAATCGGCCTGCTCTCGATTGCACCGCATCTGCTGGAACTGCCGGTCGATACGCTGATCCGCAAACTGGGCCTGTCGGAAACCACTGCTAACGCCCTGCGTGGCCAGCCCACCGCCGAAACTGCGATCCTGCAACTGGCGCATGCCTGCGAAAACAACGATGCCGACGCACTGGCCGATTACGCCCAGCGGGTCGATATCCCCCTGCACCAGCTGTCGGTTTCCTATCTGGACTCGCTGATTGCCGCTTCGGCGCTCGATGCCGCACTGCATTGAATTAACCCTGGCGTAAAATGGCGGTTTTTCCGCCTGCGATCGCCATGCATCCGACTCTGGTTTTCGACATTGAAACCATCCCCGACCTGGACGGGTTTGCCGCGATCAACAACATCGATGCGGGCAGCCTGCCACTGGCCGAGCTTACTGAAATGGCGCTGCTCGCACGCCGGCAAAAATCCGGCAGCGAATTCATGCCGCATCACCTGCATCGCATCGTTGCCATTTCGTGCACGCTCCGCCACGCCGATAAAGGCCGCTCTGATCAAAACGGCGCCGACCAGCTCAAGGTCTGGTCGCTGGGCGAGCCCGGCAGCAGCGAAGCCGAACTGATCCAGCGTTTTTTCGACGGCATCGAGCGCTACTCGCCACAACTCGTGTCGTGGAACGGCGGCGGCTTCGATCTGCCGGTGCTGCATTACCGCGCGCTCATCCACGGCGTGACCGCCGCGCGCTACTGGGACTGGGGCGACGACGACAAGGATTTCAAGTGGAATAACTACCTGAGCCGCTATCACACCCGCCATCTCGACCTGATGGACGTGCTCGCGATGTTCACCGGACGCGCCAACGCGCCACTCGACCAGATGGCCAAACTGTGCGGCTTCCCCGGCAAGCTGGGGATGGACGGATCGAAGGTGCTGGAGGCGTATCAGGCAGGCGAAATCGACGCCATCCGCAATTACTGCGAAACCGACGTGATGAATACCTGGCTGGTCTATCTGCGTTTCCTGAAAATGCGCGGCACGCTCAGCGAAGCGGCCTATGCCAGCGAAATCGAACTGGCGCGCAGCACCGTCGCCAGCCACACCGCCCCACACTGGCAGGAATTTCTGGCGGCTTGGGGGTAGACCTTCTCACCACAGAGACACCGAGGCACGGAGAATAATCCGCGGACTCTGTGCCCTGTGCCTCTGTAAAACGCACTGAACATGAATCCCATCGTAGACATCCTCTCCCTCGACCATGAGGGGCACGGCATCGCGCGCATCGACAGCAAGGTGACCTTTGTCGATGGCGCGCTGGCGGGCGAGCAGGCGGAAATCAATATTTACCGCAAGCACGCCAAATACAACTCGGCCCACGCCATCACCATCCTCAAGCCCAGCGCGCAGCGCACCGACCCGCGCTGCACCTATTTTGGCCGCTGCGGCGGCTGTTCGATGCAGCATCTGGAACCCGGCGCGCAGGTCGCCGCCAAGCAGCGCGTGCTGGAAGAAAACCTCGCGCGCATCGGCAAGGTTACGCCCGGCATCATCCTGCCCGCGCTGCACGGCCCGAGCTGGCGCTACCGCACCCGCGCGCGGCTGTCGGCGCGCTGGGTGGATAAAAAAGGCGGCGGTCTGGTGGGCTTTCGTGAACGTCGCTCCAGCTTCATCACCGACATGTCGAGTTGCGAAGTACTGACCGCCGATGTCTCCGCCCTGATCCAGCCTTTGCGCGAACTGATCGGTGAATTGTCCAATGCCGGGCGCATACCGCAAGTCGAAGTCGCGGTCGGTGAACACATCACCGTGCTGGTGTTTCGTCTGCTCGAACCCTGGAATGACGCGGATGCAGCGAAGGTGCGACGCTTTGCCGAGCAGCATGGCATCCAGATATGGGAACAAAGCAAGGGCCCGGACACGGTGCGGCCGTTCTGGCCGCTGACCGCGCCTGAGCTCAGCTACAGCCTGCCTGAATTCGATCTGGTGATGCCGTTTTCGCCGACCGAATTCACCCAGGTGAATACCGGCATCAACCGCGCGCTGGTGAGCCGTGCCATGCGCTTGCTGAACCCGCAGCCGGGCGAACGCATCGCCGACCTGTTTTGCGGTCTCGGCAATTTCACCCTGCCGATTGCCCGCAGCGGAGCCGATGTGATCGGCATCGAGGGCAGCGCCGAACTGGTCGCGCGCGCACGCGCCAATGCGCTGCGCAATCATCTGCCCAATGCACGCTTCGCCGTCAGCAACCTGTTCGAGATCACACCGGAATCCTTCGCCGCGCTGGGCCCGTTTGACAAGCTGCTGATCGACCCGCCGCGCTCGGGCGCAATCGAGCTGGTCAAATCGCTGCCCGACGCTACTAAATTTGGATCAGCTGAACCGGGAACAGCTGAATCTGGCACAGGCAGCGCGCCGCAGCGCATCGTCTACGTCTCGTGCGACCCGGCCACGCTGGCACGCGATGCCGAAGTGCTGGTCCACGTCAAAGGCTACCGGCTCGAAGCCGCCGGGGTCGCCAACATGTTTCCGCACACCGCGCATGTCGAATCCATCGCGCTTTTCGAGCGCTAATCCCTTAAAATCCCGCTTTTACGCTATTTCCCTCACACCCCCACCCATGGCTCTCATCGTACAAAAATACGGCGGCACCTCGGTCGCCAACGTCGAGCGCATCCGCGCCGTCGCCGAACGCGTTGCCAAATTCAAAATGCTCGGCCACCAGGTCGTCGTGGTGCTCTCGGCCATGTCGGGCGAGACCAACCGCCTGATCGGCCTGGCCAAACAGATCCAGGCCACGCCCGATCCGCGCGAGCTTGACATGATGGTGTCCACCGGCGAGCAGGTGACGATTGCGCTGCTGGCGATGGCGCTGAAAGACCTGGGGCTCAAAGCCAGAAGCTACACCGGCGCGCAGGTGCGCATCCTCACCGACGACGCCCACACCAAGGCGCGCATTCTCAGCATCGACGAAGCGCCCATGCGCGCCGACCTCGAGTCCGGCCATGTCGTCGTCGTCGCCGGGTTTCAGGGCGTCGACGAAAAAGGCAATATCACCACGCTCGGGCGCGGCGGCTCCGACACCACCGGCGTTGCGCTGGCCGCCGCGCTGAAGGCCGACGAATGCCAGATCTACACCGACGTGGACGGCGTCTACACCACCGACCCGCGCATCGTGCCCGAAGCGCGTCGGCTGAAAACCGTCACTTTCGAGGAAATGCTCGAAATGGCGAGCCTCGGCTCCAAGGTGCTGCAAATCCGCTCGGTCGAATTCGCCGGCAAGTACAAAGTCAAACTGCGCGTGCTGTCCAGCTTTCAGGACGAAGGCGACGGCACGCTCATCACCTTCGAGGAAAACGACAGCATGGAACAACCCGTCATCTCCGGCATTGCCTTCAACCGTGACGAAGCGAAAATCACCGTCGTCGGTGTACCCGATCATCCCGGCATCGCCTACAAAATTCTCGGCCCGGTCGCCGACGCCAACATCGATGTGGACATGATCGTGCAGAACGTCGGCCACGCGAACACCACCGACTTCACCTTCACCGTGCACCGCAACGATTTCGCCAAAGCCATGGACATCGTCCGCGCCACTGCCACCGCCATCGGCGCGGCCGAAGTCAGCGGCGACGACAAGATCGCCAAGGTCTCGATCGTCGGTGTCGGCATGCGTTCGCACGTCGGCGTCGCCCGCACCATGTTCGAAACGCTGTCGAAGGAAAACATCAACCTGCAGATGATTTCCACCTCGGAAATCAAGATCTCGGTGGTGGTCGATGACAAGTACATGGAACTCGCCGTGCGCGCGCTGCACGCGGCATTCGAACTCGACAAGGCCAGCGCCTGAGCATCCGGGCAGTGCCCCTCCGGCATCGCCTGCCTGTTGACCCGGCACGAATTGACCGTGAGTCCGTTCGCCCTGAGCCTGTCGAAGGGCCTGTACTTCGATCATTTGACAAGCTCACGATCAGCACGAACGGGCGCACGGATAAACCAGGCCGGATCAATAGCCGGAAACCCGCATGCGACACGCGTATTTCCTGATCGCATGGCTGTTTTTTGCGCTTGGCGCAATCGGTATGGTCGTACCCGGCCTGCCGACCGTGCCCTTCATGCTGCTTGCCCTGTGGGCATTTTCCAAGTCCTCGAAACGCTTTCACGACTGGCTGTATGCGCACCGCATTTTTGGCCCGCCCCTGCAGCAATGGCACATGCACCGCGTCATCCCGCTCAAGGCCAAGATCGTCTCGCTGCTGAGCATGGCGCTCAGCCTCACCTACCTGATCCTGCGAGGCAACACACCGGGCTGGCTGCTGGGGATCACGGCAGTGCTGATGGCCTATGGGGCATGGTTCATCCTCAGCCATCCTTCGCGGCCCAGAGCCTGATCCGGGTGGCGTCGGGGCCATGCTTCCGCTACAATGCGCGGCGGTTCGGAGACATGGCCGAGTGGTTGAAGGTACTCCCCTGCTAAGGGAGCATGCGGGCTTAAACCTGCATCGAGGGTTCGAATCCCTCTGTCTCCGCCAAACCCATACCCTGCGGATGGCAGATCGCAAGAATTTGCGTATAATCCGCAGCCTTCAATGCGCCGGTAGCTCAGCTGGATAGAGTACTTGGCTACGAACCAAGGGGTCAGGAGTTCGAATCTCTTCCGGCGCACCACACTCAAAATGCCTGGTCATCTGACCAGGCATTTTTTTATGCCGTGCGGACGCAGCGCGTCCTGGCATCGCCCCTTTACTGTCCCAAAATACGCTGGGAATCGACTCGCCCTTGTCGAAATCACGGCGAACTGCAATGGTTCCGCCACGGCATCTCAACGTCCGGCTCACGACTCCCCCACAGGAAAATCGCGCCCTGCATGACCGATTCGTGTCAAAAAACCACAAAAAATCAGGTTTTCTGCATGTGGCACGCAGTTTGCTATTAACTATGTTAATAACACGCCGTAACTAAAAACAAATAAAAGTGCGGAGTAACTGTGAGAAAAACGATACGGGCCTCGGGATGGGGGGTCCTGATGCTGGCTGTGATTTCGTCCGGTGCGCATGCAGGCACCGCGGCCGGCACGTCGATTTCCAATACGGCCACGGTCAGCTACAGCGTATTCAGCATCCCCGCAGCCGATATCGTCTCCGCCCCGGCCAGCTTCACCGTCGATGAAATCATCTCGCTCACGCTGGCCTGGCAGGACGGCGCACCGGTCAGTACCAGCACGCCCGATGCCGACACGCCGCTGCGTTTCACGCTGACCAACACCGGCAACGGCAGCGAGAGCTTCACCCTCACCCGCAACAACGCCCTGGTCGGTGACCAGTACGACCCGGTCAGCAGTGGGGTGTCGATTTACGTTGAGAGCAACGGCACCCCCGGCCTGCAAACCGGCGGCGGGGGCGACACGCCTTACGCCGGCAGCGTGACGCTGGCACCCAATTCGGCCTCGGTCGATGTCTACATCGTGTCCGACACCCCCGCCAGTCTCACCAACGGCGACTTCGGCGATGTGCGCCTCAGTGCCGCCTCAGCCACGCCCGGGGCTTCGGGCGCCGCCTTCGGCACAGTGCTGGGTGGCGCAGGCGACAGCGGCACCGACGCCGTGGTCGGCACGCCGCTGGCACAGGCCGACGACACCGGCCGCTACCTCGTCAGCGGCCTCGCGGTCACGGTCAACAAAACCCGCATCAGCCCGGTGAACCCGGCCGACCTCACGCCCGGCGCGGTCGTGACCTATCGCATCGTGGTGACGCTCTCTGGCAGCGGCACGGCGGTCGGTCTCGTGCTCGACGACCCCATCCCCACGGGTCTCGCTTACTTGTCTGGCAGCACCACGCTGTCCGGCAGCGCCAGCTGCTCACCCTGCACCGACGGCGTCGACGGCGACCCCGTCAGCTTCAGTGCCAATACCGTTTCGGCGACGCTCGGCGATGTGGCCGCGCCCGCCAGTTTCACCCTCGAGTTTCAAGCTCAACTTCCCAACTGACCAGAAAGGATTTGCCATGCGTTCGTTCACCTGTCTTGCCGCCCTGCTGTTTGCCGTGTCCCTGCCGCTCCACGCCGCCCCCGGCGCGGTCGAAGTCAAGAGCGTCGCCGAGATGGACGTGGTCGTCGTCAACGCCAAAGGCGTCAAGGAAACGAAACGCCAGCCGGTGGAAAAAGCCGTGCCCGGCGACGTGGTGATCTACACCACCACGTACAAAAACCTGATCGCCAAGCCGGTCGGCAATATCGCCATCACCAACCCGGTACCCAGCGAAACCACCTATCAGGGCGGCAGTGCCAGCGGTGCGAATACCGACATCGCGTTTTCCGTCGATGGTGGCAAAACCTGGGGCACCCCCGACACACTCCGGATCACCGGCAAGGACGGCAAGGAACGCGCCGCCCTGCCCGCCGAATACACCCATATCCGCTGGACCTATCGCGGCGAACTGCCCGCAGGCAAAAGCGGCAGCGTCAGTTTCCGGGCCATGATCAAGTAAGCATGGCGACCCGCATCCACCCCCTCCCCACGCCGCCGATCCTGCATCGGCGGTTTGTGCTTGCCGAGCCCATGACTGACCCGCCGCGATGGCGACAGGTCAGCGCGGGCACTGGCCCGCCAGCGGGACATGACCCACCCCACACGCTTCATCTGCAACACCGTGTATTTCAATTTTTGACAAGGAGAACATCATGAAACTCAACACTCGACGCGCACCCCCTGTTGCACGTCTGGCAGCCACAATCGCTGCCGGGCTTGCGCTCGGCGCGGCGCAGCAGGCCGCAGCATTAGGTACCGCTGCCAATACCACCATCAGCAACATTGCCACGATGAGTTATTCGGTGGGCGGTGTTGCTCAACCCAACATCGGTTCCACAGCCACCGGCAATACCAGTGGCGCAGGTGCCGCCACCACGTTCGTGGTTGACCGCAAGGTCGATCTCATCATCGCGAAGCAGGGAGGGTCGGCAACCTCGGTCACCCCGGGTCAGCTGCTCGCCGTATCAACCTTCCTGCTCACCAACCTGGGTAACGATGTTCAGGACTTTTCCATCGGCGGTGTCAACGTGGCAACCGGTACGGTTGACCCCTTCGGCTCGACTGAAACGGACAACTTCGATGCCTCTTCCTGTACCGTGCGCGTCGATGGTAACGCCAACGGCACTTACGAAGCTGTAAGCGACACCGCAACTTACGTCGATGAACTGGCACGCGACGGCACACGCACCGTATTTGTCCTGTGCGACATCCCGGCCACACAGGTCAATGGCGATTTTGCCGTGGGCGCGGTAACGGCGACCACACTGGTCGGCGGCAGTCCCGGGGCACCAGGCGCGGCCATCACGGAAACTGTGGGTGCGAATACCGCAGGCGTCGATACGGTGTTTGCCGATGGGAGTGGTACGGAAAGCACTGATCTGGCACGCGATGGCACCTACACCGACCGCAACGCCTTCCTGGTGTCGTCGGCGACCTTGTCCATCAGCAAATCGGCTCAGCTGATCTGTGATCCGTTCAACAGCACGACCAACCCGAAGAACATCCCGGGAGCCATTGTGCGCTGGACGATCACCATCACCAACGCCGCCGGAGCGGGCAGTTCCGCCTCGCTGTTGCAGGTCACCGACGCGCTCAACGCCAACACCACCTTCGATAACAACCTGGTGACAGGTGCGGGTGGCGCGGCCGGATGCGTGAGTGCGACCGGCACCCCGGAAGATGCGGCAGGCAACGGCTTCAAGCTGGATGTCACAGGCGATACCCGCCCCGGCACCTATCCGAAGTTCTTGACGACCTCAGCCAATGCCGACGGCGGTACCCACGCGGCAGGCACGGTAACCATCGACTACAGCCAGGCATTGCCGGTTGAAGCGGGGTACACCGCGGGCGAGCTGAAGGCCGGCGAGTCAGTAGTGGTGTACTTCAACGTGACCGTCAACTAACAACCCCATGTTGTCTGTTGGCTTCATCACCCGCCACCTCACGGTTCGCCGTGCGGGGGCGGGTTTGCGTGCGCTGGCCTTGCGGCCAGCCCGCTTTGTTGCGGGGGTGCTGCGCCTCCGCAACAAAGCGCTGCTGTGCAGTGTTGTCCTGGCCGCGTCGGCGCAGGCCGCGTTGCCGCCGAATACCAATGTCGTCAATACCGCCACCGCGAGTTACCAGGTGCTGGGCGTGCCGGTCACCACCAGTGGCAGCGTCACCTTCACCACCCCGGCGCGTGCGCCGTCGAGCATCGAGTTCCTGCAATACGTGCCGGGCGGCAGTGCCGGAACACTGGAACAGGTCAACACGCCAGAGTGCGGGGGCAACCTGCGGGCCACGCCCACTTTCCTCGGCCCACCCGCCAGCCCCCTGGTGTTGCCGGGCGTGCTGCGGCTGGCCCCCGCGACTTTATACAGTGCGGGCGATCCGGTGTTTATCCGCGTCACCGATATCGACCAGAACCTCGATGCAGCGGCGCTCGATACGCTGACCATCAGCATCAGCACCGGCAACGGCGACAGCGAGACCGTGACGCTGAGTGAGACCGGCAATGCCACCGGTGTGTTCATCGGCTATCTGCCGTCGTCCAGCGCGGCGACCACCCCCAGCAACTGTGCACTCGACATTCCGTCCAGCCAGTCGCTGACCGCAAAATACACCGACGACTTCGACACCAGCGATGAAGTCACTGCCGCAGCACTGGTCGATCCCTTCGGCGTGCTGTTCGATTCCGCAACCGGCGCGCCGGTGGACGGTGCCATCGTCACCCTCATCGACACCAACAGCAATCTGCCCGCCGCCGTGTTCTGCGGCGACGGCGTCACCGTGTTGCCGCAGCCCGTGACCTCCGGCAGTACCACCGTCTGCGACCCGGTGATGACGCCTGGCGGCTACCGCTTCCCGCGCGTCGCGCCCGGCACCTACCGGCTGGCGATCACGCCGCCCGCCGGTTACGCCTTCCCGTCGGTGGTCGCGCCGGGCGCACTGCCGCCCGGTTTCGTGATCGTCGGCGTGCCCGGCAGCGGTGCCTCATACGGCGGCACCTTCCCGCTCAATCCCGGCCCGGCGCTGCAGATCGACGTACCGCTCGATGCGTCGGCCACTGGCGACCTGCAGATCACCAAAACCGTGGCCAAATCGGTCGTCGGTGAAGGCGAATTTGTTCCCTATACGCTCAACATACGCAACGCCACCGGCGCGGTCGCCAATGCGGTGCAGATCGCCGACCGCCTGCCTGCCGGCTTCCGTTATCAATCCGGATCGGCCCGCCGCGACGGGGCTGTGCTGCCCGACCCGGCGATCACCCCGGACGGGCGCGGCCTGACCTTTAATATCGGCAACGTCGCCGCCGGGGCTTCGGTCACGCTGCTATATGCCGCCGAAGTGACCGTCGCCGCGCGCCCCGGCAAGGCCGAAAACGTCGCTTTCGCCACCGGCGGGCACACGTCCAACACCGCCCGCGCCAGTGTCATCGTGCGCGAAGACCTGCTGCGCTCACGCGCCATTCTGATGGGTCGCGTCATCGTCGGGGCGTGTGACGACAGCGTCTCCAACGACGAAAATGGTCTGGCGCAGGTGCGCATCGTGCTCGAAGACGGCACGGCCATCCTCACCGACGAGCACGGCCGCTGGCACGCCGACAATATCCGTCCCGGCACGCATGTGGTGCAGCTCGACCTCGATTCGCTGCCGCCGGATTACGAAATTCAGCAGTGCGAAAAAAACAGCCGCTTCGCCGGTCGCAGCTATTCGCAGTTTGTGAATGTGCGTGGCGGCAGCCTGTGGCGCGCAGATTTCCATGTGCAGAAAAAAGCCCCGGTGGTGTATCAGCTCACCCAGCAACTCAGCGCCACGCGCAGCGGCGGCGCGGCAGTGGCCACGCTCACGCTGAGTGGCGAGGCTGCGGTGCACAGCGTGTCAGCAACGCTGCTGCTGCCCGCGGGCAGCACGGTCGTGGCGGGCAGCGCCCGTCTGGATGGGCAGCCGACCGACGCGCTGGAACTGTCCGACGGCGTGGCAGTGCTGCGGCTCGGCGCACAGACCGGCCGCTGGACCCACACGCTAATGCTGAACCTCGACACCCCGGCCGAGGCGGGCGCGCTGGTCAGCATGGTGCGCTTTGTGCCGCCCGGCCAGCAGGGCATCAACCTGCCCAAGGTCACTGCCGCCTGGGATGCACCGACCACGCAGACCCAGGCCGTGATTCCGCCAGCGATTCTGCACAGCGAAGCCGCTGATGCCCCCGGCACGCTGGATCGCGGACGCCGCGATGTGGCCATCCGGCCGGATGCGGTGCCACAAGTGCCGGGCAGCGACAATCGCCTGCAACTCGTTGAACAGCTGCCCTACGACGCCGACTGGCTCGCAGCGGCGCAACCGGGCGTTGAATGGCTGCATCCGCAAACCGGCTTCCAGCCCGCGCTGCCTGCGATCAAGCTGGCGGTGAAACACGCGCCGGGCCAGCGCATCGAATTCACGGTCAACGGCACGCCGGTCGATCCCGTCAAATTTGACGGGATGGAACAGAACGCAGCGCGCACGGTGGGCCTGTCCACCTGGCGCGGCGTAGGCCTGGCCGAAGGCCGTAATGACCTGACTCTGGTGATCCGTGACGCCAGCGGTGCCGAAGTGCTGCGCGAAAGCCGCAGCGTGCATTATTCCGGCGGCCCCGACCGCGCCGAATTCGTTAGCGCGCATTCGCGTCTGCTGGCCGACGGCAAGACCCGCCCGGTCATCGCCGTACGCTTCCTCGATCGCGATGGCCAGCCGGTGCGACGCGGTGTCAACGGCAGCTTCCAGCTCAACGCGCCGTATCAGTCGGCAAACCAGCTCGAAGCCATTCAGCGCGACCCGCTGGCCGGCAAGATCGACAACGCGCCGCGTTACGAGATTGGCCGCGACGGCATCGCGCTGATTGAACTGGCCCCGACCACGCAATCCGGCGAAGCCATTCTTAATTTCGATTTCGCCACGCCGACCCGTTACGGCGAGGAAGACCGTTTCGTCCGCACGCACAAAAACGAAATCCGCGTCTGGCTCGAACCCGGCCAGCGCGACTGGATCCTGGTGGGCTTTGCCGAAGGCACGGTGGGCCACAAAACCCTGTCGGGCAACGTCGCCGCCGCCAAAGCCAACGGCGATGACGAGCGCCTGTTCGACGGCAACCGCGTCGCGTTCTACGCCAAAGGCACGGTGCGCGGCGACACGCTGCTGACCGTGGCCTACGACACTGCCAAGCAGCGCGGCGACGCCGGTGCTTTTGCCAATCTCAAGCAGTTGGTCGATCCCAACCGCTTCTACACCCTGTACGGCGATTCGACCCAGCCGACCTTCGACGCGGCGAGCGCGCGCAAGCTCTACCTCAAGATCGAACGCCGCCAGTTCTATGCGCTCTTCGGCGATTACGACACGGGCCTCACCGTCGCGGAATTCGCGCGCTACAGCCGCACCGTCAACGGCCTGAAATCCGAATACCAAGGCGAAAAATTCAGTTACAACGCCTTTGCCACGATGACCGCGCAAGCCTTCGTCAAGGACGAACTGCGCGGCAACGGCACCTCGGGCCTGTATCGCCTGACGCGCTCGGACATCATCGAAAACAGCGACACGATCCGCATCGAAACCCGCGACCGCTTCCAGTCGCAGAACATTCTCAGCAGCAAGACGCTCACCCGCTTCCTCGATTACGACATTGATTATTTAGCCGGTACCGTGTTTTTCAAATCGCCCGTACCCGAGCGCGACGCGATGTTCAACCCGGTTTACATCGTCGCCGAATACGAATCCGCCAGCAGCCAGGACGAAAAACTCACCGCCGGTGGCCGCCTCGCGTTCAAGCCCAACGCCAAAACCGAAATCGGCGCAAGCCTGGTGCGCGAAGGCAATGTCGGGGCCAGCGGCAATCTCGGCGGCGTCGATCTCACCTATCTGATGAGCGAGGCCACCCGGGTGCAGGCCGAGTTCGCCCAGAGCCAGCGCGATCTGGCTGGCATTGAATTCGAAGGTGCGGCCTGGAAAGTCGAAGCCCTGCATCACAACGAGAAACTCGACGCCAAGGCTTACATCCGCAAGCAGGAAAGCGGCTTTGGCCTGGGCCAGCAGGCGGGCAGCGAAAACGGCACGCGCAAATTCGGCGCCGAGGCGCGGCTGAAACTGTCCGAAACGCTGCAACTCGAAGGCCAGGCCTACCGCCAGGACACGCTCTCCACCGGCGCACAGCGCGACGTGATCGAAGGCCGCGCCGACCACAAGCTCGGCACCAGCCTCACCGGGTATTACGGCGCGCGCTTCGCCCGCGATGAAGACGGCGCAGGCGTCACCCGCGACAGCAAACAGGCACTCGCCGGGGCCGCCTACGAACTGCTCGACCGCAAGCTGGTGTTGCGCGCCGCTGCCGAAATCGGCTTCGGCGAAGCCGACAGCCTCGACTTCCCGGATCGGCTGATCATCGGTGCCGACTACAAGCTGACCGAGCAGACCGTGCTGTTTGCCGAACAGGAATTCGCGCGTGGCGAGGATATTTCGGCCAACCTCACTCGCGTCGGTCTGCGCGTGGCACCGTGGACCGGCGGCGAACTCGCCGCGTCGCTGGGCAACCAGGCCAGCCTCGACAGCGGCCGCATGCACGCCGATCTGGGACTGGTGCAGAAATGGCAGATCAATGAATTCTGGCAAACCGATTTCGCTGTCACCCGGTCGCAGACTCTGCGTGCCACCGGCGTGCCGCTCAATCTCAACGTACCGCTGGCATCCGGCACCGTCGCCAACGGTGACTACACTGCATTCAGCGTCGGCGCGGCCTACAACAACACAATCTGGGGCGCCAACACCCGACTCGAATGGCGCGAAGGCGATCTCGACGACAAGATCAATTTCATCGTCGGCATGCAGCGCACGCTCGACGCTGGCCGCGTACTGGCCGGCGGTTTCAGCTATATCGAAGACGAATCGCTGCTGCGCCGCTCGCGCAAGTTCGACGCCCGCGTCTCCTACGCCACCCGCCCGTGGGACAGCGAATGGATCTGGCTCAACCGTGTGGACTACATCGACGAACTGACCGAAGACGCCACCCTGACGTCGCGCGCGCAAAAACTCGTCAACAACAGCAACTGGAACTGGATGCCCAACCGCCGTACCCAGGTGGCCCTGCAGTTCGGCGCGAAGTACGTGCTCGACGACCTCAACGGCGGCGAGTACAGCGGCTTCACCAGCCTCGTCGGCACCGAAATCCGCCGCGACATCACCCAGACCTGGGATGTCGGCGCACACGTCTCACGGCTCGATTCCTGGAACAGCGAAATCAGCCAGACCGGCTTTGGCGTCTCGGTCGGCCACAGCCTGATGGAAAATCTGTGGGTCGCCGTCGGCTACAATTTTGCCGGCTTCGACGACGCCGATTTCAGCGGCGCCGACACCCGCACCCAGGGCCCTTATTTCAGCGTCCGACTCAAAGTCGATCAGGACACGCTGGGATTGAACAACCGGATGAACGGCGTGTTTGGCGATACGCGACCATGATGGAATTCACGATGAACAGATATTTGCTAACTTTGCCCAGCGTCCGGAGGTTGACACGGGCCGACAGACTGCTGTCCTGCCATCCTGCCCCCGGTCTGCGCCGCCTGGCCTGCGCGTGGCTCATGGCGACGTTGGCAGCGCCAGCCTGGGCACTGACCGTTCCGGCCACCCAGGATTTGAGCTGTGCGCTGGCGCGTCAATCACCGTTGAACTGTACCGCCAATGATTTCACGGTAGGCGCCACTTTCAGCGCGGCGCCGGGGACCGCGCCATTTTGTGTCGCCGGGCAATCGTTTTCGTTCGAAGTAGACCTGAATCTCACCAGCAATAGTCCCGACCGTTACGACGTTGGCTTTTTTGTCGGCCAAAACGGGAACAACCCGCAAACCGATGCTTCACCCACCGGCTGTTCGGTCGGCACGGTGCCAACCACTGCGATTCCTGCTCCCCCGCCGACCTTGACCCAGCCATGGTTCAAGGCTGCAGGCAACGCGGGCAACCTGTGCAGCGATTTTCTGGGTAACGGCGCAAGCACGACCATTACCTTTAACCAGATCAAGGTGCAGTGTCAGGGCGATAGTACGGGTGCCCTGACGATTCCCTATTTGCTGGCGTATTCACAGTCTTCTGGCGACGCATGCACCGGACCCGGAGACGTCAAGCCCGGTTCAGGGTCTAAATGCCAGGTCAATACCGCGGCCCCCGTGTCGGGGCTCGTTGCCGTGTTTGCAGGTGGCTACGTTGACGTCACCAAGCAAACCACGCCCGACGGCGACAACCAGCCGTTTATCTTTACCGCGACCGGTCCATTGGGCGCCAAGGTCATTGCCCTGACCGGTGCAGTGCTGACACCGACTTCGGCAACCGGCGGCACCTATTCGCCCTCCAGTATCGCAACGGCGACCAACACCGCCAGCGCAACCCTGCGCGACGGCGAGACGGTTCGCTTCTACATGAACGTCCTCCCTATCGTTCGCACCCTGACCATTACCGAGACAGCGGCATCCAATTGGGAAAGCACGGCGGCGATCAGTTGCGCAGCGGTGACGGGTTCACCCCTTCTGATCACCAACAACGCCACCCGCACCCTAACGGCGGGACTCAGCACGACCAACATTGCCGCCGCATGCACCGTCACTAACACCAAACGTCCGCGCATCACGCTGGCCAAGAGTGTCGGTGGGCGGGTCAGCGTCAGCGACCAGTTCACGGTCAGTGCCAGTGGCGGCGGCACCCTGACCGGCAGCACATCGGCAACCACCTCAGGCACCGCTAGCACCGCCAGCACCCTCTTTTACAGCACACCCTCTACAGCGCTGACGATTGCCGATTCCAAGGCCGCTGGCCCCACGCCACTGTCCGAATACGACAGCCGCCTGACCTGCAGCAACGCGTTCACCGGCCCGGGTGCGACGCCCGGCGCCAGTCTGCCCAGCAATGTGGCGACGACCAGCGCGAGCCTCACCCCCGCACCGGGTGATGACCTCGTCTGTACCTTCACCAACACGCCGCGACCGCGCATCACCCTGCAGAAAATAATCGATCCGGCCGGCGGCGGACGTGTCGCCGTCACCGACCAGTTCACCCTGGCGGTGACGGGTGCTACACCGGTGATTACCACCGGAATCGGAAACAGCATCACCTCTGCCGGGGTGTCGCTGGTGACCACAGCCGGCGTGGCGCTGACCCTGTCGGAAAGCGCCGCCGGTACCACCGACTTGGCGAATTACGCAGCCGCCTACAGCTGCACCAACAGCGGCAGCGGGGGAACGACCGTCCCGCCCGGCAGCGGCACCAGCTTTGTCGTCGCGCCCGTCAATAACGATGTCATCGCCTGCAACTTCACCAACACGCGCCGCTCGGCCGAACTCACGCTAGCCAAGCGCTGGACCAATGCCACCCTGAACAACGCCGTCATCATCTCGGCTATTGGACTCAACAGCCGCAACTTCGCTGCCACCGCCAACACCCGCAATGAAACCGATACCGACACCGGCACGATGACGATCTATGCCGGCGAAACGGTCGCCCTCGCGGAAGCCTTCACCACCGGGCTACCCCTTGACTATGCGAAATCGCTGACCTGCACCGGCAACAACGGCGCGCTCAGCCATATACCGGACAGCCTCACAGGCACGCTCGCAATCAACGGCGCGGATACCCAGATCACCTGTACCTTCAGCAACGACAAGCTGATGCCTTCACTCACCTTCCTGAAGAGCGTCCAGGTCACGTCCGATCCCGTCAATCTGGCGCTCAACCCCAAATACATTCCGGGCGCGGAAGCGCTTTATACGCTGACGGTCACCAACTCGGGGCCTGGCGCGGTCGACAACACCTCGCTCATCATCGTCGATCCGGTTCCGGTCAACACCGTCCTGTTCACCGGCAACCTGGGCGGCGGCGCGCCTTTCAATTTCAGCAACGGCACGCTCCCCAGTGGCGTCGTGTGCAACTTCAACACGCTGGGCGATTTCACCGACTGCGTGGACTTTTCAGTGGATGGCGTCAACTGGACCTATGTGCCCAACGGCAGTTTCGACCCGGCCGTCACCCATATCCGTTTTACCCCGGTCGGAGCCATGAATGCTGATGCGATAGCCGGCAATCCTTCGCCCAGTTTCAGCCTGCAATTCAGGGTACGCGTGAAGTAATCCCTGCCCAACAACGCCTCGTTGCGAGGCTGTCTCCTGTAAAATGGCGGCCTGCCTGTTACTGCTACTCCCCGCATGAATCCAGCCGCAACCGCACCGGCCCAAACCGGCGCATCGCCTTTGGCGCGCGACGTCAAAAAACGCCGCACCTTCGCGATCATCTCCCACCCCGACGCCGGTAAAACCACACTCACCGAAAAGCTGCTGCTGTTCGGCGGCGCCATTCAAATGGCGGGCACGGTCAAGGCCAAAAAAAGCGGCAAATTCGCCACTTCGGACTGGATGGCAGTGGAGCAGGAACGCGGCATTTCGGTCGCCTCCTCCGTGATGCAGTTTTCCTACGGCGACTGCGTGTTCAACCTGCTGGACACCCCCGGCCACAAGGATTTTTCGGAAGACACCTACCGCGTGCTCACCGCCGTGGACGCGGCGATCATGGTGGTAGACGCGGCCAAGGGTGTGGAAGAACAGACGATCAAATTGCTCGAAGTGTGCCGGATGCGGGCGACGCCGATCATCACCTTCATCAACAAGCTCGACCGCGAAGTGCGCGAGCCGCTCGAATTGCTCGACGAGATCGAATCCATCCTGAAAATCCACTGCGCGCCGGTGACCTGGCCGATCGGCATGGGCAAGCGTTTTCAGGGTGTGTACCACCTCGACCGCGAGGAAATCCTGCGCTTCAAGGCCGGCGAGGAAAACGCCGGGCAAACGTTTGAATCGCTGCAAGGCTTGGGCGAAGCGGGCTTGCGCGAACTGTTTCCGCTGGAGGCCGACGCGCTGCTCGGCGAAATCGAATTGGTGCGCGGCGCGGGCGTGGGCTTCTCGCTGGATGAATTTCTGGCGGGCAAGCAAACGCCCGTATTCTTCGGTTCCGGGATCAACAATTTCGGCGTGCGCGAAGTGCTGGCCGCGCTGGCCGACTGGGCGCCCGCGCCGCTGTCGCGCGAAGCGGTCGAGCGCGTGGTCGAACCCACCGAAGCCAAATTCACCGGCTTCGTGTTCAAGATCCAGGCCAACATGGACCCGAATCACCGCGACCGGATTGCCTTCTTCCGCGTCTGCTCCGGCCGCTACAGTCCCGGCATGAAAGTGCGCCACCGCCGCACCGGCAAGGACATGAAAATCGCCAACGCTGTCGTCTTCATGGCCAACGAGCGCACGCGCATGGAAGACGCGGTGGCGGGCGACATCATCGGCATCCACAACCACGGCCAGTTGCACATCGGCGACACCCTCACCGAAGGCGAGGCGCTGCAATACAAGGGCATCCCCTACTTCGCCCCCGAACTGTTTTCCAAACCGCGCCTGCGCGACCCGCTACGCGCCAAACAGCTGAACAAGGGCTTGCTCGAACTCGGCGAAGAAGGCGCAGTGCAGGTGTTCGAACCCTTCGCCGACAACGTGCTGCTGATCGGTGCCGTCGGCCCGCTGCAATTCGAGATCGTCGCCCACCGCCTGCGCACCGAATACGGCGTCGATGCCAGCTTCGAAACCGCCGGCATCCATACCGCGCGCTGGGTCACCTGCCCCGACGCCCCGCATCTCGCCGAATTCACCAAAGCGAATTCGCTACGATTGGCGAAGGACGTCGATGGCAATCTGGTGTATCTGGCGGATACGCGGGTGAATTTGCAGTTGGCGCAGGAACGCTGGCCCAAGGTCGCGTTCCATGACACGCGGGAACATGGGCAGGTGATGGGTTGAGGATAGACTCAAAGTGTATATTGCTCTAATATACAGCTATGATTGATTTCTCGACGGTCACAGGGTTCGACTGGGACGCGGGCAATGAACGCAAGAATGCCGACGCGCACGGGGTCAGCCAGACCGAAGCGGAGCAGGTTTTCTTCAACCAGCCTTTGATCGTGACACCGGATGAGCAACACAGTGCGCGCGAGTTACGCATTCGCGCACTGGGCATCACCAACGCAGGCCGGCTTCTGGCCCTCTTTTTCACGATGCGGGCCGACGGCAGCCTGATACGGGTGATCTCGGCACGCGACATGCACAGAAAGGAGCGCAAGGAGTATGAGCAAACGACTTAAGCCCCTGCCCCGCTTCGCCAGCGAGGCGGAAGAACGGGCATTCTGGGAAGCGCCCGGCAATGACAGCACCGCTTATTTCGATGCGTCAAAATCGGTGCGCGTCGTATTTCCCAACCTCAAGGCAACGACGACTTCGATTTCCTTGCGCCTGCCCGACGCCCTGCTAACGCACATCAAGGCGATGGCGAACAGGCTGGATGTGCCCTACCAGTCGTTGATGAAACTCTGGCTGGCCGAGAAACTGGTCGAAGCCGAGAAACAAACCGCTGCCGCCAAAAGACTGGCGACGCGCTGAGGCGTTATAGAGGCCACGACAATCACGAAGCGGCCGCCGCCGGAACAGCCGCCTCACCCGCCGCCTCAATCCAAACCGAAACGGCGACCGCAGTCGCCGTTTTGGTTTGATGCCGGGTGTGCTATCAAGCCGCCTGCCTGCCGGGTTTTTGCGGCTACCCCTCAGGATACAATCTAGCTACCAATAGCTTTACTGGCTTGCTTTACTAGGTGCTCACGCAACTGCGTAAGCTCCTCGATACCAAGAACCGCCCTTACTCTTGTTTTCAGAGCATCTACCAGAGATTTTTCTTCAATGCCTTCCTGACTCTTGAGCCCAAGAATTCGCCCAAACAATTCAAAATTACTGTTGATGCGCAATGATCTCTCGTCGGAATAGGCTCCATGGCCGGTGGTCGATATTATGAAATGTGCATCAGCACCAAGTCTTCGCAATGTTGATTCGAACTCATCTAGATCCGTATCAATTTTTTCGGTTAGCCACATTGCGTAGTCCTGCCGAAGCTTGTACAGCTGAGCCGCATGTTTCAGCGCGTCCGGTGTGTCGCCTTCTCGAAACAGCGTATGCACTGTTTTGTTAAGTTCACTCATATATTTCTCACCAAACTCAGCATGCTTATCAAATGCGGCATTAGCCATATGTGATGCCGCACCAAGTGTGAACTGAAAATCTCTTCGCTGGGTCTCCAAGCGTTTCTGATAATCAGATTCGTCACGAGCTAGCTGAAATAACGCGCCGAATAGTGCTGTCACGCCAGGCGCGGCAACAAAACCTGCCCATGCATTGTGGCTGTCGGCGATTAGAAAATAGGCGCTAATTGAAAGCAGAAAGACAACAGCAAGTACGAAGTAGGCCGTCCAATTGAGCTTCATGTTTGATGTCCTAAATTCGCGGAAAATGTGCAGGCTCAAGCAAGTACCTCACCTTCTGTAAATTCAGGCGTCCCGGAACAACTGAATCGCCTCGTCCAGCCGCTGCACTGCATGCACCTTCATGCCGGCGATCTTTTGCTTGGGCTGGTTGGCGGCCGGGACGATGGCCTGGGTGAAGCCGAGCTTGGCGGCTTCTTTCAATCGCTCCTGACCTCGCTGCACCGGACGGATTTCGCCCGCCAAACCCACTTCGCCGAACATCACCAGCTTGTCGGGTAGCGGCTGACTTCTGAGCGACGAAACAATCGCGGCAAGCACAGCGAGGTCGGCGGCAGGCTCGCTGATTTTCACACCGCCGACGGCGTTGACGAATACATCCTGATCGAAGCAGGCGATACCGGCGTGGCGGTGCAGCACGGCGAGCAGCATGGCGAGGCGGTTCTGCTCCAGTCCCACTGAAAGCCGGCGCGGATTCGGCGCGTGACTGGAATCGACCAGCGCCTGGATTTCCACCAGCAAGGGCCGCGTGCCTTCCTGCGTGACCAGTACGCAGGAGCCGGGCACCGGCTCGCCGTGGCGCGACAGGAAAATCGCCGACGGATTGGCCACGCCCTTCAAGCCCTTTTCGGTCATGGCGAAGACGCCGATCTCGTTGACCGCGCCGAAGCGGTTCTTGAACGCGCGCACCAGGCGAAAACTCGACCCGGTGTCGCCCTCGAAATACAGCACGGTGTCCACAATATGTTCGAGCACGCGCGGGCCGGCGATGGCGCCTTCCTTGGTGACGTGGCCGACGAGGATGATCGCGGTGCCGGTCTGCTTGGCGTGGCGCGTGAGCTGCGCGGCGCACTCGCGCACCTGCGCGACCGAGCCGGGGGCCGAGGTCAGCGCTTCGGAATACACGGTCTGGATCGAGTCGATGACCGCGACCTCGGGCTTGAGATCGGCGAGCTGCGCAAGAATGGCTTCGAGGCGGATTTCCGGTAGCACCGGCAGATTCGTTTCCGGCAGACTCAGCCGCCGCGCGCGCAACGCCACCTGGCGCGCCGATTCCTCGCCGCTGACGTAGAGCGTGTTCATGCGCCCGGACAGCCCCGCCAGCGCCTGCAACAGCAGCGTCGATTTGCCGATGCCAGGGTCGCCGCCGATCAGCACCACCCCGCCCGGCACCAGACCGCCGCCGAGCACGCGGTCGAGTTCGCCGATGTCGGTGGCGATGCGGCTTTCTTCCGACGCTTCGACATCGTGCAGCAGTTGCACCGTGCTCGTCGCGGTCAGTCCTGCAAAACGCGGCTTGGTCGATTCGGCGACGGTTTCAACCAGGGTGTTCCAGGCGTTGCAGGCCGGGCACTGACCCTGCCACTTGGGCGACTGGCCGCCGCATTCGGTGCAGGTGTAGATGGTTTTTGATTTAGCCAAGACGGCTTACGCGGGGAACACGCCGGTGGAGAGATAGCGGTCGCCGCGGTCACAGATGATCGAGACGATCACAGCGTTCTCAACTTCTTTCGACAGTTGCAGCGCCGCCCACAACGCGCCGCCGGACGAAATACCGGCGAAGATGCCTTCCTCACGCGCGAGCTGGCGCGTGGTTTCTTCGGCGTTCCACTGACCGACATAGATCATGTGATCGACCCGGTCGTAATCGCAGATGGCGGGCACGTATTCGTCCGGCCATTTGCGGATGCCGGGGATCTGCGCGCCTTCCACCGGCTGCACACCGACGATCTGGATCGCCGGGTTTTTTTCCTTGAGGTAACGTGAGCAGCCCATGATCGTGCCGGTGGTCCCCATGCTCGATACGAAATGGGTGATCTTGCCGCGCGTATCGCGCCAGATTTCGGGGCCAGTGGTGCGGTAATGCGCGTCGGGGTTGTCGGGGTTGGAAAACTGGTCGAGGATTTTGCCGATGCCCTGTTTTTCCATGGCGATGGCCAGGTCACGCGCGCCTTCCATACCGGCTTCCTTGCTCACCAGTTGCAGTTCGGCGCCGAACGCACGCATGGTTTGCCGCCGCTCGATCGACAGATGCTCGGGCATGATCAGGATCATGCGGTAGCCGCGCATCGCCGCCGCCATCGCCAGCGCAATCCCGGTATTGCCGCTGGTCGCTTCGATCAGCGTGTCGCCCGGCTTGATTTCGCCGCGTGCCTGCGCCGCGTCGATCATCGACAATGCCGGCCGGTCTTTCACCGAACCCGCCGGATTATTACCTTCGAGCTTGACCAGCACGGTATTGCTGGTGACGCCGGGCAGCCGCTTGAGCCGCACCAGCGGCGTGTTGCCAACGGTGTCTTCGATGGATTTGTAGTCGCTCATGACCCCAGGAGCTGGCTGACGTAACGCGTCGTGCCGGCCTCCACACTCAGAAACGGCGCATCATACCCCGCTGCCCGCAGGGCGGAAATATCCGCTTCGGTATAGCTCTGGTATTTGCCCTTGAGCGCTTCCGGGAAGTCGATATAGCTGACGATGCCCTGCGCCTGCATCTCGGCCAGCGTGAGTGCGGCTTCACCCGATGCCGCACGGCAGGCATTGACGGCCGCCACCGCCACATCGTTGAAACTCTGGCAGCGCCCCGTGCCCACGTTGAAAATGCCGGACACGTCAGGATGATCGAGAAACCACAGGTTGACCGCAATTACATCGTCCACCGAGACGAAATCGCGGCGCTGTTCGCCATTCGGGTAATCATCGCACCCCTCGAACAGCTTCACCCGGCCGTCGGCACGATACTGATTGAAGAAATGAAACGCCACCGACGCCATGCGGCCCTTGTGCTGCTCGCGCGGGCCGTAGACGTTGAAATAACGGAAGCCGGCGATCTGTGCCGTGCGCTCGGACCCTAGCCGACGCACGCTCTGGTCGAACAGGAATTTGGAATAGCCGTACACATTCAGCGGGGACTCGAATTCGCGCGATTCGGAAAACGTGCGACCGCCGCCGTAGACGCTGGCCGACGAGGCATACAGAAACTGCGCACCTTCGTCCTGACAGAATTTGAGCAGCGCACCGGAATAGCGGTAGTTGTTCTCCATCATGTAGCGGCCGTCGGTTTCCATGGTGTCGGAACACGCACCTTCGTGAAAGATCGCGGAGACGCTGCCATCGAGCACGCCCTGCTCGATCAGATCGAGAAACTCCGCCTTGTCGAGATAGTCGGCGATCTCGCAGTCGGTCAGGTTTTTGAATTTGTCGGCGCGGGTGAGGTTGTCCACTGCGAGGATATTGGTTTCGCCACGCGCGTTGAGCGCCTTGACGATATTCGCCCCGATGAACCCGGCAGCGCCGGTGACGACGGTGTATTGACTCATGCGGTTTCTCCAAACACTTCGTCGGCCCGCGCAACTGCCGTGCCAAATTTGCCCACCACCACACCCGCCGCGCGATTCGCCAGCTGCATCGCTTCAATGCCGCTTGCCCCGGCTGCAAGGGAAACCGCCATTGCCGCGATCACGGTATCACCCGCGCCAGACACGTCGAAAATCTCGCGCGCCTGCGTCGCCTCGTGATGTGCACCTTGCGCATCAAAGAGGCTCATGCCTTCTTCACTGCGTGTTACCAGCAGCGCATCGAGCGCAAAGCGCGCACGCACGGCAGTGGCTTTGTCTGCCAGCTCGGATTCCGAGGCCCAGCTTCCTGCCACATCGCGAAATTCGGTGCGATTGGGCGTGATCAGCGTGGCACCTGTATAACGCTCCCAGTCATCACCCTTGGGATCCACCAGGATGGGTTTGCCTGCTTCTCGGGCAGCCGCAATCATGCGCGTCACATGGGTGAGTCCACCCTTGCCATAATCCGAAAGAATCACCGCATCGCATTCAGCCAGCAGACTCTCATAGGCTTCCAGCTTGGCTGCCAGCACTTCGTGCCCGGGCTGGGTTTCAAAGTCAACGCGCAACAATTGCTGCTGGCGGCCAATGACCCGCAATTTCGTAATGGTGGAAAAAGCAGCGTCTTCATAAAGATGCACCTGGAATGATTCTGCATCCAGCAGGGTGCGTAACGCCTGCCCGGCTTCGTCATGCCCGACTACCGATAGCAGTACCACCTGCGCACCCAGCGCTGCGGCGTTGCGCGCCACATTCCCTGCTCCGCCCACCCGGTCCTCCGTGCGTGTGACGTGCACCACCGGAACCGGCGCTTCGGGCGAGATGCGCGATACGTCACCAAACCAGTACCGGTCGAGCATCACATCCCCTGCCACCAGGATACGAACCCGGCCGATTGCTTCACGCAAGGACATTACTGCCGCCCGATCGGGAAATACTCAAAGCCCATGTCGCGCATCGCCTGGGGTTCATAGAGATTGCGGCCATCGAACACCAGCGGGGTTTTCAGCAGGGCTTTCAGGGTGTCGAAATTGGGGCTGCGGAAGACTTTCCATTCGGTCACGATCAGCAGCGCATCCGCATCCTTCAGGGCGGCTGTCGGGTCGCTGGCCAGGATCAGGTCGGGGCGGTCGCCGTAAATGCGATGGGTTTCTTCCATCGCCGCCGGGTCGTACGCCGCCACACTTGCGCCCATGGCCCACAGAGCTTCGAGCATGGCGCGGCTGGGGGCGGCACGCATATCGTCGGTATTGGGCTTGAACGCCAGCCCCCACATGGCGAAACGCTTGCCTTTCAGGTTCGTTCCCAGGCGCGCCGTCAGTTTGCTGACGAGTATCTGTTTCTGCGCATCGTTGGCGGCCTCGACTGCGCCCAGTACACGCAGCGGAATGCCATTTTCCTGTCCGGTGCGCTGCAAGGCCTGCACGTCCTTGGGAAAACACGAGCCACCGTAGCCGCATCCGGCATACAGAAAGTGATAGCCGATGCGTGGATCGGAGCCAATGCCATGCCGCACCTGTTCGATGTCGGCACCGAGTTTTTCCGCCAGCACGGCCAGTTCATTCATGAACGATATACGTGTCGCCAGCATGGCATTGGCGGCGTATTTGGTGAGCTCGGCGCTTTTCACATCCATCACCCTGAGGCGGTCGTGATTGCGCTGGAACGGCGCATAAAGCTGGCGCAGCAAGGCTGTTGCGTGTTCGCTGTCGGTGCCGATGACGATGCGGTCGGGCTTCATGAAGTCATCAACCGCCGCGCCTTCCTTGAGGAACTCGGGGTTGGAGGCAACGTTGAATTCCAGCGTCACGCCACGCTTTGCCAGTTCTTCTTCCAGCGCGGCTTTGACCTTGTCTGCGGTACCGACCGGCACGGTGGATTTATCGACCACCAGTTTGTAGTCCGTCATGTGACGGCCTATATTGCGCGCGGCCGCGACAACATATTGCAAATCGGCCGAGCCGTCTTCGTCGGGCGGCGTGCCGACAGCAATGAACTGGATCTGGCCGAACGCGACCGAGGCTTCGACATCGGTCGTGAAATGCAGGCGACCGGCGGCGACGTTACGGCGCACCATGTCTTCGAGTCCCGGCTCATAGATGGGAATACCGCCGGCCTTCAGCGTCGCGATTTTTTTCGGATCGACATCGAGGCACAGGACTTCATTGCCGACTTCGGCCAGACAGGTGCCTGTGACCAGACCCACATAGCCTGTACCGATTACTGTAATTTTCATGGTTTATTCCTGAGCATTTTGAATATCGAAATGGATCTGTTGCAGGGCGATCAGCGGATCGTCCGCTGCAGTAATCGGGCGGCCGATCACCAGATCAGTCGCCCCGGCATGAAGCGCCTGAACCGGGGTCATCACCCGTCGCTGGTCGGCTGCATCAGCCCCGGGCGGGCGGATGCCCGGAGTGACCAGACGGAAATCGCTCCCCAGGCTGGCACGCAGCGCGGTGGCTTCGTGCGCCGAGCACACCACACCATCGAGCTGGCACGCTTGGGCCAGCCGTGCCAGTCGCAGCACCTGATCGGCGGGCAGCGCTGGCACACCCGTTTCTTCCAGGTCTTCCTTCGCCATGCTGGTCAGCACGGTGACGGCGATCAACAAAGGCGGATGCGGCAAGTCTGCCAGGGCGGCACTGGCGGCTTCCATCATGCGGCGTCCACCTGCGGCGTGCACATTCAGCATCCACACGCCCAAGCCTGCCGCTGCGCGGCAGGCGGCGGCCACGGTATGGGGAATGTCATGAAATTTCAGATCCAGGAATACGTCGAAACCCCGCGCCACCAGCGCGCGCACCAGCTCGGGACCGGCTGCGGTAAACAGCTCCTTACCGACCTTGATGCGGCACAACGCCGGATCCAGTCGCGTCACCAGTGCCAGCGCTGACGCGGCATCGGGATAATCCAGCGCGACGATGATCCGGGTCGAATTCATCTGCCCGCCTGCAGCCTGTAATCCGAAACGCGCATCTCAGTTTTCTCCCTCGTGCCGCTCGGGATCGAAGCTGTCCCAGCGTCCACACGCCGGGCAGCGCCAGAAAAACTGTTTGGCCTTAAAGCCGCAGGTGGCGCACTGGTAGCGCATCATGCGCTGGCTGTGGCTGGCAACGAGCCCTTTTTCCACTTGCAGCAATTCACGCTCCGCAGCGTCTGCATCGACCAGCTGGGCTTCGAGCAAACGATCCAGCGTGCGCAGGCTCGGATTGCGGCGCAGCTCTTCGCGCGCCAGCTGTTTTGCCGCGTCCGCACCTTCCGTTTCGAAGACTGCCAGGTACAGGGCACTGAATACATCCTGCGAGGGCTGCCGGGCATACAGTGCGCGCAGCCACAGCACGCCCTCGCCGCTTCGTCCCAGCTGGCGATAGCTGCCGAGCACACGCTCAACCACCAGCGCCATGTGGGGCGCACTCTGCGTTTCCACCAGTCGCCAGTCCGCAATCGCGGCCTCGTGACGGCCTGCTGCCGCATCCAGATCGCCTGCCATCAAATTGGCGCGCACCGACTGGCGGTTGACCCCGAGTGCCGCGTCCAGATGCGCAGCGGCGGCATCGGGATTGCCTTTTGCCGCTTCCAGCAGAGCAAGCTCGCAATGGAAATGCGCAATCTCGGTATTAAGCGGCTTGCTGGTGTCTTTTTCCAGCGTGTGTGCGGCATCGATGGCCTTGTGCCAGTCTTTTTCCTGGACGAAAATTTCCAGCAGGTGGGTGCGTGCGAGGCCATGCTGCGGCGTATCCAGCAGCCGCGTAAACACCTGCTCCGCGCGGTCGAGCAAGCCGGCTTTCAGGTAGTCCTGACCCAGTTCACTCATCGCGCGCAGGCGCTGCTCTTCCACCAGACCTTCGCGTTCCAGCAGATTTTCGTGCATGCGGATCGCGCGATCAAACTCGCCGCGCCGGCGAAACAGCCCGCCCAGGGCAAAGTGCAGATCGATGGTTTCCGGTTCGAGCTTGACGACTTCAAGAAACGCTTCAATCGCCTTGTCGGGTTGCTCATTGAGCAGGAAATTCAAGCCCCGGAAATAGGAATTGGGCAGCGCACGCGATTCCGTGATGACTTGCCGGATATCGACCCGGGCCGCCAGCCATCCCAGCACGAAGAACAGCGGAAACGCCAGCAGCCACCAGAATTCGAATTCCATAGTTCAGACGATGGGCAGATCCGTGCGCGTCACGGTATCCAGTGCAACGGGAGGCGGGACGCGGCTGGCTTCACGACGCAGGCGAAACAGGGTGGGCAGCAGCGCCAGTGCGCCGATCAGGGCACCCAGCACAAACACCAGTCCCAGCATCACGATCAGCGGCGCCTGCCAGATGTAGCCCAGATAGGAATAGAACACCACGCTGTGGCTGTTTTTCAGGGCAAAGCCCAGCACCAGCAGAAACACCAGGAGCTTTGCTGCCAATCCCAGATAGCGCGTGATATTTTTCATGGAATGCCGTTTCGGTTTGGCGAACATTCTACCTTTGCAGGCGCACGACAAAAAGCGTGGCGGCAAAAGAAAACGGCGTAATCCACGCCGTTTTCTTCACTGCCTCCACTCCACCCCCGGAAGGGCAAGCGGCTCACAACGGAAAGTCCACCCGGTCACGCAATTCCTTGCCTGCCTTGAAGTGCGGCACATGCTTGGCCGGAACCTGGACTTTCTCACCCGACTTGGGATTGCGCCCCAGTCGGGCAGGCCTGAAGCTGAGACTGAAACTGCCGAAGCCGCGAATTTCGATACGCTCGCCGCGCGACAGATTTCTTGCCAGCGCATCGAGTATCGTTTTCACCGCCATTTCGATATCCGCGACTGAAAAATGCGGATGCCGGGTCGCCAGTTGGGCAATCAGCTCGGACTTGGTCATGGATTACTGCTCGGCGTTCTTGTTGTCGAGTTTGGCCTTGAGCAGTGCGCCCAGATTGGTCGAGCCGGTGGCGGCCGCAGCCGAATCAGCGGCAAATTTCTTCATCGCCGTATCCTGGTCAGTCATGTCCTTGGCCTTGATCGACAGGTTGATCACGCGATTCTTGCGATCCACGTTGATGATCATCGCTTCGATCTCGTCGCCATCCTTGTAGTGGGTGCGCATGTCTTCGACACGGTCACGCGACACTTCCGAAGCGCGCAGATAGCCTTCCATGTCGGAATCCAGTTTCACGGTTGCGCCCTTGGCTTCAACGGAAATGATCGTTCCCTTGACGATGCTGCCCTTGTCGTGACCCGAGGCGTAGCTGGTCAGCGGATCGCCGTCGATCTGCTTGATGCCCAGCGAAATGCGCTCGCGTTCGAGGTCGATGCCCAGCACCACGGCTTCCACGTCCTGACCCTTGCGGAAATTGCGCACGGCTTCTTCGCCCGGCAGGCTCCACGACAGGTCGGACAGGTGCACCAGACCATCGATGCCGCCGGCCAGACCGATGAACACGCCGAAGTCGGTGATCGACTTGATCGCACCGGCAACCTTGTCGCCCTTCTTGAAGTTCATCGAGAAGTCTTCCCACGGGTTCGACTTGCACTGCTTCATGCCGAGCGAGATACGACGCTTGTCTTCATCGATGTCGAGCACCATGACTTCGACTTCGTCACCCAGCGCCACAATCTTGGACGGGCTGACGTTCTTGTTGGTCCAGTCCATTTCGGAGACGTGCACCAGGCCTTCGATACCTTCTTCGATTTCAACGAACGCGCCGTAGTCGGTGAGGTTCGCGACCTTGCCGAACATGCGTGTGCCCTGCGGGTAGCGGCGGGCGATGCCGACCCACGGGTCGTCGCCGAGCTGCTTGATGCCGAGCGAGACGCGGTTCTTTTCGGTGTCGTAGCGCAGGATCTTGGCTTCGAGTTCCATACCGACGGTGACGACTTCAGACGGATGCTTGACGCGGCGCCAGGCCATGTCGGTGATGTGCAGCAGACCATCGATACCGCCCAGATCGACGAACGCGCCGTAGTCGGTGATATTCTTGACCACGCCCTTGACGATGGAGCCTTCTTTCAGGTTTTCCATCATTGCTTCGCGGTCGGCTCCCATGGTCTCTTCCAGCACGGCACGGCGTGACACCACGACGTTGTTGCGCTTGCGGTCGAGCTTGATGACCTTGAATTCCATTTCCTTGTATTCGAACGGCGTGGTGTCCTTGACCGGGCGCATGTCCAC
>JAJXUA010000088.1 GCA_021783275.1 Pseudomonadota bacterium
GTGATGATATTGCGTCCCGTGTCGTAATTCTGCCCTTTGATCACCAAGCCAGCCTGCCATGCGGCCGTCGTCACCGCGCCGGTCGTCGGGTCAGTGTTGTAAGCGATCAGGTCGCCCGACCAGTCAGCCGCGTTGAATTGCCCTTGGTATATTTTGCCGCCCGCCGTCACCGAACCCGAGGTCATCGCCACTGCAGCGGCGGCGCCAGCCTGAGCGATGATGCTGGTAAAAATGCTGTTGAAAGTGTTGTTGAGAGTCGTCAGGTCATCCGCGAAAGACGCCGATGTCGTCCCCCCGGCTGCGGCCATCTGGTCCAGGGGGTTGGGCGGATTGGTGACGAAATAGTTGTTCGTGAACTCGGGCAGTGCGAAACCGATGATGTACGACTTGACCGGATTCGTACCCGAATTCAGGCTGGTTACTGCGGACACCGCATTGGCGACCTCGGTGGAGGAATAGGGTTGCCCCGTAACATAGCTTACCTTCCCTCCCGTCTCGGTCACGCTGGGCAAACCATTGGTCAGGAAAACCAGGAAATCCTTGTTGCAGGAATTGGGAGGGACTGCCTGCGGTCCGCCTTGCGCTGTGCCGAAATACGTCGTCGCGCCATTGAAATAATCCTGTGCCGTCTTGAACGTACCCGTAATCGGTGTGAGACCTGCGTTGATCAAAGGCGCATTGGGATTGTTCCAGGTATTGCCGCCTGAAATACTGGTGGGATTATCGTTCCATGTGCCCGAACTGCTGCGGGTTGGAACGACCTCGGTCGCCAGCTTGGCATTGAGTTTGGCGGCCTGTGTCGCGTCCAGATTCGCAATCGGTGTGTGCAAATAACCTTTGCCCGGGCTGCTGTTGGCGAACCAGGTCGGGCCGGAATCGGTCGAGGCCAGCCTTTGGCCAAAGTCATCAATCGCCTGCGCATAGTCGCTGTCGGTAGGACCGAAATTATAGGTGCCATCGAATGAACCATAATCTCCGGATGGAGCGGCATCGGATGTACCTGTCTTGGTTCCGTAGCAATCATATTTCGTATGGTCGCCGGGAAAGCTCACATAGCTGCTAGTACCATTGGTGGCCGAATAACAGAACAGGTTGCCCCCCGGCCCGGATGAATAATAGGGCAGGTTGACGTTGTAATAGATGCAATCAACCTGGGTACCTGTTGATGTGGTGCAGGCACCCGCCGCGTTCGGGCTCGTCGGATTGGGTATCTTGAATTTTTTGTGGGTTGCGCTATCCCGTGCACCGGTCCAGGCCGGGTCGTAGTTGGCCGGGTTGTAGCTGGCGTCGTAAGGGCTCTGGTTCAGCCAACCGTGCGCGACGCCGCTTTGCTGGTACGCCATCAAGCCCATATTGATCTGGCCTGTGTAATTCGACACCAGGTTGCGCGCGGCCGTGCGGGCAATTTCCGACTTGCTGGTCGGGTCTGCGCTACCCACCGCCAGACCCGTCGGGTCTTCATCCATGGCATTGGAATTACTGAAAACCAGGAGCACGTTGGCTTTCGTGCTGGTACTCACGAACAGCGGAATCTGACTCAGATTGAGCGTCGCGCCGAATGCCTGGTTGCAACCAAGCGTGCTGAGCGCCGCCGCCAGCGCAAGGGAAAGTGGGGTGCGAATGAGGGTTTTCATGGATACTCTCTTGAATCAATAAATTACGGTGGCCTGAACCGTGGCCTGCGTCTGATTGGTGATCCCCCAGCCACGGGCGGTAATGCGGTAAGGAATCAACTGCGCACCCGAAGTATTGCCTTTGCCTGTCGATGCGCTGGATCCGGTCGGGGGAACCGTACCAGGCAGAAGCTCAATGATGTAACGCGGCTGGACAGGCAGGCTCGTCGAGCCGTCAATAGTCAGCGCTGTGCCGCCGTAGGCCGCCGTGTTGGAGGCTTCCCATAGGTTGCTGGCGGTCAAGGTCGTCCACACGGGTGTGACCGGATCATTCAGGCACAGGCCATTGGCACAACCCGCGACAAAGGCCGAAGCCGGCGACAAGCCAGGAAGCTGTTTCATGGCATCGCGTATGGCCGCTTCGGCGGCCTGGAACGCCATGTCCTGGTCGCGTGCGTTGCCTGCCATGCGCTCTTCGAGCGAGGTGGTTTTCATCGCGGCCAATGAGATAAGCGTCAGCACAACAAGGAAGATCAGGCCGGTGATCAGCGCCGCGCCGCGTTGCTGAGCGTAAGGGATGCAAGACAGGGTTTTCATGATTTGTCGTATGCCCGGGCGATCACATGGGAGGCATGCGGTTGCGCACACCGACGGTGGCCGAATAGACCTGATAGATACGCCTGTCCGCCGCGCTAGTCCCGCTAAACGGGTTGTTGTTGTAGGCGAGCGATGGCTGGGATGTCGCCACATTGTTATCCGGGCTGCGCATGAGCAGATTCAGCGTGACGCTCACCACCTGGGTCCAGGTGCCTGGTGTATCGCTGTAGCCGTCCACTGTGCCGTCGCCATTGGTGTCGAGACCATAGCGAAGCTGAAGGTCCTGCACGTGCTCGACCAGCTCCTCGGCAATGCCATCCAGACCCACGCGATAAAGCGCCGGATTGCCCGCTGTGTTGGTTCCAACAAAATAAGTGTACTGATCGACTCGCATCACGAACGCGTCCGAACCATAGACGCCAATGCGATTCCCTGTATTGCTGCTGTTGGCGTGGGCAGCTGTGGTGATTCCGCCGCTGCTTGAAACATTGGTTGCCCGAAAGACGTCGGCATTGACGCAATTCGTTACCACAAGTACGTCGTCCGCCTTGAAACCGTCTGGATTGCCGTTGACTTGCACGTTCGCATTCTGTGGAACCAGGTTGCCATCGAGGTTAACGCCGCTACTGAACGCCCCCATGATGGCAATCACGTCTGTCGCTGCGAAGCGCGTGATTGTCGTTGGATTGGTCCAGCCCGACCCGCTGTCGTAACCGATCAAGACATTGGCCGCCGTCATGGGTGGAACAGGAGGGTTGGCGAGGGTATTGACTATCATGGACGAGATATTGCCGCAACCAATATAACCGGCCATACGGATGTCCCGCCCCATCATGTCCAGCGCGAACCGCGCGTTTTCCTGGATGCGCGAAATGTTGTCCGTTGTACGGAACGCACCCCGGCTGCCGATATAGAGGTAGCCGATCCCGCCGAGCAGAACGAGCCCGAGCGTCATGGCGATCATGATTTCGACCAGGCCGAAACCGGTCTGGCGCCCGGTGTGTTTAATCGTCGTGTTCATAATTGCGTATTCACCGTGAATGTCTGATTAGCCACACCCTGGGTGCCGCGACTGTCATTCCACTGGATGACGACCGTTGTTTCTCTCGTGGCCGGGTCAACCGCAATCGAGCCATCCCCGGCCGGCAAAACGCAGGCGAGCTGGTTTTTCCAGGCTGCGATATCCTGCTGGGGCACCGTCCCGGTCGGTGCTGCGGCCGAACAGGTCGCGGCCCCCAGCGCTGTGACATAGCCTCCTGTCGCCGTAATCGCAACAGCACGGTTGGCACGCATGCGATCGACAATGTCGTATGCCTGCCAGATCGCCTGGGTGCGGTGACTGGCGCTCAGATTGTTGCGCATACTCGATGCCATCAATCCGGCAAGCCCCAGAAGGCCGATGGACATCACCAGCAAGGCGACCAAAACTTCGAGCAGAGTAAAACCAGACTGTTTCATGGACGTTCTCACGGGCAAGCCACCGGGGCAACGCTTGGCCGACCGGTGCGTTCGAGTTGAATGGCGCGCCCCTGAACGGCAGCGGGGCTGGGCGGACAAAGCGTAATCGTGGTGGTCACCGACGTGGCCGTAGTTGGAATGGTTGTGCGACCGTTTGAAGTAAACGTAATGGTGCTGGCTACATCCGTTCCGCCCGTTAACGTGTTGCCCCCGGACAGAGCCGGTTGCACCCGGATTACTTTGCCGGCCGCATCACTCACAATCCAGCCATCCGCCCAGTCGCCGGTACAAGTTGCGCCGTCACTGCTGGAGCACACGGTCACGTTGGCCGCGCGTTTGACGGCTTCGCTGCGCGCCAGATTGAGCGCGGCGATCAAATCATTCGCCTGCGCGGATATACGACTGCTCGCCATGAATTGCTGAAAATTCGGGACAGCGATGGAAATGGCGACCGCTGCCACAGAGAGGGTGACCAGCAACTCGATCAGGGTAAAACCGCGTGTCGCTGCCGGAGCGTAGACCATGGTTTTCAAGTTCTCGTTTTTCATACTTGCACGTTAAGAAAGTGGGCGGGTGATGTCCAGCGCTGCAGGACAAATGGCGGAATTAGGCTCATGAACGGCCAAGACACGCCACCAACATGCTGGTGACGAAATATCGCCAACGAACCTTTAGCGTCAAGGATCCGCGTAACTTGAGCCTGCCTGAGAATCAGCAGGTTTGGGGCTCGTCGAGACGAACGCGCCCCGTGCTGTTGACGACAATGTCGCGCTGGTCGCCGGCCACGCAAACAAACAACTTCCCGGTGGCCAGATTGTTGAGGCCCTGGCTGACGCCGCTGGATTTGTAGCTGATGTACGTGCTGAAATTGCTGGCGGTAATGCTTACCGCGCCGGATGCACGGTCCTGTTGCCGCAACACGGTATCGCCTGCGTCAACCACGCCGCGCACGCCGCCATCGATAAATACAAGCCAGCCCTGCTCCCAGTTGGCTGCGGTATTGCAAACCGGCAGCGCAACCATGGCGTTATCTGTCTTGCACACCGTAACACGCGTTCCGCGTTTGACTGCTTCGGATCGTGCCAGCTGGATGGCGGAAACGAGGTCGTTGGTCACAGCCGCCAACTTGCTGGTGTTCACCAGAAATGCATAGCCCGGAATGGCAATCGCCAATAAAATCCCCCCCACCGCCATCGTTACAAGCAAATCCACCAGCGTGAAACCACGTCGCAGCATTTTTCTCTCTCCCCGATTTACATTTCCCTTGGGGAGCATGCCACTCAATATGAGGCGTTTCTATACAACTTTAGTTGTAGGTCGAGCCCATGGATAAGCCTCGCAAAATGGGTAAAAACGCCTCTGTTCTAGTGCTTGGCGCTGGCGTCTCCGGCTTGAGCACCGCGCTGGCGCTCTTGCAGCGGGGCGATCGCGTGACGCTGCTGGAACGCGGCGAAGCCGGGGCCGAATCATCCTGGGCAGGAGGTGGAATCGTGTCGCCGCTGCTGCCCTGGGATTACGCCGAGCCGCTATCCGGGCTGGCGCTGCGCTCGATGGCGGCTTATGCGGACTGGGTCGCGGCCATCGAGTCGCTGTCGGACGAATGCGCTGAATACTGGCGCTGCGGGATGCTGGTTCGCGAGACGGCCGAACCCGAGGCGGCGCTTGCATGGTGCGCAGCGCATGGTCTGGCTGCACAGCGTGAGCCGTCCCTTCCTTCCGGCATCCGCTTGCCGGACATCGCCCAGGTGCGTAACCCCAGGCTGGTCAACGCGCTGCGTGCGGCGGTGACCAAACTAGGTGGCGTCATCCATACCCATAGCCCGGCACTGTCGATGACCGCTCAGGCCGGCCGGATGACCACGGTGCAGACTGCTGAGGGAGCATTTTCAGCCGACCGGTTCGTCATCGCCACTGGCGCATGGTCGGGCAGCACGCTGCCCGGTTTGCCCGCCGCGCCCAATATCCGGCCGATCCGCGGGCAGATGCTGCTGTTCAAGCTTGATCCCGGGGTGCTGGACACGATTTTGTATCGCCAGGGCCTGTACCTGATTCCGCGTCGCGATGGCCATGTACTGGTGGGCAGCACACTGGAAGATGCCGGCTTCGACAAGTCAACCGATGCAGCCACGCGATCGCGTCTGCACACTGCGGCAGCCGAACTGCTGCCGGCGCTGGCCGACGTCCAGCCGGTGCAGCATTGGGCGGGACTGCGACCGGGATCGCCGGACAACATTCCGATCATCGGCCGGCATCCCGATTTCGAGAATGTTTTCATCAATGCCGGCCATTTCCGCTATGGCGTGACGCTGGCGCCGGCCTCGGCGGATTTGCTGGTCGACCTGATGGAAGACAAGGCGCCGGTGCTCGACGCCAAGCCTTATTCGTGGGCATCCGCACTCGCGCGAAGTTGGGAAAAATAAGGTTCATGGCTACAATTTGCTCGTGTACGCAAGAGACCATCTCATGAGCCTGACCGTTGAACAGATTGCCGAAGAAGCGCTTTCCCTGCCTAGCGAGGCGCGTGCATTGCTTGCCGATCGCCTGGCCGAAAGTCTGGATCCGCTGGAAGAGGGCTATACCCGCACCCTCTGGGTCAATGAGTCACTGCGCCGGCGCGACGATGTCCGCAACGGACATGTTCAGACCATCCCCGGTGATGAAGCGCTTTCGCGTATTCGACAGATGTTTTCGCGGTGAGATTTGAGTTCCACCCAGACGCCTTGGCCGAATATGAGGAGGCAGCCCGGCATTACGCCGCCTGCCAGGCAGGACTCGAATTCCGCTTTATCACCACAGTCGAAAACGCCATACAACTCATTCTTGATGCGCCCGATAGATGGAGCGTGTTTGAAGAAGATATCCGGCGCTGCCTAACCCGCATTTTTCCCTATGCCATTCTGTACACCGTCGAGCCAGACCATGTGCTGATTATTGCAGTCATGCACAGCCATCGTGAGCCCGGTTATTGGCGGAAGCGTGTTGTTTGAAATCCGGTCCACCCATCGCACTGTCGAACAATTGCATGCCCGGGATCGCACACGCTTGATCGTCTGGATCGTCGGCGACGGCAAACCGGGACACTTGAACCAGTCGCTGGGACTGGCCGAAGCGCTGGCGCGTGCTACCCCGACCGAGACCCATTGCCTGACGGTGCTGCCCTTCTGGCGCGCCATGCTTGCGCTGCTGTTCAAACGCGTACCGGTTCGCGGGCTGCCGTCGCCCGATCTGATCATAGGCGCGGGACACGCCACGCATCTGACGCTGCTGGCGGCGCGGCGCGCATGCGGCGGTCGCGCCGTGGTCATGATGAAACCGAGCCTGCCGCGTCGCTGCTTCGATTTGTGCATCCTGCCGCAGCACGATGGCGTCGCTGCGGATGCACAGACGCTGGTGACCGAAGGCGCGGTCAATCGCATCCGTCCATCCGGACAACGCCAACCCGAACGCGGACTGATCCTGATTGGCGGCGTCTCGTCCCATTTCGAGTGGGACAGCGACGCGATCCAGCTTCAGATCAAAAGCATCCTCGCGCAGACGCCCGGCGTGCACTGGACGCTCACCACTTCGCGGCGTACACCGGATGACTTTCTGACGTCGCTACCGTCGCACACCCATCTGAGTCTCGTTCCACATACTGCGACTTCGCCGGACTGGCTGCCCGATCAGCTCGCGCAGAGCAGCACCGTCTGGGTCACGCCCGACAGCGCATCGATGGTGTTCGAGGCCTTGACCGCAGGTGCCGACGTGGGCGTGTTCGATTTACCGGTCAACCCGAGAAGCCGCGTCGGCCGGGCCATTTCACATCTCGCCGAGGCGCGCCGGATTACCCGCTTTGCGCACTGGTGCGCCCACGAAACACTCCACCCCAACACTCAACCGCTAGCCGAAGCCGACCGCTGCGCCGCATGGATCCTGCAATGGCTGAACAACAAAAACTAACCGTCTTGCAATTGCTGCCCGCGCTGGAATCCGGCGGCGTGGAGCGCGGCACGCTCGAAATCGCCCAGGCACTGGTGGAACGCGGCCACCGCGCACTGGTGATGTCGGCCGGCGGACGGCAGGTGCCGGCACTGCTTGCAATCGGCGGCGAACATTTCGCCTGGCCGATTGGACACAAACGCTTCAAGACGCTGTTGCTGGTCGGCAAGCTGCGGCAATTTCTGTTGCAGCATCAGGTCGACATCATCCATGCACGTTCCCGCGTGCCCGCCTGGATCGCCTGGCTCGCCTGGCGCGGCATGAATCCCGCCACGCGCCCGCGCTTCGTCACCACCGTGCACGGCCTGTATGGCGTCAACCGCTACAGCCGCATCATGACGCGCGGCGAACGCGTGATTGCGGTGTCGAATACCGTGCGCGATTACATCCTGCGCGAGTATCCCGACACGCTGCCTTGGTGCATTCAGGTGATCCATCGCGGCGTCGATGGCAATGCCTATCCGCATGGCTGGAAACCCGAAGCGGTCTGGCAACAGGCATTTTTTGCCCAGTTTCCGCAGGCTGTCGGCAAGCTGCTGCTCACCCTGCCCGGTCGCGTCACGCGGCTGAAAGGCCACGAAGACCTGATCGAACTGATTTCTCGACTGAAACGTCGCGGCCTGCCGGTGCACGGCCTGATCGCCGGCGGCGCGTCCGCATCCAAGCAGCGCTATCTGCAGAAACTGCGTTACCGGGTGCGCAGCATGGGGCTGGAAAACGACATCAGCTTCAGCGGCCAGCGCGACGACCTGAAAAACATTCTGGCGATGTCGAATCTGGTGCTGTCCCTGTCCACCCAACCCGAATCGTTTGGCCGCACCACGCTGGAAGCGTTGCGGCTGGGCGTGCCGACCGCGGGTTACGACCACGGCGGTGTGGGCGAGATCTTGCGCACGATCTATCCGGCCGGGTTGCTGCCGCTCGGGCGCATCGACGAAAGCTTCCAGCGCGTGGCGCAACTGCTGCAATCGCCTCCGGCGGTCCCGGACGGGGATTTTTTCCCGCTCCGCAACATGCTGGATCAAACCCTGGACCTGTACGAACAATTGGCGCGTACGCCGCGCCGCTAGTGTAGTGTTTCACGCTATCTGGAACTTATGAAAACCGCATGTAGGGCGGAAAAGCGAAGCGCCTTCCGCCGTATGAACGCTATTCGGCGGATAACGCGGAGTTTATGCCCTTCGGGGTGCTCATCCGCCGCAGGCCGAAGCCAAGCCAGTAAAGGTTGCACATAAGGATCGTCAAGATCGCAACACTACACTAGAGGTGGTGCATCACCGTGCGAAGTTACGCGTGAGCTTTGCCCACCAAAACTCTGTGCCTGCCGTAGGGTGGGCGCAGCCCACGCGGTTCTGGAGTCGTGCTGGCGGTTGGCGTTACGATCAGCCGCTGATCGCGCCATGCGGAAACTGGTGCAGCCAGATCGCATCCGGCACGCTGCCGATTACTTTTACCCGCAGTTTCTTGAGGCTCACGCCGACCCCGGCTGATACTCCGGCACCCAGGCTC
>JAJXUA010000089.1 GCA_021783275.1 Pseudomonadota bacterium
GTGAAGTTCGTTGTGATCAAGCTGCGCAACTCCTCGTCCAGGCCGCGCAGCCTGTCATTGACCGGCTACTGGGAACTGGTGATGGGGGAATGGCGACATGCCAACCTGATGCACATCGTGACCGAAACCGATACCCACACCGGTGCGCTGTTTGCCCGCAATGCCTATGGCCGCGAATGCGCCAACCGCGTGGTCTTTGCCCAGGTAAGCGAACGCGACCGCAGCGTCAGTGGCAGCCGCAGCGAATTCATCGGCCGTAATGGCACACTGGCCAGCCCGGCGGCGATGCGTCGCAAGCGTCTGTCGGGCAAGACCGGGGCGGCGCTGGATCCGTGCGCAGCGATCCAGAGCCGGGTCGAGTTGGGGGCGGGCGAAACACGTGAAATCGTCTTCGTATTCGGTGCTGCGCGCGATGCCGACGAAGCGCGTCATTTCATCCAGCGCTTTGGCGGGCAGGCCGGTGCACGGCAGGCACTGGAAAAGGTGTGGGAGTACTGGAAACACACGCTGGGTACGCTGCATGTGGAAACGCCTGATCTGGCACTGGACATGCTGGCCAACGGCTGGCTGCTGTACCAGACCCTGTCGTGCCGGTTGTGGGGGCGCAGCGGCTATTACCAGTCGGGCGGGGCCTACGGCTTCCGCGACCAGTTGCAGGACACGATGGCGCTGATCCACGCCACCCCATGGCTCGCGCGCGAGCAGCTGATCCGCTGCGCCGAACGCCAGTTCAGCCAGGGCGACGTGCAGCACTGGTGGCATCCACCCGGTGGGCAGGGTGTACGCACGCATTTTTCCGACGACTATCTGTGGCTGCCGTATGCCGCGTGCCGCTATGTGCAGACCACGGGCGACTACGGCGTGCTCGACGAGACCGTGCATTTCATCGAAGGCCGTGCGCTGAATCCGGAAGAAGAGGCGTATTACGATCAGCCCCAGCGCTCGCCCATTGTGGCGAGCCTGTATGAACACTGCGTCCGTGCGATCAAGCACGGCCTGCGTTTCGGCGAGCACCAATTGCCGCTGATGGGCTGCGGCGACTGGAACGATGGCATGAATCGGGTGGGGCGCGACGGCAAGGGCGAAAGCGTCTGGCTTGCCTGGTTCCTATTCGACAACCTCGAACAGTTTGCCGACCTGGCCGGCAAGCGCAATGACCCCGACTTTGCCGAGCTGTGCCGCAATCAGGCTCAGCAACTGCGCAGCAATATCGAGGCCCATGCCTGGGACGGTGCCTGGTATAAACGCGCCTGGTTCGACGATGGCACGCCGCTGGGTTCGTCAGCCAACGCGGAATGCCAGATCGACTCCATCAGCCAGAGCTGGGCCGTGCTGTCGGGCGGCGGCAATCCCGAACGCGCCCGTCAAGCCATGACGGCCGTGGACCAGCGCCTGGTGCGACGTGACACCCAGCTGGTCCAGCTGCTCGATCCGCCGTTTGATACCTCGGGTCTGGAACCCGGTTACATCAAGGGTTATGTGCCGGGCGTGCGTGAAAACGGCGGGCAATACACCCATGCCGCCATCTGGGCCAGCATGGCGTTTGCCCGCATGGGCGAGACCGAGCGCGCGTGGGAACTCTACGCCATGCTCAATCCCGTCCACCACGGCCATACGCCCGATGCCATCCAGCGCTACAAGGTCGAGCCTTACGTGATGTGCGCGGACATTTATGCCGCAGCGCCCCACACCGGACGGGGCGGCTGGACCTGGTACACGGGCGCCGCAGGCTGGATGTATCGGCTAACTGTCGAAACGCTGCTGGGCCTGCATCTGGAAGTGGATCAGCTGCGTCTTGCACCGTGCGTCCCCGCGCATTGGGATCGCTATGTGATGCACTACCGTTATCGCGAAACCGTCTACCACATCACCGTCAGGCGGGTAGACGAAAAAACCGGACCGATTTTACCTGTCACGCTGGACGGCGTCGCCGTCAATGTTGTTGCTGCGAGTGATCCGCGTGCAGTCGGAACAGCCCGCCCCCAGTGCGTGGTCCCGCTGGTGGACGACCGTCAGGACCATCATGTGGAGGTGATTTTGGGCACGTGACGGTGACTCGGTGCGGACGGGAGGCTGAATCTATCCGGCACCTGCACGGTCAACGCGCGCTGGGTCAGTACAAACTACTCCAGCACGTCTTTCTGTTCGCGACAGGAAAGGTCGATGGCCAGGCCATGAAAATCAGGCCGCTTTAAACCCGGGTAACCGGGTCGCCTTCGTGTCGAAGGTGGCGGTTGCCCGGCAGCCCAGTCGTCTGTTTCGGGCACTGATCAGGCAATCAGCAAAATCGGCGGTTGCTTCCTTCCAGATATACAGCGCTTCCTCGATGGCCGGTTCATCTTCGAATTGAACATCGGAGGCTTCGAGTAAACCCGAAAGGGTTTCGACGATCACCTTTTTCGGCAGTCGGTACCGGCTGCGCAGTACCCACTCGGTTTCCAGCAGAACCAGCAGGTTCACGAAAACACTGCGTCCTGCCGCAACCTCGCGCTTGATCAGCCTGCGTGCCCGCTCAAATTGCAACGCGTCATCCCGAACCAGAAAGCGAACGAGAATGCTGGTGTCGAGCCCCAGCATCAGCGTGACAGGTGTTCAACCGGTATGGGTTTGCGGTCTTTTTTGTGCAGCACGCCCGCCAGTTCGGCAATGCGCCGGGATTTCACGCGCATCACGACCGTGGCATCCGGCATCAGGGTAAACGTCAAGCGGTCACCGGCCTTTATGTCCAGTCTGTCCCGGATTTCCTTGGGAATCGTGGTTTGACCCTTGCTGGTCAGGGTGGCATCGTTCGACATGGCAAGCTCCTTTATCCTTACTATATTGATTATAGTAAGGAATGCGGGCCTAGGCAACCACAGGCTGGCGTTGTCCACTGCGGGTGGACGGCAGACAACATTTTGATCCAGTTCACGGGGCGTTCAGTTTGCAACCCCGCCAAGCGACATCCTGGATCGCCACGTCGCTTCGCTGCTCGCGATGACCATTTATAGAAGTGCCTTTAATCCGCGGCGCGTCACCCGCCCGTCATCGACATGAATCGCAGTATCTTGCCGGGCGCTTCGGTGAATTCATGGCGTTCGGGCTTCAGGTCGATGGCGTGGCGGATGGCGGCATCGAGTTCGCTGTCGCTGCATCCGCCGCGCAGCAGGGGGCGGAATTCGAATTTTTCGTCCTGACCCAGGCACAGGTAGGCGGTGCCATCGACGGCGATGCGGACGCGGTTGCAGGTTTCACAAAAATGCTGCGAGACGGGGGTGATGAAGCCGACGTTGAAGCGGCCATCGGGCGTGCCCAGATAGCGCGCGGGGCCGGCGCCGGGCAGGGCGGTGTCGACCAGACCGAATTGCGCTTGCAGGCGTGCCTTGACGGGTTGCAGGTCAAGATATTCGGCGTTGCGGCCGGTGTCGCCGATGGGCATGGTTTCGATCAGGCGCAACACGAAGCCGCGTTCCATGCAGAAGCTGACCATGGCGTCGATCTCGTCGTCGTTCACACCAGCGAGTGCCACCATGTTGAGCTTGATCGGCGCGAAGCCGGCGTCCTGCGCGGCGGCCAGGCCCTGCATCACTTTGGCAAGCACGTCGCGGCCGTTGATCTGTTCCACCCGCGCCTGTTGCAGCGAATCGAGGCTGACGTTGAGCCGGGTGACACCGGCGGCTTTCAGGTCGCGGGCGTGGCGCTCGAGCTGAGTGGCGTTGGTGGACAGCGACAGGTCGTCGATGCCGGGCAGGGCGGCGATGCGCCGGGCGAGCCCGGCAATGTCGCGGCGCAGCAGCGGTTCGCCGCCGGTGAGCCGCACGCGGCTGACGCCGAGGCGGGCGAAGGCGCCGATCAGGCGTTCGATTTCGTCAAAGTTCAACCAGTGATCGGGTTCTTCAAAGCCCTTGAAGCCTTCCGGCATGCAGTAGCTGCACCGCAGGTCGCAGCGGTCCGTCACCGACAGCCGCACGTAGTCGATGCGCCGACCGTAGCGGTCGGTGAGCGTAGGGCTGACGACGGGTGGGGTGATAACGGGCTGGAGCAATTGGGTTATATATGAAAAAATATAGCCTAATTCTAGCCCGCTTCGCCCAGGTGAACAATGCAATGAAAGTATTCGGTATCGCAGGCTACAGCGGCAGCGGCAAGACCACGCTCATCGAGCGGGTGCTGCCGCTGCTGGCGGCACGCGGGCTGCGCGTGGCGGTGGTCAAGCACACGCACCATGATTTCGACATCGACCGCCCGGGCAAGGACAGCTGGCGGGTGCGCGAAGCCGGCGCGGTGGCGGTGCTGCTGGCGTCCGACCATCGTACGGCACTGCTGACCGAGCACCGTGATGCGCCGCCTGCGCTGGATACGCTGCTTGACCAGTTGCCGCCGTGCGACCTGGTGCTGGTGGAAGGCTACAAGCGCGAGCCGATTCCGAAGCTTGAAGTGCATCGCGTCGCTACCGGCAAACCCTGGCTGTGCGCCGACGATCCGCATATTCTCGCGGTGGTGTGCGACAGTGTGCCGCCGCGTGCTATTCCCGTCATGCCGCTCGACGCGGTTTCGCAATCTGCCGATTTCATCCTTGCCCATGCTCTCTGCCGACCAACTGCTTGATGCCCTGCTGGCGCGTGCGCGCCGCGTGACCGATACCGAAACCCTGGCTGTGGCCGATGCGCTTGGCCGCGTGCTGGCTGCGCCGCAGGTGTCGGCGCTGACCGTGCCGCCGCTCGACAACAGCGCGATGGACGGCTACGCCCTGCGGGTGGCCGATGTTGCCGGGCCCGGCGCGCGGCTACCAGTGTCGCAGCGCATACAGGCGGGTGCGGTCGGCGCGCCGCTGCAGCCCGGCAGTGCGGCACGGATTTTTACTGGCGCACCGATACCGCCCGGCGCCGACGCGGTGCTGATGCAGGAAGACTGCACCGCGGACGGCGATGCGGTCGTCATCCACAAGCGGCCGCGCGTGGGCGAGCACATCCGCCGCGCGGGCGAAGACATTGCCGCCGGGGCGGAAATCCTTGCGGCGGGCGTGCGCCTCGGTGCGGCAGAAATGGGGCTCGCGGCCTCGGTCGGGCTGGCGCAGTTGCCGGTGTTGCGGCGGCTGAAGGTGGCCTGCTTTTTTACCGGCGACGAACTGGTCACGCCGGGCACGCCGCTGCAGCCAGGGCAACTCTACAACTCCAATCGCTACACGCTCACCGGACTGCTGAAGGGTCTGGGGTGCGAGCTGATCGATCTGGGCATCGTGCCCGATACGCTGGCCGCGACCGAAGCTGCGCTGGCGCGCGCGGCGTCAGCCGCCGACGTTGTCATCACCAGCGGCGGCGTGTCGGTGGGTGAAGCCGATTTCATCAAGGCCGCAGTTGAAAACCAGGGGCAGATCGAAATGTGGAAAGTGGCGATGAAGCCGGGCAAGCCCATCGTCTACGGCCGGGTTGGTACGGCCGACTTCATCGGTCTGCCGGGCAATCCGGTGTCGGCGTTTGCCACCTTCTGCCTGTTCGTCCGGCCGTTTCTGCTGCGCCGAATGGGGGTGGAGAACGTGCTGTACCGGGCGTTTCCGTTGCGCGCGGCCTCGGTCTGGCCGCGTGCGGGCGAGCGCCGCGAATTCCTGCGCGCGCGAATCCAGCCAGACGGCCGGGTGGCGATCTACCCCAACCAGAGTTCCGGCGTGCTCACCTCCTGCACCTGGGCCGATGGCTTCATCGATCTGCCCATCGGCCAGACCCTGCAAGAGGATGACTGGGTGCGCTTCATTCCCATGAGCGAGGTGCTGGGATGACGCTGCACATGCTTTACTTTGCGCGCCTGCGGGAGCGTTTTGGCGTCGGCGAGGAAAGCCTGTTGTTCGATGGCGCGACGGTGGCCGATCTGCTTGGCGTGCTTCGCGCGCGCGGCGGCACCTGGGCCGATGAACTCGCACCCGGCCGCAGCTTTCGCGTGGCCATGAATCAGGACCTGGTCACGCTGGACACCCCGCTGGCAGACGCGGCCGAAGTGGCCATCTTTCCGCCGGTGACGGGAGGCTGAGATGACCATTCGCGTGCAGACCAAAGTCTTCGACCTGGGAAAGGAAGTGGAGGCCCTGCGCGCCGGTCGGCTCGATGTCGGCGCAGTGGCAAGCTTTGTCGGCTACGCGCGCGACATCAACGACGGCCGCGGCGTGACGGCGATGACGCTGGAGCACTATCCCGGCATGACCGAGAAGGCGCTCGCCGCGCTGGCCGCCGAAGCCGCTGCCCGCTGGACGCTCATCGACACGACCCTCATCCATCGCATCGGCCGCCTGCTGCCGGGGGAACCCATCGTGCTGGTGGCGGTGGCCAGCCGCCATCGCGGCGACGCCTTCGCCGCCTGCGAATACCTCATGGATGCGCTGAAGACGCGCGCGCCGTTCTGGAAAAAAGAAGAAACGCCCGAGGGTGAACGCTGGATAGACGCGCGCGCCAGCGACGAAGCCGCAGCCAGCCGCTGGAAACCCAAGCCCCAGGGCTGACTGGCCCCGCAGCCTAACCCGGCAGCTGGCAGCGTGGTGGGCTGCGCCATACCCGACGCAGTTTCAGAAATACGCGATATCCCACTTCGAGCAAATGCACGATGCCTGGCTGGCCAGCAACCCGGCCCAACACGCGTGTGCCGGGCAGGGCCGACCACAAGGCGGCAAAGGCGCGCGCGCCTGAGACAAGCTTGCCATCCGGTTTGCGAACATGCAGGCGGGCGAGGGCGGCTGCGGGCGTGAGATCCCCGCCCAACGCGGCCGGATCGCCATGCGCGACATCCACCCAGTTCAGAAATTCAGCGCCACGCATGCGCTGGTACAGACCGATTTCGCGCGAGCACACCGCGCAGCCGCCGTCGTAATACACCGTGAGTCGTGGCGCAGTGGGCAAAGTCATGGCGGTATGAGGGGGCACTTCGAATGAGGTTCCGACAGATCATAACCTGACACTTGACATTAGTTCTAATGCGAACTAAATTAGTTCTAACCAGAACCAATTCAACCATGACCCAGCCCACCGACATCCTGTCCACCGTTCGTGCCCTGGTGCACTGCTACCAGGCCTTTGTGATGCGCTCCGAATCGCACATCCGCACGCTCGGTCTCACGCCCGCGCAGTTCGACATCGTCGCCACGCTCGGCAACACGCCGGGCATGACGGCAACCGAGCTGGGCGAAAAAACCCTCATCACCAAGGGCACGCTTACCGGCGTGGTCGACCGGCTGGTCGACCGGGGCTGGGTCGAGCGCGTGGCGCACGAAACCGATCGCCGCTGCCAGATTGTGCGGCTGACGCAAGCCGGCGACACGCTTTTCGACACGGTTTTCCCGACGCATCTGGCCTTCCTGCGGACGCTCTTCGCCGGAGCAACCCCGGCCGATCATGCGCACTGGCAGGCTGCCCTGGCTTCCCTGCAAGCCCAGCTTACCCCGGAGTCTCGATCATGAATGTGCGCTACACCGCTCCCGCCGTCGCCCTGCACTGGCTGATCGCGCTGCTGATCTTCGTCGCGTTTCCGCTCGGTGTTTACATGCACGACCTGCCGCTGTCGCCCGACAAACTCAAGCTCTACAGCTATCACAAGTGGATCGGCATTACGGTGCTGCTGCTGGTAGGGCTGCGGCTGGTCTGGCGCGCCACCCACACGCCGCCGCCGCTGCCTGCCGGTCTGCCGCGCTGGCAGCGTGCCGCGAGCCATGCGGTGCATGGCCTGCTGTACCTGCTGATGATGGCGGTGCCGATGTCGGGCTGGCTGATGAGCTCGGCCAAGGGGTTTCAGACGGTGTGGTTTGGCGTGCTGCCGCTACCCGACCTGGTCGAAAAAAGCCGCGAACTGGGCTCAGTCCTGGGAGAGGTGCATCAGGCCCTGAACTACCTGCTGCTCGCGCTGGTCATCCTGCATCTGGCGGCGGCCCTGAAACATCACTTCATGGAACGTCGGCCTTTCCTGCAACGCATGGCACCGGGCCGCAAGGAGACCGCATGAAATACGTGCTCACATTACTGGCGCTGCTGGCGCTGCCCACCGCACATGCAGTCGAATACCGCACCGTGCTGCCCGCCCAAAGCCGCATCGGTTTCGCGTTCGTGCAAATGGGCGTCAGCATTCCCGGGTCGTTCAAGCGCTTTGCCGCGCAGATGAACTTTGACCCCGCCCGGCCCGAGGCCGCGCGCGCGGTGCTCGAGATCGATCTCGCCAGCATTGATGCCGGATCGGCCGAAGCCGATGAGGAATCCGCAGGCAAACTGTGGTTCAACCGCGCCGCGTATCCCAAGGCGCGCTTCGTTTCCAGCCAGGTGCGTGCGCTGGGCAAGCAACGCTTCGAACTGCACGGCACGCTCACGCTCAAGGGCAAGAGTCGCCCGCTCGTCATCCCGGTGACGTTCACGCCCGGCAAGGATGTTGCGACTTTCGACGGCGCATTTGTGCTCAGGCGGCTGGACTTTGGCATCGGCGAAGGCATGTGGGCCGACCTCGACACCGTCGCCAACGATATCAAGGTGACATTTCGCATTGCCGCCAGCGGCAAGTAATCCGTGTTTTTTCCAACCCAGGAGAGTCAAACCATGAAACATCCCGTTCTCGCATTCGCACTGGCCGGTTTCGCCGTCGCCGCTCAGGCCGCACCCGTCACCTATGTCATCGACAACAGCCATACCTATCCGCATTTCACCTACAACCATCTTGGGTTCTCGAACCAGACACACAAATTCGACAAGACCAGCGGTCAGGTGGTGCTCGACCGCGCGGCCAAAACCGGCTCGGCTGACATCACCATCGACACCCGTTCGGTCAACACCGGTTATGCGCTCTTCAACGAGCATCTTCAGGCTGCGGATTATTTCGACACGGCGAAATTCCCGACCATGCGCTTCACGGGCACGAAAATCGACTTTAAGGGCGACCAGCCCGCCACGCTGTCCGGCGACCTCACGATCAAGGGCGTGACCCAGCCGGTAAGCTTCAGCATCACCAACTTTAACTGTATGCCGCACCCGATGCGCAAGGTGGAAACCTGCGGCGCCAACGCCTCCACGGTGATCAAGCGCTCGACCTTCAATATGGGCAAAAGCAC
>JAJXUA010000090.1 GCA_021783275.1 Pseudomonadota bacterium
AGCGTGCAGGGTCGAGGTAGTCCGACGCGTCCAGCACCAGGCAATGCCCCGACGCCGGAGACACGACCGGCAGACCGTGCGCCACGCACGCGGCGTGCAGACGCGCCACCTGATCGACGCGGCGACAGGCGGCGTCCTCGACAAACGCCACGTCGTGCAGCGCGGTGTTGACCAGCGCCTTGTCGTGCGTGGTGAGGCCGTGACCGGCAATCGACAGCGCATCCTTCAGGCGATACAGCATGCGTTCGTCGTTGGTGGCAATCAGTCCACCGCGCGTGGTGCCGAAATCCTTGGCGAGACTGCACGTCATGTAATCGAAGTGGCTGCAAAACTGGCGCACGATTTCGCGTATCGGCGTGGCGCTGTAGCCCGCTTCATAACGCTGGATCAGGGCTGCATTTTCAAACAGGCGGGTCGAGTCGAGCACCATGCCGATCTTGTGTTCTTTGGCGAGTGCGCTCATTTCGATGACGTTCGCCAACGAGACGGGGTAGCCCCCTGCGGCGTTGTTCTCGGCTTCGATGCAGATATAGGCAATCTGCCCGGCCCCTTTTTCCGCGATCAGCTCACGCAGCTGCGCGCAATCCAGATTGCCGCGAAACAGGTCGCTGGAATCGCGCGCGTAGACATGGCGCATCGGGCATTCGACCGGCTCCATGCGGTTGCCCCGGATGTGGTGGCGGGTGGTGGGAAAGAGCAGGTTCTGCACCACCACTTTGTCTTTCTTGCCGGCAACGCGCCAGAAAATGGCTTCGGCAATGCGGCCTTGCGACACGCTCAGAAAATGCTGGAACGGAAACACTGTTGCTGCGTGGGTCGCGGTATCGGAAAAGTCCACCCGCCGCCGCAAGTCGCGCATCCGCGCGCTGATCTCGGGCGAGACCTGATCGGTCCAGGAGTCCGTCATCAGATCGTATTCGACGTGCGCAGGATGAATGTTGACGGCGTTGTAACCCGCCGCTTCCAGGCGTTGCTCGCGTGCAGTTTGGGTCGGCGTGTCCAAGCTGGCGGTGGTCATGGCTTGTCCCCGGTCTGTGCAGGGTCGGCGTAAGTGCCGAGCACGGTTACGCCGGCATAGACGCGCTGGCCGACCCCGACCGTCACATCCAGGCCGAAGCTGTCAGGGATGAAGGTGTCGCATTGCGAGCCGAAGCGGATCATGCCGTATTGCTGGCCGCATTCGAGCGTGTCACCGGGCTCGACCCAGGAGACGATGCGGTTGATCCATTCGTCGGCGATCTGGGTCATGAACACCGTGCCGCGCGGGGTGCGCAAACCGGTGGTGAGGCGCTCGTTGGTCAGGTAAAACTCGCTGTCGGTAAAGCGTTTGAAGCGGAAGAAGATTTCGACGAAGGGCCAGATCATGCTGAGGTTGTGCTGGTTCTTGAAATACTTTTTCAGCACCACTTCGCCGCGCACCGGGGCGCGGTTGCGGTGCACCGAAAACGGCGTCATGAAAATGCCGATCAACAGACCGCTCGCCTGATCGAGTTCCTTCACGTCGTGGACTTCCGAGAGGCGAATGCTGCGATGGTTTTTGACGGCAAACGGCACTTCGCCGCGCTCGACACGCTTGACGTAGACGACATAGCCATCCGCGGGTGCGACGACGACATTGCCCGATGGCGTGATGCGCTCGGGGTTGCGCAGGAAGTACAGCCGCCAGATGCCGTAGAGCACCAGCACGGCCGCGATGATCTGGAGCGTGAGCATCATGGCTTGTGCCCCAGTCGCGAAATCCGGTCAAAAAAGCCGATGAAACCGTTCAGGCAGCGGTTACCCAAGGTAATGCGATCCAGCAGGTAGCACACCAGGCCAAACGTGACGCACAAGATATGAAACAAGACCAGCTGGGTGAACATGAAGAGGTCGAAGGCCAGCACCTTGAGCGTGCGTTCGCGGTTTTCGGGCAGAACAAGCGGTGCGTGGTAGCGATCCGGAGTATTGCGGTCTTGCATCCGTCTTCCTTGGTTGGGGTGTTGCAGTAGGCAGCCGGAGCCTCAGGAGCCAAACAGGAAAATCAGCTCGTTCAGCTTGCGCCGGCCGCTGCCGTGGGGGCGGGCAATATAGTAGGGCGTCGTGATGGGACGGTACTTGTTCTTGTATTGCGCGTTGGCATCGCCGTCCTGGTAACCGGCGGTCTTCAGCTGCAGCAGCGTGTCGTACACCTCTTTCGCGCCGTTCTCGTGCTCGAACAATTCGGTCCCCAGGGTCGCGCCCAGGCTGATGCTGCGCCGGCCTTCCTGTTTGAAAAGTTCAATGATTTCGGTTAACGCAAATTCAGTACTGCCGAGCGGCACGTCCTTCGCGTAGAACTCCAGATCCATCAGGTAGCCGTCGTTGAGGTTGTCGCGCGAAAACACCAGCACGTTGTCGAGCTGCGCGTCGCGATAGGTCAGAAAAATCCGGTGAACCTTGGGAATGCGTCCGGTGAGGATTTTGTCCTTGAAGTCGATCAGAAGCGGCGGGGTCTTTTCCTTCAGCACAAACCACAGATCGACGATGGCGCAGATCGCCTGATCAGTCTCGGGCACGGTGCCAGCCACGTATTCGACGGTGCGGCATTGCCCCAGCTTCTGGTATTTGTTGACGAGATAGCGCAAACGGCGCATCGCCTGGCCTTCCAGCGTGAACTCGGCTATCGGGTTGATGGTCTGCCAGATGCCCATCGGCGTGGTGCTGAAGCCCTGCGCCTTCAGCGCCTGCACGTGCATTTCCTGCGCCATCAGATTCACTTGCAGTTCTTTTTCGGCGGCATAGGTCTTGAGCTCACCGAGGGTGTCGGCGTAGTCCTCCATGGCACCGACATAACACGGCGAGAACAGCATCCCGGCGTGGCATTTGTGAAAGAAAAATCCCTTGCGTGACGACGACAGGAAAATCGCATCGCCGATCTGCTTGCGCTTGAACGCCATGGCTTCGTCTGCGCTGTAGGCGTTGATCAGTGACTCGACCACGGCTTGGTGGGGATGATCGGGGTTGAGATCGCTTTCCAGGAAGATCGCATAGTCTGGCGTGCGGGTTTCGGTCGGCGGCGCGGATGTGTCTGGCTGGGGCTGGACAGGCTGGCCGTGGCCGGGCTTGGCGTAATCAAACAGCGAGACCACTTTGCCTGTGCTGCGCGGCCGGGTGGGCAGGGCGCTTGGCGCGGCTACCGCCAGGGTGGGTGGTGAGGCCTGCGGCCCCTGCCCACTGGATGGCAGGCAGCCGGCCAGCAGGCGGTTCTGGTTTTCGATCAACTGGATGGCGCAGGCACGCTGCGCTTCGAGATGACGCAGCAGTTCCGGCAGCGACATGCCGGAAGCGTGCGCCAGCACGGGGTCGCTGGAGGGGATCATGCCGCGTTCCCGACGATTTCGGTGACCAGGAAATCCACCAGCTCATTCAGGGTGGAATATTCGAACAGCAAAGTCGCGGGCAGCTCGATGCTGTAACGCTGTTCGAGCTCCTTGACCATGGACATGGCGGTCATCGAATCAGCGCCCAGTTCCATGATGTTCTGGTCGGGGTCGATATCGCTCTCGCGCATGTCTACGGCTTTGGCCATGAGCGCACGCACGTAGTCGAACAGACTGGCAGGCGCTGCACCGTCGTCCGGGTTCGGCGCGGGGGCAGGCGGGGCTGCGGCCACGGGGGGCGCTTCCGTTGCCGCGGACGGGAACACGACGGGTGCAGCTGGGGCGCTGACGGCGGGCGCGACACTCGCCATCAGCGGCGGCAGATCGGCTACCGGTGCCAGCACAGGAGGCGACCGGTACGGTGCGGTCATGGGCAGAGGTTCGAGCGACACACCGGACAGCGCATTCGCCAGCAGGGCGTTCTGGTTGTCGTAGAGCCGCATCAGCATGTCGCGCTGCTTCTCGAATTCGCTCATGAGCAGCTGCATCTGGCCGTCGCCCAGCGCAATTTTTTCCTGAGGGATGGAAGTCGTCATGATGGGGTCCTCCTTATACCTGACCGGTACCGGCAGGCGTGTTGTTTTGGGTTTGAAGAGATGCCGCAGCGCGTTGATGTTGCTGGCAATTGTATGGGTGTCGAGCGAACCCGGAACAAACGCAGCACTCCGCTGGCCGCTGAGGATGAGTTTTTCCAGTGCGGCCATGCCGCTTGCCGCCGACACGTGCTGGAAGCCATTGTTCTGCAATTGCTCCAGCACCATCTCGGAGACCTGCTGGCCGAGGTCCCAGATGCCCCATTGCATGGTGATGTAGCGGCATGCCTGAGCGGCAGGCTGGGCGTAAGGGACGGCGTCCATGTAGGCATTGCTCGCCGAGTAATCGCTCTGGCCGATATTGCCGGTGATTCCGGCAAGCGACGAGAACAGGACGAAAAAGTCAGGTGGCGTGGTCTGGGTCTGGCGGATCAGTTCGGCCAGGCCGTTCACCCGCATGTCGATCATGTTCTGATAACCCGGCCATTCTTTTTGCTGAATCATTTTGTCGGCCAGCTGCAGGGCCGAGAAATAAATGCCATCGATCCGGGAATGCCGCGCATGAATCGCTGCCAGACTGGCACGCATCGAATCGGCGCTACGCACATCCGTGCGGATGTAGGTCACGCGCGACCCGAGCGCTTCGAGCTCGCGGATGAACGCAATGCTGGCGACGATGGCGGGTGCGGCCGTGCTGTCGGCCAGCGTGCGGTCGTAGTCCGCTGCCGCAGGCAGTTCGCGCGTGCCGCTCAGCACCAGGTTGCATTTGAAATTCGTCGCCAGGTAGCGCGCCAGCACCTGGCCCACGCCGCTGACGCCGCCGATGATCCAGAAGGTTTTGCCCGCGTTGAACACGCTGTCGCGGGCGTGAACGGCATCCAGCGTGAGCGGGGCCACGCCCAGGCTGTGGCGCTGCTGACCGAGGTACAGCGCTTCGGGCCCGCCCGCGGCCTCGCTGCCGTCGGCCGTCAGTTCATCGAACAGGCAGGGTGCAATCTGCGTGATCGGGGTGTCGCCGAAATCGACCTGGCGTATCTCCATCTGCGAAAACTCGATGCGCGCCGACCGCAGGAAGCCGGTGGCGAGCGACTTGCGGATGTCGAAGCCTGCGCCGCTCTCGTTTGGCCGGTATGCCCGACGCGTCGCACGGATGAAATGCAGGCGCTGGAAATCCTTGTGCGTGCGCGCATGGAGTCCGAGTGCCTTGAACAGGTGAAACAGTGTTCGCAGGGTGGTCACATCCGCTGCCGTATCCTCGGGCGCAGCCGCTGCAAAGTCGCCCATGAAGACGATGCCATGCACACTGCCCGCGCTGTCGAGGATGGCCTGCATGGCAGTTGTGTCGGCATCGCAGTAGTGCGCATAGGGCACCAGCAAAATTTCAACGCCCGCTTCGGCCAGCGCGGGAGCCAGCGTCTGCTCGGTGGCGTCGCGCGAGCCGAAGATCAGCCAGCGTGCGATCCCCTCGGGCTGGGGGGCGTGCATCACAGGCTGGGGGTGCCAGACCGGATGGAAAAACTCGGCGGCCTGGAACGGGCGTGCTGCCACGCCGGGCGCAGGCGTGGGCTGCGCTGTCATGTCTGGCGCGCGGGCAGCAGTCGCAGGCGCGCCGCCGGGCATGCGCTTGAGTTGCAATTTGACGATCCGCACACAGGGCGCGCCCAGGCTGTCATACAGATCGATGTTGCAGTGAATGAGATCGCTGTCGGGATCGATGGCCGACGCGGCGTCGAGCGTGACATGCACGTAATACGCGCCCTGCTGGACAAACTTGTAGACGCAGATCGACTCGATGCCGATGGGCACCATGGCCGGGAAGGTTGCCGTACCAGACGCGCCTTCCATGCGCGCCATCAGCAGCCCGGCCGTCGCCTGAAATGCTGAATCGAGTATGCCGGGATGGAGGAAATAGCCACGTGCGGGCGCGCCGCAGTCACTGTCCAGCGGACTCAACTGCGCCAGCGCTTCGTCAGGCGAGGCATGGAGCACGGCGATATGCCGGTGGAAGGTGCCATATTCGATGCCGCAGCGGCGGAACAGGTCATAGACCGTGTCATGGCTGTAGTGATGCGGCAGCCGCGCTTCGATTGCCGCTGCCGCAAGCGGCGGCGGGACTTCGCTGCGCGTGGCGGTACTGGAATAGCCCTTGAGTACCGGATTGCCGCGTGCGTCGGTTACGGCAAAACTTTTTTCGTCCTTGCCCGAAAAGGCCACACTCAACTGCGATTTGCCCAGCCACGGCTGATGGAAGCTCAGGTCGCGCAGATGCTTGGGCGCATGGGCATACGCCTGGGCGTGGAGCAGGCTGATCAGGTCACATTGCCCGGCGCCCGACAGCAGCGGCATACGGCAGACGACATGGTCGCGAAACAGCGTGGCCTCCGGCGTGGGGACATAGTCGAACTGGCTGTCGCCGGTACGCCTGAAGAGATGCTGGAAAGGATGATCCTGGTTGCCGATCACGCGGAACATGCTGCGGCGTTCCAGCGGCGTGGGCGGGACGGAGATCATGCGTCCGCCCGATACGCCGGTCTTGCCGAACGCCAGGCGCTCGACACGCGGTGCGGTGCCGGTCGGGCCCGAGGCCGTGCCGCGCCGTTCGCCATGCCCGTCGTAGTAATGCTGCCAGTGAATGTCCACGCCGTTGACATAGAGGCTGGCCAGTGTGGCGGCCAGATGTTGTTGCGGATCGGCATCCGCGGCCTGTTTCGGCTGGCTCGACAGCACGGTGGTCTGGGGGCCCTGCACAATGCGCCGCGCAAGACCGGTGAGGTGTGCCTGGCTGCCCACTTCGAGCAGGATGTCGGACCCGGCCGAGATCAGGGTCTGGACCCCCTTGTGGAATTGCACCGGCTGGCGGATGTGGCTGGCCCAGTACTGGGGCGTGATTTCCTTGCCCTGATACAGCGTGCCGCTGACGTTGGACACCACCTGCAGCACCGGCGGCTTCATGGTGATGGCCGCCATGAAGGCTTTGAATTCGCCGAGTACCGGGTCCATGTGCCGCGAGTGGAACGCATGGGAAACCTGGAGCGGCTGATGCGCCACCGCCTGGGTTTCCAGATAGACATGCAGCTCGTTCAGTGCGGCAAGTTCGCCCGACACCACCGTGCTCAGTGGCCCGTTGTACGCCGCAATATCCAGTGGCAGGCCGAGCAGATCCATGCTTCGGGTCACTTCGTCGGCTGACTGCAGGATGGCGGTCATGCCGCCGCCCGCGGGCAGAGCACCCATCAGGGCCCCTCGCCGGACGACGACCTTGAGTGCGTCTTCGAGACTGAACATGCCGGCCAGACAGGCGGCGGCGTACTCGCCGATGCTGTGCCCCAGGAGCGCGCTGGGTTTGACGCCCCAGCTTTGCCACAGGCTCGCCAGCGCGTAGTCCATGGTGAACACCAGCGGCTGCGTGATTGCGGTGTCGCTGATTTCACTCGCTTTCGTCGAAGACACCAGCAGCTCGCGCAGGGAGGCACCCAGCAGCGGGCGGGCGATGTCATCACAGACATGGATGAGGTCGCGGAACACGGGCTCGGCACGGTACAGTGCCTGGCCCATGCCCGGGCACTGCGAACCCTGTCCGCTCAGCATCCAGGCGACATGCCGGCGTGAACGCGCCATGTTCTTTTTCTCGATCAACAGCGCCTGATCGGCCTTGCCGCCGCGTGCCACGATGGCGGCATCGGCCAGCGAATTCGCCACGATGGCGAGCCTGTTCTGGCGGTGGTGATCGCGGCGTGCGCCGTAGGTGTAGGCCACGTCGCGCGCGCGGGTTTCGCTGCCCGCCTGCGAGACGAAACGCTCAAACACGGCGCGCGTGGCGTCCAGTGTGGCGGCGCTTTTGGCGCTCAGACAGTAAATCTGCGGCGCATCCGGGGTGACCGGAAGCGGATGCCGGGTTTCAGCGTGATACGCGTTGCGCAGAATCACATGCACATTGGTGCCGCCAAAACCGAAGGAATTGACTGCCGCCAGACGCCGCGATTCGGATTTGGGCCAGGAAGTTGCCTGGTGGGCGACGAAAAACGGCGTCTCGGCGAATTTGATTTCGCGGCGCTCGGTGTCGCAGTTCAGCGTCGCCGGGATGCGGCTGTGATACACCGCAAGCGTGGCTTTCATCAGGCTGGCGATACCGGCAGCAGCCAGCTGGTGGCCGAAATTGGTTTTGACCGAGCCGATGGCGCAGCTTTGTTTTTCTACCGGCTGCTTTTCGTTGTAGGCCATCGACAGGCTGCGGATTTCGATCAGGTCGCCAAGATTGGTGCCGGTGCCGTGCGCTTCGACATAGCCGATGTCAGCCGGATTGATGTCGGCCTGTTTCAGTGCGGCACGGATCACGCTTTCCTGGCCTTCGGGATTGGGCGCCATGATGCCGAGCGATGCGCCGTCGTTGTTTGTCGTACTGGCCTGGATCACGGCGTAGACCCGATCCCCGTCGGCAATCGCCTGACGGTAGCGCTTCAACACCACCGCGCCTGCGCCTTCGCCGGGCGCAAAGCCGTTGGCCTTGTCGGAAAAGGTAAAGCATTTGCCATCCGGCGAGAGGATGCCCGCACGCGAGAACAGCAGGTACATCACGATGTTTTCCAGGATCTGCACGCCGCCGGCAAGTGCGGTGTCGCAATCGCCGTTGAGCAGACTCTTGCACGCCATATCGACCGAGAACAGCGACGACGAACACGCGGTATCGACGGTCAGCGAAGGGCCTTTGAGATTGAAGGCATTGGACACCCGCGCCGCTGCCAGGTTGGCCAGCGATCCGGTGAGGGTCGACGCGGTGAGGCGCGACAGTTCGCGCTGCTGATAGAAACCGGTGCCACTCGCCCCGACGAAGACGCCCATGTTCGAGCCTTCAATGCCGACCAGTCCGCTGTCCTGGATGGCCTGCCAGGCGGCGGTGAGGAACACCCGCTGGTGCGGATCCATGGTGATCGCTTCTTCTTCGCTGAGGCTGAAGAATTTGGGATCGAAATGGTGATGATCAATGAAACTGCCCCACTTGCTGACCGTGGTATTGGGCGTGATGCCCTCGCGCTCG
>JAJXUA010000012.1:0-33823 GCA_021783275.1 Pseudomonadota bacterium
CGCCCAGAGGGTCGGCCACAACAGCAGCAGGATGCCGATGGGCTTGTCGAGCCGCATCAGTTTTTCGTAGAGCGACAGGCGTTCGGTCAGCTTCATGGCGCGACGATAGCAGGCAAAAAAACCTCCGTCACGAGCAGGGGGCGACCGGCAAGACAGAACACCGAGCGGCGTGCCCACAGGTGCGTGATGTGGGGGGGCAGCACAAGCGATGCCGTCTCACCTGTTTTATGCGCCGGCACACTGCCCGGTGTATCCAGCCGCGCAATGCGCCGGAACAGGGGGTGGCGCGCGGAGAGCTTGCGTATCGTCAGCGCGTTGCGGTGGATGCGCGGATTGCTGAAAAGCGCCTCACCCAGTGGCCGGGTGCCCAGACGGCTGATGCCGTTCCATGGGCCGCGCAGACTGGCGCGCGGCAACACGCTGTGGGCAAATACCACCGGCGTGCCATTGCATTGCAGCAGCACTTCACGCAGATAGGCGTGCTGGCTGCTGCCTACGCCGAGCAACGCGGTTTCATCGAGCGGTGCACGCCCCAGCGCGGCGCACTGGAGGCTGACGCTGAAATGCTGGCAGTGTGATTTGAGGCGGCGGGTTAACGATCCCCGGTCACACAGCCAGTGGCGCAGGGGGGAAGGCAGGGAAGGCGGCCGCCGCAGCCAGCCAGAAGGAGGAGAACGCACAACGCCAGGTCAAATCGCAGAAGTCCGCATTATGCCTAAGCGCAGCCGCTAGCGCCGGATCGTGTGGAAATGCGGGTGCAGGATGTGTCGGAGATCGGGCTCACTGTCGTGCGCGATGGTACGATGTCGCCATAAAATTACAGACAAATCTGGAGGCGGCATGACCCGATTGACCCTGCGCCACGCGGCATGGCTGGTGGCTGCAACGACCCTGCTGGGGGGCTGTTCCACCAGTCAACTGGTGGCGCGCGGTGCCGCTCCGCTGATCGACAGCGGCATGGCGGCGATGAACCGCGAAGCCGATCTGGAACTGGCGCGCGCCAGCCTGCCCGCCAACCTCAAAATGATCGATGCCTTGTTGCTGGCGGATCCCGGCAATACGCATTACCGGATACAGGCAGCGATGGGGTTTTATGGCTATGCCCTGGGATTCGTCGAGGACGATACGCCTGAACGCGCTGCGGGTTTGTATCGCCGTGCCTACGAACATGCGCGCCAGGCGCTCGAAGCCAGCGGCATCCCTGCCCCCGTGCTGAAGGGTGATCCGCAACAACTGGATGCCGCCCTGGCCAGGCTCGATGCGCGTGCCGTGCCCGCCTTGTTCTGGACGGCTTCCGCCTGGGGCAAGTGGATCGAAACCCAGCTGGATGATCCCGAGCGGCTGGCCGAATTGCCCCGGGTTGAAGCCCTGATGCGCCGGGTGCTGGCGCTGGATGAACAGTATTATTTTGGCGGCGCGCACATATTCTTCGGCGCGTATTACGGCGGACGCGCGCCGATGTTCGGCGGAGACTTCGCCAAATCCGCGCAGCATTTCGATCAGGCCAACCGCATCAACCAGAACCAGTTGCTGCTGGTCGAGGTCTATCGCGCACAGTATCTGCTGCGGCAAATGGGTGACCGCGCGGCATTTCATGCTGCGCTGATTGCGGTGCAGGACGCACCGGATTCGGGTAATGCAGAATTGAATCTGGCGAATGCCATAGCCAGAAATAAAGCGGGCAAGCTGCTCGCGCAAGAGGAGCAGTTATTTTGAAATTCCTGATCAGAGGCTTGCTGGCAATCACGCTATTGGGCGCAGGTGCCCTGCAGGCGGCCGAAGTGCACGTCCTCAAATTTGCCACGCTCGCGCCTCAGGGCTCAACCTGGATGAAGGCGTTTGAGGCATGGGGCAAAGACCTGGCGACCCGCAGCCAGGGGCGGCTCAGCGTCAAGTTCTATCCCGGCGGCGTATCCGGGGATGAGCCCGACATGCTGCGAAAAATCCGCTTTGGCCAGTTGCAGGGTGCTGCGCTGACCGGGCATGGCATCGGTGAAATCTACGCGCCGGTGCGGATACTGGAAGCGCCCTTTCTGTTTCGCGACCACGCCGAAACCGACTATGTGCGTGCCGCGATCCAGCCCGCGATAGATGCAGGTTTTCGCAAAAACCAGTTCGAACTGCTGGCCTGGATGGAAGTGGGCAACATTCATTTTTTCTCGACCAAGCCGCTGGCGAATCTGGAAGAACTGAACCGTCGCCGGATCTGGCAATGGCAGGGTGACCGTTTCATCGGGGCTTTTTTTGATGCCAATGGCTGGTCGCCGGTGTCGCTGCCGATCACCGAGGTCTATACCGCGCTGTCCACCGGTTTGCTCGATACGGTGGTGGCCACTCCGCTGGCGAGTATTGCCCTGCAGTGGTCGGGCAAAACCCCTTACATGAGCACTGTGCCGATGGCGACCGGCATCGGCGCGGTGCTGGTGTCGAACAAGTTTTATGCAAGCCTGCCGCCCGATCTGCAGGGGCTGCTCAAAAGCAGCAGTGTGCAGCTGGGTAAACGCCTTGCCACCGATACCCGGCGCGACGACCAGAAAGCGCTGGCCGTGCTGGCCAGAACCACCAAGCCGATGCAGGGATGGGAAGATGCCGATCTCACGGCGCTGCGCAGCATGAGCCTCAAGACCGTGGAAGTACTGACGGTCAAGAATTACCTGTCGCGTGACCTGAATCAGCAGGTTGAGGCTGCGCTGGCCAGCTACCGCAGCGGGAAAAAATAAGCGTGCTGATGCGCGTATGCCGTCGGCTGGAATACAGCCTGACCGTACTGGAACTGGGGATTGCCATGGCCGCATTCATCGCCATGCTCGCCTTGTCGCTGGCCGACATCGTGGGGCGCAATTTCTTTCATGCCACCCTGCCCGGTGGCGATCTGGTCCTGCGTAATCTGGTGATGTGGGTGGCGCTGCCCGGCGCGGCGCTGGCAGTCGCGGCTCAGCGCCATCTGTCGCTGGACCCGGCCAATCTGGCGAAGCGTCCGCGCTGGCAGCGCTGGGTGGGCACCCCGTTCAATCTGGCGTCCAGTGGGGTGTGTGCCTTGCTGGCGGTTGCTGCCTGGCGCTTCTGGTATGGCGAATGGCTGGCCGGTGCAGAAACCGGATTGCTGATGACCGGACTCGGCATGATCCTGCCCTTTGCCTTCAGCCTGCTGACGCTGCATTTCCTGTTGCGTGCCGTGCTGGTACGCGCCGTCGATTAATGGGCGGGCCATCGACTGCCTTGCTGGCGGTGCTGGCCCTGCTGGGCCTGCCGCTGTTCATCGTGCTCGGTGCAGGGGCGCTGGTCGGTGTGCATCTCGCCGGGCTCGACCCTGCGCTGCTGATGGTGGAATTCGCGCGCCTGGCTTTCTCGCCCAATCTTGTGGCCATTCCCCTGTTTGTGCTGGCGGGCGTGGTGCTGGGTGAAGGCGGCGCACCGGCACGCCTGGTGCGTTTTTTCAACGCCCTGCTGGGCTGGCTGCCTGCGGGCATGGCCTGGGTCACGGCGATTTCCTGCATGGTCTTCACCGCTTTTTCCGGCGCATCGGGGGTCACCATCCTGGCGCTGGGCGGGCTGTTGTACCCCATGCTGCAACGTGCCCAGTATGGCGAGCGTTTTTCGCTCGGCTTGCTCACGGCGGGCGGCTCGATGGGCTTGCTGCTGCCGCCAAGTCTGGCGGTGCTGCTGTATGGCGTGGTGGCGCAGGTCAATATCGAAGACCTGTTCATAGCGGGTTTGCTGCCCACCCTGCTATTGCTGTTGATGGTGGGAGCCTACAGCGCCTGGCGGGGCGAACGCCGCGCCCCGCGCCAGACTTTTAATGCCCGCGAACTGGCGCAGGCCACCCGTGCGGGCTTGGGCGATCTGCTGTTGCCGGTGCTGGTGATCGGCGGCCTGGCGGGCGGCGTGCTCAGCGTGGCCGAGCTGGCGGCCTGCACTGCGCTCTATGCCCTGGTGCTGGAAATGCTCATCAGCCGCAGCCTCAAGGGCTGGCGTGCGTGGGTCAAGGTCAGCCACGAAAGCGCAATTCTCGTCGGCACGCTGTTCATCATTCTGGGCCTGAGCATGGGGCTGACCAACCTGCTCATCGATGCGCAGTTACCGATGAAGCTGCTCGACTGGGTAAAAATCCATGTCGATAGCCCGTTCGAATTTCTGGTCTGGCTCAATGTACTGCTGCTGCTGGTGGGCTGCATGATGGATATTTTTTCCGCCATCGTCGTCGTCACCCCTATGCTGCTGCCCATCGCCCAGCATTTCGGCATCCACCCGGTGCATCTGGGGATTGTCATCCTCGCCAATCTGGAAATCGGTTTTCTCACCCCGCCGGTCGGCATCAATCTTTTTCTCGCCAGCCAGCGCTTTCAGAAACCTGTGTTTACCGTGTTTCGCGCGGCATTGCCGTTTCTGGCGTTGTTGCTGGTGTGGTTGATGGTGCTGACTTATGTGCCGGGGGTGAGTTTGTGGGGGTTGGAGTGAACAGGCCTCCCCCTTTGGAAAAGGGGGATTGAGGGGGATTTGAAGTTGTTGTTTGGTGAGGTTCGTTGGCCGGGGGTAGCCCGGCGGCTAGTTACTTTCTTTTGCTTCGCCAAAAGAAAGTAACCAAAGAAAAGGCGACCCCGCTCATCCCCGAAACCCCGGAAATTGAGCCTGCCGGGTGGGCGTCAAAGAACTCGCCCCGCTTTTGCTGGGTTGATTTAATTTTTGTGAGCGGGGCTCAAACACCTTTGCCGCTGATCCACCCGGCAGCCTCAATTTCCGGCGTGGCTGAGAGGGGAGGAAGGTCAAAACCAGGACGGTGATGACTGGGCGATTGTAGTTATCACTTGGACTTCAAACATCCGGCGCAATAGTAATTACGCACTTCACGGGCCGGAAATGTGATGATGAAAGACCTAACCCCCGGATTGTTTCTTCATTATTTTTTGTCCATGTGATCTTCAGGAAATAACTGATATTGCTCCGTCTTCTCGAATACTCTTTGGAAATTTCGGCTGAAATCTTCTTTGCTGTCAGATAACTCCATGACTGTAATCAATTTTGTTAAGTGACGATCCAAATGCGGCAATCCGATCTCAGCAGTTAGGTGTTGGTGGTGTTTCCTTTTGCGTATCCCGTCCTGATTTTTAGGGTTTTTATTTTTGAGATCATCTAAAACGCCTTTTGGAAGCTGCTTATACACAAATGTGTTCGTAAAATGCCCGATATATTGGGGCCGCTTCAAAGAATGCGGGTTATAGGGCAATCCGTAGAGACGAAATACTTCTTGATAGTACTTACGTGGAAATCTCGCCTGCCATTTCAAATAATCTTCAGCGACGTAGGCCTTAAGTAATTTCTGTAAATCATCTTTCTCTCTGTCGTATTGATAGCCTGTGGCTTCGTCGATCAGAGCAGCGATACCAACTTTCGCTAACGACCGAACCAGAATTTGTGCTCGCTGAACAATCTTAAATTGAGAATCAATGAGTGGTGAAGGATCGCTTTCGCTCGCAATAAGGTAAAGCTCTGCTACCAATGGGACTAATTCAGCGTCGTAGCCATACGCAAGTCGGCCATTTGTGTGTACGTATGGAAGTGCAACGCTTTTTTCTCTGAGTTCATCCGTTACAAATGCAAGTAAATTATTTGCTCCAATTATTGAGGGGAGTCCCTCCTGCCGTTTTTCACCCTTGCGTGGCCTATCGAATGCATCAAACAATCCTGTTTGTGAAATCACCCTTTTTTTATTGCTGAGTACCGCACAGGGAACGCTGACGCCAGCAAGGTCCAATATGCCTCTATGAGTGGCCTCAAATATTTCCAAATCTTTTACTGCTTTGTGTGCAAGCGCTTTATTCATTATCGGTCCTCTGCTAAAACTGGTAATATGAAATAAACAAGGTCACGTGACCTGTTTATACAACACAATTTCAATCGGTGCAAATACTCAATTCGCCCAGTCATCACCGCCCTGGTTTTGACTTTCCTCCCCTCTCAGCCCCGCCGGAAATTGAGTCTGGCGGGTGGATCAGCGGCAAAGGTGTCTGAAGTTCTTCTCACAAAAATCAAATCAAAACAGCAAAAGAAGAACGAGTTCTTTGCCGCCCACCCGACAGGCTCGATTTCCGGGGTTTCGGGGATGAGCGGGGTCGCCTTTTCTTTGGTTACTTTCTTTTGGCGAAGCAAAAGAAAGTAACTAGCCGCCGGGCTACCCCCGGCCAACAGTCACCAGCACAGCATAAACCCCTCAACTTCCCGCCAACCCCTCCCGCCCCCCCAGCCACCGCTCAATATGCCGCGCCGCAATCTCCGGATGCGATGCCAGACAACGCTGCGCATAATCACGCGCCCGCTCCAGCAACGCGACATCCCGCTCCAGATCAGCAAACCGCAGCATCGGCAGCCCACTCTGCCGGTGCCCCAATAATTCCCCCGGCCCGCGCAATTGCAAATCCTGCCGCGCGATTTCAAAGCCGTCGGTCGATTCGAAAATCACTTTCAATCGCGCCCTCGCCAGTTCCGACAAGGGCGTCTCATACAGCAGCACGCAGACCGATTCGTGGCTGCCGCGCCCGACGCGGCCGCGCAGCTGGTGCAGTTGCGCCAGCCCCATGCGCTCGGCGTGTTCGATCACCATCAGCCCGGCGTTGGGCACATCGACGCCGACTTCGATGACGGTGGTGGCGACTAGCAGGTGGATCGCCCCGGACTGGAATTCCGCCATCACCGCCTGCTTGTCGGCGGGTTTGAGGCGGCCGTGGACGAGCCCGATGTTGAGTTCGGGCAGTTGCGCGGTCAGCGCGGCGTGGGTGTCTTCGGCGGTTTGCAGTTGCAGGGTTTCCGATTCCTCGATCAGCGGGCACACCCAGTAGGTCTGGCCGCCTTCGAGGCAGGCTTCGCGCACGCGCGCGAGCACGTCGTCGCGCCGCGCCGAACTCACCAGTTTGGTGACGATGGGGGTGCGGCCGGGCGGTAGTTCGTCGAGGGTGGAGACGTCGAGGTCGGCGAAAAAGCTCATCGCCAGGGTGCGCGGAATCGGCGTCGCGCTCATCATCAACTGGTGCGGCTCGCTGCCTTTTTGCATCAGGGCCAGCCGCTGGCCGACGCCGAAGCGATGCTGCTCGTCGACCACCACCAGCCCCAGCTTGTTGAAGCTGCCGGCTTCCTGAAACAGCGCATGGGTGCCGAACACGACGTCGGCTTCGCCCGCGGCCACCGCCTGCCAGGCAGCGGTGCGCGCCGATTTGCGCTGGCTGCCGGAGATCCAGGCGCAGGTGAGGCCGAGCGATTCGAACAGCGGCGTGAGCTTCTTCGCGTGCTGTTCGGCGAGGATTTCGGTGGGCGCCATGAACGCGGCCTGCAAGCTGTTTTCGACTGCCTGCAGGCACGCCAGCGCGGCAACCACGGTTTTGCCGCTGCCGACGTCGCCCTGCAGCAGGCGCCGCATCGGGTGCGCCTGCGCGAGGTCGCCGCTGATTTCATGCCAGACGCGTTGCTGCGCGGCGGTGAGGGCGAACGGCAGCGCGCCGAGAAACGCGGCGGTCAGCCGCTGCTGCGCGGGCAGGGGCTGCGTGGTCAGGGTGCGCCGCTGCGCGCGCGCGGCGGCCAGCGACAGCTGCTGCGCCAGCAGTTCGTCGAATGCGAGGCGTTGCCAGGCGGGATGGCGGTGCGCATCCAGCTCGGCCAGCGCGGCGTCGGCGGGCGGCTGGTGCAGGGTGCGGATGCTGGTATCGAGTGCCGGCAGTTGCAGTTTGCCCAGCCAGTCGGCGGGCAGGGTGTCTTCGATGGGGGCTTCCAGCGCGCGGGCGATGACTTTGCGCAAGCTCGCCTGACCCAGTCCGGCGGTGGTGGGGTAAACCGGCGTCAGCCCGCTCGGAAGCGGCGTGTCGTCGCCCGCCTTGACGAAGCGCGGATGCACCATCTCCAGTCCGAGAAAGCCGCCGCGCACTTCGCCGATGAAGCGGAAGGTTTCGCCCGGCTGAAACAGCTTGCTGTGGCTGGGATAAAAATGCAGGAAGCGGATGCCGAGCACGCCGCCATGGGCATCTTCCACCGTCAGCGTCAACATGCGACGCGGGCGGTAGGCGATGGCGGCGTCCCGGACCGTCGCCTGCACCTGCGCGCTTGCGCCCGGCAGCAGCTCGCGGATCGGCGTCAGCCGGGTCTCGTCTTCCCAGCGCAGCGGCACGTGCAGCACCAGATCGGCGTCGCGGGCAAGACCGAGTTTGGCGAGTTTGGCGGCGAGCGCCGGGCTGACGGGGAAGGAAAACGGCGACGCCGGTTTCAAGCGCGGGTTAGCCGAGGACCATCACCGCGTCGGCTTCGACCAGGGCGCCGCGCGGCAGCGCCGCGACGCCGACGGCCGCGCGCGCCGGGTAGGGCTCGCTGAAATACTGCGCCATGATTTCGCTGACCTTGGGAAAGTGGACAAGATCGGTGAGGAAGACGTTGAGTTTGACCACGTCGGCCAGCGTGCCGCCGGCCGCCGCGGCGACGGCGGCCAGATTCCTGAATACCTGGTGTATTTGCGCGTCGATGCCGTCCACCAACTGCATCGATGCGGGATCGAGGCCGATCTGACCGGACAGGTACACCGTGTCGTTGACGCGTACGGCCTGCGAATAGGTGCCAATGGCAGCAGGTGCATGGGGGGTGGAAATGATCTGTTTCATGGCAGTCTGTCCTGACAAAAAATGTGCGGGTCGGCTGTAAGGAAACGCGGGGTGTGGCGACTAGCAGTCTGGTTCGCCGACCTGGCAGGATGATAACGCGGCGCGCCTGGGTTTCGCATTCACCGAATGCGATCAAGTCCAATCAATTGTTCAAGGAGTGTTACATGTCCCATATTTCCAAAGGCGCATCGCTTGCGTCAGCCGCCGCCCTGATGGCGTTTTCCTTCGCGGCTCAAGCCGCATCCAATCCCGCTGGCAGCAGCGGCATGGCGGTTGCCGCCAGCGACAAGGTGCATTGCTACGGTGTGCATTCGTGCAAAGGCAACAGCGACTGCAAAACCGCCGAGCACAGCTGCAAGGGCCAGAACGCGTGTGGCGGCCACGGCTTTAAAGGCATGGCTGCCGGTGCCTGCCTGGAAAAAGGCGGCGTGATTGCCGACCTGAAAGCGAAGTAAGGCAGCAGGCAACGCCGGCATCGGCCGGGGTTGTGGTGCGCGTCTGCAAGCGGGCGCACACCACAACGGTTCATATGCCATGAAAACACCCTCACCCGGATTTGGTCTGGGGCTGCGCCCCGACCATTACGCCGATTTTCTCGACTGTCGCCAGCCGGTGGACTGGCTCGAGCTCATCTCCGAAAACTATATGGTGCCGGGCGGCAAGCCGCTGGCGATGCTGGACGCCATACGCGCCGACTACCCGGTGGCGCTGCACGGCGTGTCGCTATCAATCGGCTCGACCGACCCGCTGGATCGCGCCTATCTGGCCCAGCTGAAGCAGTTGCACCGGCGTGTCGAACCACTATGGGTGTCGGATCATCTGTGCTGGACTGGCGTGGCGGGCAAAAACAGCCACGACCTGCTGCCGTTGCCATACAGCGAGGAGGCACTGAAGCTGGTGGTGGCGCACGTGCGTCAGGTGCAGGACCTGTTGGGCGAACGCATCCTGCTGGAAAACGTGTCGAGCTATCTGGAGTTTGCCGATTCGGTCATGCCGGAGTGGGATTTCGTGCGCGCCGTGGCCGAAGAAGCCGACTGCCTGCTGCTGCTCGACGTGAACAATATTTATGTCAGCAGCGTCAACCACGGCTACGACGCGCGCGACTATCTGCGGGCGATGCCCGCGAATCGGGTGCAGCAGATTCATCTGGCTGGTCACCATGACCACGGCGATTACATCGTCGATACCCATGACCACCCGGTGTGCGAAGCGGTGTGGGCGCTGTACGCCGACGCCTGCCGTCAGTTCGGCGAGGTGGCGGCAATGATCGAACGCGACGACCATATTCCGCCGCTGGCCGAGTTGCTCGCCGAACTGGATCGTGCGCGCGCAATCGCGGCCCGGGCCGCGTCCGAAACACGGGCGGTGGCATGAGCGCACCTCTCACCGCCGTGCAGTGCGACCTGCACGATTATCTGCTGGACGCAGGTGACCGCATCACGCCGCGTATCCAGACTGGCGGGCGGATCAGTGTGGCGCAGCGTCTGGGGATTTATCACAATGCGTATCGCGTACGCTTGGCCGATACGCTGCGCGACAGCTACGAAAAAACCTGGACCTATCTGGGCGATGCGACATTCGACGCGTGTGCGCTGGCGTATATCGAATCGCATCCACCGACCCACCGCAGCCTGCGCGACTACGGCGCGGCACTGCCCGAGTGGCTGACGATACGTTTTCCGGACGACCCCGATATTGCCGAACTGGCACTCATGGACTGGCAGCTGCGCCAGACTTTCGACGGGCCCGATGCAAGCGTGATGGGCCTGGATGCGCTGACCACGCTGACGCCGGGCGACTGGGAAACGCTGGGCTTCCAGCTAGTCCCGACGCTGAAATTATGGCCGCTGCACTTCAATACCCCGGCCATCTGGGGCGCGCTCGATCAGGGCCTTGCTCCGCCCGGCGCATGCAGCCTGGATGCCCCGGCCTGGCTGTGTGTGTGGCGGCAGGGTTGGCAGCCTCATTTCCGCACGCTGGATGCAACGGAATTCCGTGCGCTGGATGCGGTGCGCCGGGGCGCGCGCTTTGCCGCAGTGTGCCAGCAGCTTGCCGAAACCGGCGAGGCGGCGCAGTCCCTGATCGCGCGGTATCTGCATGTGTGGCTGACCGATGGCCTGATTGCCTGCGTGAAGCATGTTCCGGGGGAGTGTTCTGCCTGACCCGGCGCATGTCGATCACGCCCGGTTGTTCTCTGTGTCTCCGTGGTTCAGCGGCTTATTCCAACTCCTGCAAGCGCAGCAGGCGCGCGGCTTCGGCTTCGCGTGCGTCCTCAATCTCCCGCATCACACTCTCCAGATCGACCGGCAGCTGGCTGCCCGCGAATACGCCGGTCAGCTGAACATCGAGGTTGAGGTTTCCGTGTTCGTACAGCGCCCAGATTTCCTCGGCGTACTGCGTCGCCAGCAGCGACGGTGCGAATTGGCCGAAATAGCTGCGCAGGTTATTCACGTCACGCGCCAGCATGGCGTGTGCGTGGTTGTTGCCCGCAGCGTCCACCGCCTGGGGCAGGTCGATGATGACCGGGCCATCGGCGGCGATGAGGATGTTGAATTCGGACAGGTCGCCGTGGATGATGCCCGCGCACAGCATCCGCACGACTTCGCGGATCAGGGTGTGGTGATGGGCGAGGGCTTCGGCTTCAGTGAAGGTAACGTCGTTGAGCCGGGGCGCGGCGTTACCGTCGGCGTCGGCCACCAGTTCCATCAGCAGTACGCCTTCGTGGAAGTTGTACGGGGTGGGGACGCGCACGCCCGCAGCCGCCAGCCGGTAGAGCGCATCGACTTCGGCGCTCTGCCAGGCTTCTTCCTGTTTCTGGCGGCCAAATTTGCTGCCTTTGGCCATGGCGCGTGCCTGACGGCTGTTCTTGGTTTTGCGGTTTTCGGTGTAATCGACGGCCTGGCGAAAACTGCGCTTGTTGGCTTCCTTGTAGACTTTGGCGCAGCGGATATCGTCGCCGCAGCGCACGACGAACACCATGGCTTCCTTGCCGCTCATCAACTGCCGCACCACGCTGTCGATGAGGCCGTCTTCCAGCAGGGGTTCGAGGCGTTTGGGGATTTTCATGGGCGGGGCGGGTTCATGTTATATAGCCACGTCGGCCTGCGGATTGTAGGCGTCCTTTTCATTCGAAGCGCAGGTAAACGATGAATCATCCCGACCCGGATATGCCCCTGGATACGCCCGTCCGCCTGACGCAGTTTTCGCACGGCGGCGGCTGCGGCTGCAAGATCGCTCCGGCAGTGCTGCGCGAGATCCTCGCCGATACACCGTTCGCGTCGCATCTGGCAGCGGCGTGTCCCGACCTGCTGGTGGGCATCGAGCATGGCGACGATGCGGCGGTCTACCGGCTCAACGACAGTCAGGCCATTGTGGCCACGACCGATTTTTTCATGCCGATCGTGGACGACCCGTATGAGTTCGGGCGCATTGCCGCGACCAATGCCCTGTCCGACGTGTATGCCATGGGCGGGAAACCGCTGTTTGCACTGGCCATCGTCGGGATGCCCATCAACAAACTGCCCAGCGAGGTTATCCGCAGCATACTGGCGGGCGGAGAATCGGTATGCCGGGCGGCGGGCATCCCCATCGCAGGCGGGCATTCCATCGACGCCTCCGAGCCGATATACGGGCTGGTCGGGATCGGCGTGGTGCACCCTGATCGCGTCAGAAAAAATGCCGGTGGCCAGGCAGGCGACGTGCTGGTGCTGGGCAAGCCGCTGGGGGTGGGCCTCTACAGCGCCGCGCTGAAAAAAGGCGCGCTCGATGATGCGCAATACCGCGCCATGATCGCGGCCACCACCCAGCTCAATACGCCCGGCCCCGCTCTCGCCCTGCTCGACGGGGTGCATGCGCTGACCGATATCACCGGCTTCGGCCTGCTGGGGCATCTGCTCGAAATCACCCGCGCGTCCGGTCTGGCAGCACGGGTCGAAATGGCCAGACTGCCGCTGTTGCCGGGGGTGGCCGGGCTGGCACAGGCCGGCCACATTACCGGCGCCAGCCAGCGCAACTGGGCGAGCTATGGTCATGAAGCGCAGCTGGACAGGCTCGACAGCTGGCAACAGGCCATCCTTACCGATCCGCAAACCAGCGGCGGGCTGCTGGTGAGCTGCGCGCCGGACACGCTGGCCGCGGTGCGGGACGTTTTCCAGCGCCACGGGTTTGTGGAGGCGGCGGTCATCGGCACGCTGGAGTCCGGCTCGGGGGTGACGGTGACGGTGGGTTGACTGATCGCATTCCGATTCCAAACCCATCATGGCGCGAAGCCGAGCCGCAGACAGTGCTGAAGCACGACCAGGCGAAGGCGACAAAGCCAGGATGGGTCTGGAATCGGAATCAGTCGGGGCGCACCTTTCGATACGCCTCCAGCAGGCGCTGGTGGATGACACTGCCTTCAAAGTTGCTGCCCAGTGCGGTCAGCCCGAAAAACCGTTCATCCTGATTGAACAGCGCAAACGCCTGATCGAGCGTTTCGCGGCCATACATCAGTTCAAGCGCCGTTTCGTATCGGCTCGGCGCGTCCAGCTGCGCCAGGTCGGCAATACAGCGATACACCTTCAGCCGCGCCTCGCTGCGCTGGCCGTATTGCGCAATCCAGCGACAGCCTTCCAGAATCGCCTCGTCGTCACCCAGCGCCAGTGCCAGCAATAATTTCAGCTCGCCGACACGGATGTCCGTCCAGGCTGAGCCCGCGTCGGGTGCCAGGCCGATCAGCACCGTCACCAGGCGGTCGTCGGCCAGTTCCAGATCGGTCATTAAATCCAGCAATTCGGCACATTCGTCGTCGGTAAGATCGGGCAGACGCGCCAGCGCCGGGCGGATCAGGTTGCCGACGCTGTTGTTTTCGAATTCGAGTTCTTCGACCGGATAAATTTCCGAGACGCCGGGTACCAGGATGCGGCAGGCATAGACGCCGAGATGGGTGAAGTCTGCAATGTAAAGATCGCGGCCTTCGCCATGCAGTGCGTCAATCGACCACTGGTAATCCTCATCCGTGGTGGTGCCGAAATTCCAGTCCACGAATTCGTAGTCGGGCGTGTCACGCAGAAAATTCCACGAGATCACGCCGCTGGAATCGACGAAATGAATTTCCAGATTCTGCGGGTCGGCAATTTCGGCCTGGTCGAAACCCGGTGCCGGAAACCCGGCCAGTGCATCGAGCGCGCGCCCCTGCAGCAGTTCGGTCAGTGCGCGCTCCAGCGCCACCTCAAAGCGCGGATGTGCACCAAAGCTGGCGAAGCAGCCCTGATCCTGCGGATGCAGCAAGGTGACATTCATCACCGGATAGCGGCCGCCGAGCGAGGCGTCTTTCACCACGATGCCGAAGCCTGCCGCACGCAGGCCGCGGATACCCGCTGCGATAGCCGGGTAGCGGTTGATCACCGCTTCGGGCACGTCGGGCAGGCACAGCCCTTCTTCGATGATGCGGAATTTGATGTGGCGTTCGAAAATCTCGGCCAGCGCCTGGGTGCGCGCTTCCATCAGCGTGTTGCCGGCCGACATGCCGTTGCTGACATATAAATTGCCGATGAGGTTGACCGGAAAATAGGCGGTGACCCCGTCGCGCAGCCGCTGATAGGGAATCGCGCAAATGCCGCGTTCAGCATTGCCGGAATTCAGGTCGATCAGCTGGTCGGCACGCACCCGGCCGTCGGGGTTGTAGAAGCTTTGCAACTCGGGCGTGAGCAGGGCTTCGGGCCAGGTGTCGCCGTCCACCCTGAACCAGCGTTCGTCGGGGTGATGCACCCAGGCGCGGCGGGCGAGGGTGTCGCCGAGATAAAAATGCGTCCAGAAATAGTTGGTCGAAAGCCGCTCGAAGTATTCGCCCAGTGCACTGGCCCGTGCCGCCAGTTCCGTAGCCCCCTTGCCGTTGGTGAACAGCAGCGGACAGTCGCGGTCGCGGATATGCACCGACCACACGCCTTCCACCGGATTGAGCCAGGAGCGTTCCTCGATATGAAACCCGATGGCTTCGAGCCGGGCCTGCAGGGTGGCGATGGAGGCTTCGAGCGAAGCGTCCTTGCCGGGGATGAAATGTTCAGTGGGGGACATGGGCAGGCCGGTTATTGAGCAGAAGGGCAGTTCTATAAACCTGAAAAAAGCAGTTGAACCACAGAGGCACAGAAACACAGAGGAAAAACAGACGTTGTGGCGATGCCCCGTATTAGCTGATGGGCGTAAGCCGGTTGAGCGACCCACATTTTTTCGGCTTTTCTCAGTGCCTCCGTGCCTCTGTGGTGAGAGGTTTTAGATAGAGCCCTTAGCGGCGCATGACCAGACCGGCAGGATGCGTTACTTACGCCGCTGCCACACCACATACCCGACGATGATGAGCACCACAAACGCGATCACGCCGAAGGTGATGTGATGCTGGTATTGCTTGATGAGGGCTTGGTTGCCGCCGAGGAAATAGCCGAACAGGGTGAGGATCAGCGACCACAGGCCGGCACCCAGCAGGGTGTAAAAGGCGAATGTGCCGGGGTTCATGCGGGTGAGTCCGGCGGGGATGGAAATGAGGTGGCGGATGCCGGGAATGAGGCGGCCGGTGAAGGTGGAGACGGCACCGTGCCGGGCAAAGAACACATCGGTTTTGTGCAGCAGCTGGGGACGTACGAAAAAATACCGCCCCCAGCGTTCGAGAAAAGGCCGTCCCACCCACATCGCCACCCCGTAGTTGAACGATGCGCCGACCAGGCTGCCGACGGTGGAGGCGAGCACAATGAGCCAGAAGTTCATTTCGCCCTGATGCGCGAGATAGCCTGCGGGTATCAGCACGAGCTCGCTCGGTACCGGCAGCACGGTGGATTCCAGCGCCATCAGGACGAAGATGCCGGTATAGCCCCAGTCCTGAACCGTGGCGAGTATCCAGTCGATGAAGCTATGCAGCATCAGTGGTCACGCTGCGTGCAGGCCGCGGACTGCCGGTTCATACGACGGCTTCTTCTTTCTTGACCACCGGCTTGGTGAAGTGCTCGCGCTTGATCCCGAACATCAGCAGCAGTGGGCTGGCGACCAGCACCGACGAATAGATGCCGAACAGAATGCCGATGGTGAGTGCCAGCGCAAAGTTGTGCAGCGCTTCGCCGCCGAAAAACAGCATCGACAGCACCATGATCTGGGTCGAGCCATGAGTGATGATGGTGCGGCTCATGGTGCGGGTGATGGCGTCGTCGATGATGTGCGGGATGGTGGCGCCGCGCATTTTGCGAATGTTTTCGCGAATCCGGTCGAACACGACGACCGATTCGTTGACCGAATAGCCCAGTACCGCCAGCACCCCGGCCAGTACGGTCAGCGTGAACTCCCAGCGAAAGAACGCGAACAGGCCGAGGATGATGATGATGTCGTGCAGGTTGGCGAGCATCCCCGCAACAGCAAAGCGCCATTCAAAGCGAATCGACAGGTAGGCCATGATGCCGAACGACACGACCAGCAGGGCGAGCGCGCCGGAATCGTAGAGCTCCTTGCCGACCTGCGGGCCGACAAAATCAACCCGCCGCAGCTTGATCGTCGGGTCAACCGCATTCAGCGCCAGCATGACCTTATCGCTGGTCTGCGCCGCCGTCGCACCGCCTTTGGCCGGCAGGCGGATCAGCACATCGCGGCTGGTGCCGAAATTCTGCACCGAGACTTCGGGCAGGCCGGTTTTTTCCAGTGTGGTGCGGATGCGGTCGAGGTCAGCCGTCTGCTCGGTGCGGATTTCAATCAGCGTGCCGCCGGTGAAATCCACGCCCAGATTGAGGCCGTGATGCCACAGCGCCCAGAGCGAAAAAACGAACGTGAGCAGCGAAATCGCCGTGGTCACTTTCCCCCAGCTCATGAAGGGGATGGTTTTTTTGAAGGGGAAGAGTTCCAGCATGGCGCGCCCTTAAATCGAAACTTTGGCCAGCCGCGACTTGCGACCGTAGGTGAGGTTGACCATGGCGCGTGATACGGTGACCGCGCTGAACATGGAAGTGATGATGCCCAGACACAGCACCACGGCAAACCCGCGCACCGGCCCGGAGCCCAGCCAGAACAGCGACAGACCGGCAATCAGCGTGGTGAGGTTGGAATCCAGAATGGTGCCCCAGGCACGGTCGTAGCCGGCGTGGATGGCGGCCTGCGGCGTGGCGCCATTGCGCAGTTCTTCGCGGATGCGTTCGTTGATCAGCACGTTGGCGTCAATCGCCATGCCGAGTGTCAGCGCTATCGCCGCCATGCCGGGTAGCGTCAGCGTGGCCTGCAGCATCGACAGCAGGGCAATCAGGAAGAAGCCGTTGATGGCGAGCGCGACCGACGAGAACAAACCGAAAATGCGGTAGTAGATCGACATGAACACCACCACCGCCAGAAAGCCCCACAAATTGGAGTGGAACCCCTTTTCGATATTCTCCGCGCCCATGCTCGGGCCGACGGTGCGTTCCTCGATGATCTGCATCGGCGCGGCCAGCGCCCCGGCGCGTATCAGCAGCGCCAGGTTGGCGGTTTCCTCGCTGGAAAACTGGCCGGTGATCTGGAAGCTGTTGCTGAATTCGCCCTGAATCCGTGCGACCGAAATCGCTTCGCCCTGGCCGCGATCAAACAGCAGAATCGCCATGAACTTGCCGAGATTTTCACGCGTGATGTCACGCATGATGCGTCCGCCCACGGCGTCGAGATTGACCGACACGGCGGGCTGATTGTTCTGGTCGAAGGTCGAGCGTGCGCTGGTGAAATGGTCGCCGCTCAACACCACCTCCTGCTTCACCAGTACCGGCGATCCATTCGAGCTGTCTGGGAAAATGTCGCCGCCAACCGGCGCAACCGGTTGCGCGTCGGTGCCCGACAGCGGGCGCTCGTCCACCATGCGCACTTCGAGGGTGGCGGTGCGGCCCAGTATGTCTTTCGCCTTGGCGGTGTCCTGCACACCCGGCAACTGCACCACAATGCGGCTCGTGCCCTGCTGCTGGATCACCGGCTCGGACACGCCGAGTTCATTGACCCGGTTGCGCAGCGTGGTGATGTTTTGCTGCAGCGCGTCGGACTGCACCCGCTTTTCGGCTTCGGGGCGCAAACGTGCGGTGAGGGTAAAACCTTCGGCCTGGTCTGCCACTGCAATCAGCAGATCGCCGAACAATGAGCCCAGCTTGTTGACGGCAGCGTCGCGCTGGTCACGCGTGGCGAAATGCACAGTGACGGCATTGCCTTCGCGGCTGATCCGGCCATACCGGATCTTGTCGCTGCGCAGTTCGGTACGGAAATCGTTCTGGTAGCGGATCGCTTCCTTGTCCAGCGCCGCCTTCATGTCCACTTCCAGCAGGAAATGCACCCCGCCGCGCAAATCCAGTCCCAGATACATCGGTTCGGCCGGCACCACCGGTATCGACGACAGCCATACCGGCGACGCCGACACCAGATTGAGCGCCACGGTATAGCCATCGCCGAGACTGGATTGCAGCACATCCTTGGCCTTGATCTGCAGGTCGGTGCTGGTGAAGCGCACCTTGATCGAATTGCCCACCAGCTCCAGCCGGGTGTAGGGGATGCTGGCGGCTTTCAGCGTGGCTTCGGCGCGTTGCAGCAGGGCGGTGTCGGCTTTTTCGGCCGCGCGCACGGGCGAGACCTGAACGGCGGGCGTTTCACCGAAAAAATTCGGCAGGGTGTAGATGAAACCGGCCAACAGCAGAATGCCGATCAGCACATATTTCCAGGTTGGATAGCGGTTCATTTCTTTAAATGGCCAGGCGTTAGGGGAGAGGCGTTAGGCGTTAGGCGTTAGTGTCAGGCTTGGGGTTTTACCTCACCCCTCACCCTTCACCCCTCACGCTTCACAAGCCTTTGATGGTGCCCTTGGGCAGCAGCGTTTGCACCGAGGATTTCTGCACCTGGGTGATCACGCCGTCGGCGATTTCCAGCGCGATGTACTGCTCGCCAATTTTGGAAACCTTGCCGAGCTGGCCGCTGGCGGTGATGACTTCATCGCCCTTGGCAAGTTCAGACAGCATTTTCTTCTGTTCCTTGGCGCGCTTCATCTGCGGGCGGATGAGCATGAACCAGAACAGGATGAAGATGATGATGAGCGGCAGGAACTGGGCCAGGCCCGCCGAGGCAGCGGGCGCGGCGGCTTGTGCGTGTGCAAGAGAAATCATGGTGTCGGATCGGTTGGGTGGGGAATAAAAAGCCCCCGGATTCTAACACGCCCGGATGACCGGCTTCAGGGGCAGGCGGCGGGGCGCTGGAAGGGCTGGATGCGCTCGCGCGTGCCAGGGTGGCTGCTCATCAGATGGGTGTCCGAGGCGTCTTGGTCGATCCGCCCGAGCAGGTCGGCAAAGCGGCGCGGCGGGATACAGGCGGTGTCGAGCCAAGCCAGCGCGTAGGCATCGGCCTCGCGTTCCATGTCGCGCGAATAGCCGTTTTGCAGCAACAGGCTGGGCAGGCCGGCGGCGATGTCGGTGACGCTGCCGATATCACCCGTCACCGCCACCAGGATCACCCCGGCGCCGATGCTTTGCAGCGCCAGCCGCAGGCTGTGGCGTTGCTGTACATGGCCCAGCTCGTGGGCGATCACCGCCAGCACCTCGTCATCGTGTTGGGCCAGCTTGACCAGCGCGTCGGTGACGATGACGGTGCCGCCGGGCAGCGCCAGCGCGTTGGGGCCGAACAGTTTGCTGTCGCGAAACAGCAGGCGGTAGGTGGGGCAGGGCGTGTGCGTGGTCCGCTGCTGGCACAGCGCGGCCAGCCGCTGGCTGATCGCGCGCTGGCGCGCGGCGGGCAGGGTGCTGGGTTCGAGGCTGACTTTTTCCATCAGCCGCAGTGACTGCTCGCCGATGTGGCGATCGACGCTGTCGGGTAGCGTGCGTGAAGCCAGCAACGCGCCCGCAGGCACCCCCCAGCGCAGCCCGGCAAACAGGATCAGCACCGATAGCACCAATGCGCCCAGCGCATAAATCACGCGGCCTTCGAGCACCCGTGCCCAGCGTTCCGGACTGGAACCCGGCCCCAGCTTCGCCAGTTCGGCGAGTGCCACGTGATCGCTGCTGTGCAGTTCCTGATGCCCGGGCAGATGGATCACCCCGCGCGCCGTGCCTGCGGGCGGCACGACCTCAACCTGCGCCCGTGCGACGGTCAGCGCAATCGACTCGCCTTCGATCTGCAGCTGGCCGTCGGCAAAGGTCGCGGTGACCGGATGCGCGCGCGAGCTTTGCCCGTCGAAATAGTCGCCGGAAAAACGGATCATCCCGTGATCAAGTCAGGCCGATGTTGAGATCGAAAATGTCGGCCATTTCCGCGCCCGTCGCACTGCTGCCCTGCTGCTGGCCAGCGATGAACTGGCCGAGATCGTCCGGCCCGGTGACAACCAGATGACCGGCGCGATAACGCGCCAGCCGCACCTTGGCCCAGGGGATGAAAATGCCGAGCGTGAGTGCGATCAGGAGCAGATTGGTGAGGTAAATCCAGATCAGGTCGCGCGCTCGCTGATTCGATACGAAACCGACCGGGCCCAGCGCCGTGGGGTTGTAGAACAGGTTGGCGGTGCGCGCCATGATGAGCGCGCTGACGATGGGGATCATCAGGTAGATGAGGAGCAATCCCAAGCCGATAAACATCCCCACCGCAGCAAAAGCCTGTTCTTCCGGCATCCCGGCCGACTTCAACTGGAAAGCCGCGTAGAAGCCATAGCCCATCAGCCCGAAGGGCAGCAGCAACAGGCCCAGCGCCAGCAGATACACCCCCCAGAACGGCTTGAGCGAACCGCGCCAGGCGGCGCGCGTCTGCCCGTACACCGAATGTTCGGCCATGAATTTCACCTGGCGATACGCCAGATACGGCAGGATCAGCCCCAGCGTGGGAATCATCAACAGTTGCAGGCCGATATAGATGCGTGCCGCCTCGCCCACCGTGCCGGTGAAATCGAAACGCAGGCCGCGGTACGCACTCATGCGCGCGTGAAAGCGCAGGCTAGCGACCACAATCCACGGCAGCGCAATGAAGAAGGCCGCGATCAGCACCAGCGAAAACAGCGGCGCAAGTATCGACACGGCGTAGTACGCCACCAGTGCGACCAGCGCTATCAGCCGCCCCTTGAGGATCTGCATGGGGGTGGCCAGGTAAGAAAAGGTCTGGCCGTCAAGCACGGTGTGGCCGTAAAACCAGCGCAGCGTGCGCACCTTGGCCCACGCCGAATAAATGCCCAGCGTGACCAGCGTGAGCGCGATATTGACGATCCAGATGACGAAATACTCGCCACCGGCACCGGTGAACTGCATGGGGTAATGCTTGTTGTCGGACATGGGTATTCCCTGATGGCTGGTCGGTTATGGTTTTTTGATCGACTCCGCGTCAGGGATTCTACTGCGTGTGTTGCATGAATTGCTGTTACCAGCCGAGCGCCTGCTGCACATGAAACGCCGCAGCAAAATCGGCAAAACGCCCGGCTTCGATGGCGGCGCGTATCCCGGCCATCAGCTGGTAGTAGTAATGCAGGTTGTGTGTCGTCGCCAGCCGCGCGCCCAATATTTCATTCGCGCGGATCAGGTGATGCACATACGCGCGTGAAAAATGCGTACAGGTGTGGCAACTGCACTCGGGGTCGATGGGCGCGGTGTCCCGCTTCCAGCGCGCGTTCTTGATGCGGATTTCGCCGCGCCGGGTGAACAGGATGCCGTGGCGAGCGTTGCGCGTCGGCAGCACGCAGTCGAACTGGTCGATGCCCTGCGCCACCGCGGCGACCAGATCGGACGGTCTGCCCACCCCCATTAAATAGCGCGGCTTGTGAGCAGGCAACTGCGGCGCGGTGTGGGCGAGGATGCGCGCCATGTCGTCCTTGGGCTCGCCCACCGACAGGCCGCCGATGGCGTAGCCGTCGAAGTCCATGGCGATCAGTTCGCGCGCTGATTCGTCGCGCAGCGCTTCGAACATGCCGCCCTGCACAATGCCGTACAGCGCGTTGGGGTTGCCCGCGTGCGCCGCTTTCGAGCGCGCTGCCCAGCGCAGGCTCATCCGCATCGAGTCAGCCGCCTCCCGCTCGGTGGCGGGGTAGGGCGTGCATTCGTCGAAGATCATCACGATGTCGGAATTGAGCGTGCGCTGTATCTGCATCGAGATTTCGGGCGTGAGAAACAACTTGTCGCCGTTGATCGGCGAAGCGAATTTCACGCCTTCCTCGGTGATCTTCCTGAGCTTGCCGAGGCTGAATACCTGGAACCCGCCCGAATCGGTGAGGATGGGCCGCTCCCAGCCCATGAAGCGATGCAGCCCGCCGAACGCCTCGATCACCTCCAGCCCCGGCCGCAGCCACAGGTGAAAGGTGTTGGACAGCAGCATCTCGAAGCCGATGCTGGTGAGTTCGGTGGGCGACATTGCCTTCACCGTGCCGTAGGTGCCCACCGGCATGAACACCGGCGTCTGGATCGTGCCGTGGGCGAGCGTGAGCTGGCCGCGCCGCGCGCCGCCGTCGGTGGCGAGAAGTTCGAATTTCATGGGGCAGGGGTCTCCAGCAGCATCGCGTCGCCATAGCTGAAAAAGCGGTAGCGGTTTTGTATGGCGTGGGCATACGCCGCGCGGATCACGTCGTAGCCGGCAAACGCCGACACCAGCATCAGCAGCGTGGACTTCGGCAGATGGAAATTGGTGATCAGCGCATCAACCATCCGGAAACGGTAGCCCGGCGTGATGAAAATATCGGTCTCGGCTGACCCGCTCTGCAACTCACCCGCCTGCGCCGCCGCTTCCAGTGCGCGCAGGCTGGTTGTGCCCACCGCCACCACGCGGCCACCGCGCGCGCGGGTCGCGACAATCGCGTCCACCGTCGCCTGCGGAATCGTGTAGCGCTCGCTGTGCATCACATGGTCGGCCACCGCGTCCACCCGCACTGGCTGAAACGTGCCGGCTCCGACATGCAGCGTGACCCGCGCCGTGGCGATGCCCTGCGTCGCCAGCGTCGCCAGCATCGCCTCGTCGAAATGCAGCCCGGCGGTGGGTGCCGCCACCGCGCCGGGTGCGTTCGCATACACCGTCTGGTAGCGCGCCTCATCGTCCGCCGTGGGGTCGTGTTCGATATACGGCGGCAGCGGCAGGCGGCCCAGCGCGTCGAGCACATCAAGCACCGGGCGCGCAAAGCGCAGCCGCGTCAGATCGTCCTGCCGCGCCAGCACGTCCAGCGTCGTGCCGTCGTCCAGCAGAATCGCCGACCCGGGTTTGGGCGCATGGCTCGCGCGGATGAACGCCAGCGCCTCGCACTCGTCCGTCACCCGTTCCACCAGCAGCTCCACCTTGCCGCCGCTGTCCTTCTGCCCGAACAGCCGCGCCTTGATCACGCGCGTATCGTTCAACACCAGTAAATCGTCCGGGCGCAGCAGGCTGGGCAGGTCGGCAAACAGGCGGTCGTGGCACGTGCCCGCCGCATCGACATGCAGCAGCCGACTCGCGCCGCGCGTTGTGGGCGGGAACTGGGCTATCAGGTCAGGAGGCAGATCGAAATCGAAATCGGCAACGCGCATGGGCCGCGATTATAGCCGCCGCCCACTTATAGACTGGCCCCGCAATAGGCTGAACTTTCAGGATGGGGCGGGGTTTGCACATTTATGAAAGGTGTAGTGCCATCGCACACCCCAGAAGGCCATGATCGATCCCGAGGAGGTGAAGGCGGTGCGCAAGGCGTGATGCGCGTGCCCAGCTTGAGGGGGAAGCGCTGCGTCCGCAGGACTGGCTGGAAAATGACATGGCAACGGGTAAACTCACGTCTGGTGTGTTGACGTTTTGAGGTGTGCCATGAAAACCTTTTCTTTGACTGAGTTTCGCCGTGATCCGCTGCGGGTGCTGCGCGCTGCGTCTACCGGGGCGTCGGTGGCGGTGACACGACGCGGTCAGGTGGTCTTCGAATCCATACCCCAGCAACCGAAAAAAACGCTCAGTGCGTTTGACTTGATTGGCACCGTGACGGCCACGCGCCGCGTGTCGAATGCCGACCTCAAGCGCGGCGTCGAAGACGGATATCGGGATCGATGGCTGACGAAAAACTGACCGCGATTGACGCGAATTTATTGATTCGCGTCCTGACCAATGACCCGCCTGAGCTTGCCGAAAGGGCGGCTGAGATGATCGATTCGCGGCGTTGTTATGTGTCGGCCGTTGTCGTGATGGAAGTGTTTTTTGTCCTGAAAAGCGTCTACCGGTTGAGCAAAGCAGACTTGCTGGTGAGCCTGGATCGGCTGATCGATATTGGCCTCGTTTTCGACCGGCCTGCTGCCTTGCCTGCCGTGTTGAACTGGTATGACGCCGGAATGGACTTTGGGGACGCCATGACGCTCGCTTATGCTGCTGATGCCGACGAATTGCTGACGTTTGATCGAGGGTTTGCCACAAAAGCAAAAAAACTATCAGTCCGCCCCGTCGTACTTGATGGTCTGAAACTCCCCCGCTAGTGCGGCCTCTCCAAGGTTGTGGTTTCCGGCGTGAGGTCGTTGCTGCAATAAGGTTATCCCGAAAGGGATGAACCGAATCCAAAAGACCCGAGGCTTGCCTCGGGTCTTTTTCTTTCGTGTCTCAGTTTAGTACGCCTTCGTCTGGGCATGCGCAGTGGTCGCCTTGCCCGGCACCGCCCGCTTGCGCCATAATGCGCGGCTTCTGTCGCTGGTCACTTTCGTGTCCAGCCCTTTGCCGGGATGGCGGAATCGGTAGACGCAGCGGATTCAAAATCCGCCGCTGGTAACAGTGTGGGGGTTCGAGTCCCCCTCCCGGCACCATGAAACACGCGAGTTTTCTCCAAGGTTGCTTTCGATACCTTGTTCCGCTCGAGCTGTTGAGCGGGAGTGATGCGGCAATCCAGGCCGCCTCCGCCATGTATCCCCGACGACGTGTCTTTGAACCCATTCGCGCCTTGAGCACACAGTATCCCGTGCTACACTTATTTATGTGTTAGTGCCCTGAGAGGATTCGATATGGCAAGCACCGTCAATTTCACCGGCGCGGTTGATCGCGACCTGCTCAAGCGCGCCAAGGTCATCGCGGCCAAAACCGATACGTCGGTCAATGCCCTGTTCAATGCCGAGCTGCGTCATCTGGTCGAGACCTTTGAGGCGGCCGAAGCCAGCGGCAACCAGAACTTCAAGGTGCTGCTGGACTTTTCGCTTGGCAAAATCACGGACGCCGAGGCCATGCAGGCGCTCGGCATCGACAGCGACGAAGACCTGTTCCTGCTGATGGCGCAAGCGCATCTGCCGATGCCACGGCTGCCCGACACCGTCACGCGCGGCATGGTCGATCAGCTGAATTCGCTGCCGGTTTGAGTGGGGCGACGGTGTCTGCGCCCGTCGCCCTGCTGCCCGATGCCGGGCCACTGATTACCCTGGCCTACGCGGATGCACTTGATCTGTTGCTCAAGCCTGGCTGGCCGCTCGTCGTTGTCGATATGGTGCTGCATGAAGTGACGCGTCACGAGACGCCCACCAGCAAAAAGCTGGCTTTGTGGGTCAAGGCCAACCCGATATCGATCCGCACTACACGGACATTCCAGCACTACCAGAAAACGCTTGCGACGGCCGCCGCACCCGCGCGCAAGTCGAATCTTGGCGAACTGGCGATCCAGGAAACCATGAACGACTTTGCGCTCGACCAGCCACAGAGAACCGGCGTTTTCCTGTTTGAAGATCACAAGATCGCTCGCGCCGGTTTTCTGGTTCCCGACAATTGCCGCAAGATCAGCACGCGCGCCTTCCTGATTTTTCTGGAGCAAAAAGGCTTGCTGGTGTCGGCCACCGAGATCGAACGCCGCGCGCTTCAGGCCGGGCGCAGTTTTTCCCGACTCCGTTTTCCTCCCGAGTAGAACGTCCACAATCACCCCATGCACCGGATTGGCGTGCGGGCACTGTTCAGGTGCATGAGGGGGTCGCCGAAGCGTGCATGAACCCTTCGTTTGCAAAATGAGCGGGCAGTGTCGGCGTGCTGTCATCTCCGCAACACAGAGGTTTCCTATAGTGGATGCAAGCTGCGCGCACTGCGCGGCTGCTTGGCACAGGCGTTGCTTTGTACCGTGTATATCCACTGGCCATCGGCCCATCAGTAAAGGAAACCCCCATGTCGGCAGTGCAGGCGTTACGTGAGGCGGCGGCAGACGGGCCGCTGCACCGGCCGGTCTGTCGTTTGCTGCAGGCACATCAGGCTGAACTGGCGGATGTGGCCATGCGCGATCTGTTCGAGCGTGACCCGCAGCGCTTCGAGCGGTTTTCGCTGAAGCTGGATGGGCTGCTGCTGGATTATTCCAAGAACCGCATGACCGATGACACGCTGGCGCTGCTGCTGCGTCTGGCCGACGAGGCCGACGTGGCGGGCTGGCGCGCGCGCATGTTTGCGGGGGACAAAATCAATCACACTGAAAACCGCGCGGTGCTGCACACGGCGCTGCGCAACCGCAGCAATACGCCGGTGCGGGTCGATGGCGAAGACGTGATGCCCGGGGTCAACGCGGTGCTCGCCAAGATGGGCGCGTTTGCCGAACAGGTGCGCAGCGGCGCGTGGTGCGGGTATACCGGCGCTCGCATTACCGATGTGGTGAACATCGGTATTGGCGGCTCCGACCTGGGCCCGCAGATGGTGGTGCAGGCGCTGAAGCCGTACCGCCACCCACAGCTGAAGGTGCATTTCATTTCCAACGTGGACGGCGCGCATGTGCGCGAAACGCTGGAAACGCTGAATCCGGCGACGACGCTGTTTGTGGTGGCGTCCAAGACCTTCACCACGCAGGAAACCATGACCAACGCGCACACCGCGCGCGCCTGGCTGCTCGCGGCGGCACAGGACGAAACGCACATCGCGAAGCATTTCGTTGCGGTCTCGACGAACCGCGATGCGGTGACGGCGTTCGGCATCGATGCGGCCAACATGTTCGAATTCTGGGACTGGGTGGGCGGACGCTATTCGCTGTGGTCGGCGATCGGGCTGTCGATCGTGCTGGCGGTGGGGATCGAGCGCTTCATTGAATTGCTGGACGGCGCGCACGCGATGGACACGCATTTCCAGACCGCGCCGCTGGCGGCCAACATGCCGGTGATTCTGGCGCTGCTGGGGGTCTGGTACAACAATTTCTTCGGCTGCGCATCGCACGCGATCCTGCCTTACGACCACTACCTGCGCAGCCTGCCGGCCTATCTGCAACAGGCCGACATGGAATCGAACGGCAAGTCGGTGGACCGCGAAGGCCGGTCGGTGGACTACGCCACCGGGCCGATATTGTGGGGCGCGACCGGCATCAATGGCCAGCACGCCTTCTACCAGTTGCTGCATCAGGGCACGCGGATGGTGCCAGCCGATTTCATCGTTTCGGTGCGTGCGCCCATTCCCGAGATGCAGGCGCACCACGACATCCTCATCGCCAACTGCCTCGCCCAGACCGAAGCGCTGATGCGTGGCCGCACCCCCGACGAAACGGCAGCGCAGACGACGCAGTTTGTGTCGCACAAGGTGTTCGACGGCAACCATCCCAGCAATACGCTGATGATCGACCAGCTCACGCCGTATGCGCTGGGCCGTCTGATCGCGCTGTACGAGCACAAGATTTTTGTGCAGGCGGTGATCTGGAATCTCAATGCCTACGACCAGTGGGGGGTGGAACTCGGCAAGCAGCTGGCGAGCCGCATCCTGCCCGAATTGCAGGGCGACGCGCCAGTTTCGGGTCACGACGCTTCGACCGAGGCGCTGATCCAGCATTATCGCCATATGACTCAAGCGCGCGCTGGCTTATAGTTGAGCCTCTATGGAGCTGATAGCAGGCGATATCGGGGGCACCAAAAGCTGGCTGGTCTGGGTCACGGGTGCACCCAGCGCGACATCCACCCTGCGCTTCGAGCAGGTGTACACCAGTGCCGATTTCGCGTCGGGTGACGCCCTGCTGCGCCGTTTCATCAGCGATGCGGGCTGCCCGGCCAGGGTGAACCGCCTGCTGCTGGCGCTGCCCGGCCCGCTGGCTGCGCGCCAGGTCACGCTCACCAATCTCGACTGGACGCTCGACGCCGATGCCCTGCAATCTGCGCTGGGCATTCCTGAGGTACGTTTCATCAATGACTTTCAGGCCGCTGCGGCGGGGGTGGCCACGCTGAGCGCGGCCGATACGCTGCGCCTCAATGCCGCGCCGGTAACGGCGGGCGGCGTGCGTGCCATCACCGGCGCGGGCACGGGGCTGGGGCTTGCCTTCATGCTGCCCGACGCGGCGGGTCACTATCAGACGTTCGCCACCGAAGGCGGCCATATCGACTTTGCCCCGGCCAACGCCGTGCAGGGTCGCCTGCTCGACATGCTGCGCCCGCAGTATGGCCATGTGTCGTGGGAGCGGGTGGCATCCGGCAGCGCGATGAACGATCTTTATCGCTTTTGCTGCGCCGAGCGCGGCGTCACCCCGCTCGAAACCATGGACGGCGCCACCCTGTCGACGCGCGCGGCGGCAGGCGATGCGCTGGCCGATGCAACGCTGGATCTGTTCGTGGCGCTTTACGGCGCGTGGGTCGGCAATGTGGCGCTGCTCTACCAGCCAGCGGGCGGGCTGTATCTCGCCGGGGGCGTCACGCGCCATCTTCAGGCGCGTCTCGCCACACCACGTTTCATGGCGGCGGCGTGCGACAAGGGGCGGATGCGTCCGCTGGTCGAACGCACACCGATTTTTTTGACTACCTGCGCGCGCCTGGGCGTGCAGGGCGCGCTGGCCAGCGCGCAGGCAGTGCCCGGGCCGACAACACTCAATTCCAATACGGCAGCATTCAGGAGCGGGACATGACGATATCGAAGGACGAACAGGCGCGGCTCTACCGCTATTACACCGAACCCAAGACCGTGACCGACCTCACGCGCAAGACGCTGGCGCTGGTGCTGGCGGGCGGCGAAGGATCGCGGCTCAAGGACCTGACGGCCTGGCGCGCCAAACCGGCGGTGCCGGTGGGCGGCAAATACCGCATCATCGATTTTCCGCTATCCAACTGCGTCAACTCGGGCATCCGCCGCATCGGCGTGCTGACGCAGTACAAATCACACTCACTGATTCGCCACCTGCAACGCGCCTGGGGTTTCATGCGCGCCGAGATCGGTGAATTCGTCGAAATCCTGCCCGCGCAACAGCGCACCAACAAGAAGGAGTGGTACCAGGGCACAGCCGACGCGCTGTTCCAGAATCTGGACATCATGCAGCGCCACCATCCCGAATACGTACTGGTGCTGGGCGGTGATCACGTCTACACCATGGACTATTCGGAAATGCTGCTGCACCACGTGCAGACCGGAGCCGATTTCACCGTCGGCGCGATCGAAGCGCCGGTCGCTGACGCCACGGCCTTTGGCGTGATGTCGGTCGATGAGACCATGCGCATCACCCAATTTTCGGAAAAGCCCGAGCACCCCGACAGCATTCCCGGCAAGCCGGGGATCGCGCTGGTGTCGATGGGTATTTATATTTTTTCCAAGGACTTTCTGTACAAGACGCTGATTGATGATGCCGGTCATGCGGGCTCCAGCCACGATTTCGGCAAAGACATCATTCCGTCCAATATCAGTGAGTCGCGCGCAATGGCTTTTGCGTTTCGCAACAAGGAAGGCCTGCCTGCCTACTGGCGCGATGTGGGAACGCTGTATTCCTACTGGCAAACCAATATGGAGCTGTGTTCGGTGGAACCCGAGCTCAACCTCTACAACCGCGACTGGCCGATCTGGACCTATCAGCCGCAATACCCGCCTGCCAAATTCATTTTCGACGACGAAGGCCGTCGCGGCGAGGCGATTGATTCGCTCATCGCCGGGGGCTGCATTCTGTCGGGCGCGCGGGTGAAGCGCTCGGTGCTGTTTTTTGCCACCACGGTAGAAAGCCACAGCCTCATCAAGAACAGCGTGATCCTGCCCAAGGTCAGCATCGGCCACCGCTGCCGCATCAACCGCGCCATCATCGACAAGGGCTGCGTGATTCCGGACGACACCGTGATCGGCGAAAACCTCGAAGACGACGCAAAACGCTTCCACGTCACCACCGAGGGCATCGTGCTGGTGACCCCGGCCATGCTCGGCCAGAATCTTTACGCGAGACTTCACAACGACTATGACCAGTAAATCGCTCAACGTGGTGCTGTGCTGGCACATGCACCAGCCGTATTACCGCGAAGGCCTAAAAGGCGCATATCACCTGCCCTGGGTCTATCTGCACGGCATCAAGGATTACAGCGATATGGCGGCGCATCTGGAACGTTATCCGGCGATGCGCGCGGTGGTGAATTTTGCGCCGGTGCTGCTGGAGCAGATCGACGATTATGCGCAGCAGCTGGATGCCCTGCTCAAGCAGGGACGCCCCACCCAGGATCACATGCTCAACCTGCTGTCGGGGGTGGAGCGCATTCCGTCAGACATGGCGAGCCGCCTGCGCATCGTGCAGGACTGCCAGCGCTGCCACGCGCCGCGCATGATCCATCCGTATCCGGCCTTTCATCGCCTGCTGCGCATGATCGGTGCCACCGACGAAGCCGGGGTCGGCAGCCTCGGCCTGCAATGGCATCTGGGCTATCTGTCGGAACAGTATTTCCTCGATCTGCTGACCTGGTATCACCTGTCGTGGCTGGGGCATTCGCTGAAGCAGCTGCCGCTGGCCCAACGCCTGATGGCACAGGAAAAGGATTTTTCTGCTGCCGACCGGCACGAACTCCTGCATCTCATCCAGCATTGCATGGCGGGCCTGATGCCGCGCTATCGCGCGCTGGCCGAGCGCGGTCAGGTCGAGCTGTCGATGACGCCGTATGGTCATCCCATCGTGCCGCTGCTCAATGATTTTGCCAACATGCGCGATGCCATGCCCGATGCGCCCGCGCCCGAGGCGGCGCTGTATCCCGACGGCCCGGCGCGTTCGCGCTGGCATTTGCAGCATGGCGTGGAAGTGTTCGAGCGCTACTTCGGCCACAAGCCCAAAGGGGTGTGGCTGTCCGAAGGCGGCGTCAGCGAGGATGCCCTGGTGCAGCTCGACGAAATGGGCATCGCCTGGACAGCGTCGGGAGAAGGCGTGTGGCGCGGCAGCTGTGCCAAATCCGCCTGTGCCGAAGATGAAACCAAGATCAAGCGCGCGCTGTTTTCGCCCGCCAGCATCGGCAGCCAGAAAGTGCGGGTGTTCTTCCGCGACGATGGCCTGTCGGACCTGATCGGATTCAAATACAGCGACTGGCACGGCGACGATGCGGTCGGAGATTTTGTCCAGCATATGGAAAACATCGCCAGCTTCTTCGGCAAGGACGCGGGCAAGCACGTCGTATCGGTGATCCTCGACGGCGAAAACGCCTGGGAGTATTACCCCGACAACGGGCACTATTTTCTCGACAAACTCTACGCCACGCTGTCGAGCCATCCCACGCTCCAGGTCAGCACCTTTGCCGAGCAGGCGGCTCGCACCCCGGCATTGCCGATGAAACGGCTGGCGTCGGGCAGCTGGGTGTATGGCAGCTTTTCCACCTGGATCGGGTCGGACGACAAGAATCGTGGCTGGGATTATCTCGTTGCCGCCAAGCGCGCGTATGACGGTGTGGTCGCCCAGTCCACGCTCAAACCCGACCAGCTGGCGCTGGCCACCCGGCAGCTGGCGGTGTGTGAAGGCTCGGACTGGTTCTGGTGGTTTGGCGATTACAACCCGGCGGGCAGCGTCAGCGATTTTGAACAGCTGTATCGCACCCAGTTGCGCGAACTGTATCGCCTGCTCGGCATCGCGCCGCCCGCCATGCTCGACGTGCCCCTGTCGCGGGGCGGTGGCCGCGCAGAAAACGCGGGCACGATGCGCCGCAACGCGTAACCCGCATGACCTTCACCTCGCGCCGCGCCGGTCTGCTGCTGCACCCGACCTCGTTGCCTTCGGGCACGCTGGCCGATGCGCTGCGCTGGCTCGATTTTCTCCACGCGGCCGGGTTGGGCGTGTGGCAGGTGTTGCCACTGGGCTTGCCGCTGGGCGGTCTGTCGCCGTATCAGTGCGCGTCGGCGTTTGCAGTGGATCCGGCGCTGTTTGGAGAATGCCCTGTCGGCCCGCATGCCGACATGCGGCGCTTCGCCAGCTGGCATAAACGGCAGCACGACTGGCTCGATGATTTTGCCCGCTTCATGGTGATCAAACAGCTGCAAAACGGCGCACCGTGGACCGACTGGCCGCAGCCGCTGCGCGACCGTGATGCCGAGGCACTGGCCGAATTCGACGTCCAGTATGCCGACCTGCTGAAAGCCGTCATGGCTGAACAATATCGCGCGGCCGTGTGCTGGCAGGCGATCCACGCCGCCGCCACGGCGCGCGGCATCCAGCTGTTCGGCGACATGCCGATTTTTGTCGCGCATGACAGTGCCGATGTGTGGGCGCGGCGCGATCTGTTTCTGCTGGAGCCGGACGGCCACCCGGCGGTGGTGACCGGGGTGCCGCCCGATTATTTTTCCGCCACCGGGCAGCGCTGGGGCAACCCGCACTACAACTGGGCGGCGATGCAGGCCGATGGGTTTGCCTGGTGGCGGGCGCGGCTGCGGGCGCATTTTGAATGGTTTGATCTGGTACGCATTGATCATTTTCGCGGCCTGGCTGCGGCCTGGACCATCCCCGCCAGCGAGCCCACTGCGATGCACGGTGACTGGGTGACCGCGCCGGGCGCAGCCTTGCTGCAGGCGATGGCACAGGAAATCGATGCAGACGAAACCGGTCCCCTGCCGCTGGTGGCGGAAGATCTCGGGGTGATCACGCCCGATGTCACGGCCCTGCGTGACCAGTTTGGCCTGCCCGGCATGGCGGTGCTGCAATTTGCGTTTGACCATCACGCCGACAATCCCCACAAACCGGAAAACGTGCGGGCCAATACCGTGTACTACACCGGCACCCACGATAACGATACCCTGTGCGGCTGGTGGCATAGCCAGCCGCAGCCGGTGCAGCAGCAGATCCAGGCGCAGCTGGGCCTGTCTGACCCCGGCCAGGTGGCCGCCACCATGCAGGCCATCGTGCTTGACAGCCCGGCCATGCTGGCCATGCTGACGCTGCAGGATGTGCTGGGTCTGGGCAGTAGCGCCCGGATGAACACCCCAGGCACCACCCAGGGCAACTGGACCTGGCGCTTTGAATGGGAGGCGCTGCCGGACGATCTGGCATCCCGTTTGCTAAAACAACTACAGAAAGCCCATCGATGCGAGACGCTCCCCCCCCTATGAATGCTCCCTTGCCTGTGACCACGCCTGCCGGCCCAGCGCCGGGGATCCCTGCGATCAGCGCGCCCATCATGCGGGTGCAGACCGGCACCCACCATGACCCGTTCGAGGTGCTGGGGGTGCATCCGCAGCCTGACGGCAGCACGCTGATCCGGGCGTTTCTGCCCGCAGCCGAGGCGGTGGAAACCAGCGGAGGCCGCATGCTGCGGGTGGCCGGTACCGACTGTTTCGAACGGCTGCTGCCACCCGGCACCGTGGTCGATGCACACCCGATGCTGCGCTGGCAGGACAAGGGCGCGGGCGACTGGCACAACCTGCAATGTCCCTACAGTTTTGCCCCGCAACTGGGCGAAATGGACTTGTACCTGCTGGGCGAAGGGCGGCATTTCGAAGCCTGGAAAGTCCTCGGCGCACGGCTGAAAACCGTGGACGGAGTGGCGGGCTGCCTGTTTGCCGTGTGGGCCCCGGCGGTGCAGCGCGTCAGCGTCATCGGCGACTTCAACGACTGGGATGGTCGCCGCCATCCCATGCGCTGCCGCGGCACCTCGGGTATCTGGGAGCTGTTCATTCCCGGGCTCGCGGCCGGTCATGCCTACAAATACGAAATCCTCGGCAGCCACGGCCAGCTGGTGAAAAAAACCGACCCCTACGCGCGGCAGATGTTTCCGCGTCCCGAAACCACCAGCCGCATCACCGACGACACCCCGTACGACTGGGCCGACACGGCCTGGATGACGGCGCGCGCGCAGTTTGACTGGCAGCACAAACCGGTGAGCATTTATGAACTGCATCCGGGGTCGTGGCGGCGTCATGCCGACGGCGGGTTTTATACCTGGGCCGAGCTGACCGCCGAGTTGATTCCCTATGTGCGCGACCTGGGCTACACCCACATCGAGCTGTTGCCGGTGGCCGAACATCCGCTCGACGCCTCGTGGGGCTACCAGATCTCCGGCTATTACGCGCCGACCGCGCGCTTTGGCACGCCCGACGATTTCCGCGCCTTCGTCGATGCCTGCCACCAGGCGAATCTCGGTGTGCTGCTTGACTGGGTC
>JAJXUA010000012.1:33833-35135 GCA_021783275.1 Pseudomonadota bacterium
GGTCCCGGCGCACTTTCCCAAGGACGACTGGGCGCTGGCACGCTTTACCGGCGAAGCCGTGTACGAACACGAAGACCCGCGCCGCGGCGAACATCAGGACTGGGGCACGCTGATCTTCAATTATGGCCGCAACGAAGTGCGCAACTTTCTGGTGGCCAATGCGCTGTACTGGCTGGATGAATTCCATATCGACGGCCTGCGGGTCGATGCCGTGGCCTCGATGCTCTATCTCGATTACTCGCGCAAACACGGCGAATGGCTGCCCAATCAATATGGCGGGCGCGAGAATATTGAAGCCATTGCTTTCCTGCGCGAAATGAACACCGAAGTGCATGGGCGTTTTCCCGGTGTGCTCACCATCGCCGAGGAATCCACCGCCTGGCCCGCCGTATCGCGCCCGGTGGAGCTGGGCGGGCTGGGCTTTTCGATGAAATGGAACATGGGCTGGATGAACGACAGCCTCGCCTATATCGAAAAAGAGCCGGTCTATCGCAAGTATCAGCACAACCAGCTGACCTTCAGCCAGATGTACGCGTGGACCGAAAATTTCGTGCTACCGCTGTCGCACGACGAAGTCGTGCACATGAAGAAAAGCCTGCTCGACAAAATGCCGGGCGATGTGTGGCAGCGCTTCGCCAATCTGCGCCTGTTTTATGCCTGGCACTATGCCCACCCCGGCAAGAAACTGCTCTACATGGGCAGTGAATTCGGCCAGTGGAACGAGTGGAAAGAATCGGGCGAACTGGACTGGGCGCTGCTGGATTTTCCGGCGCATGACAGCATCCGCGGGTTGCTGCGTGATCTGAACCGGCTGTATGTCAACGACCCGGCGCTGCACGAATACGATTTCGACCCGCGCGGCTTTCGCTGGATTGATTGCCATGATGCCGACCAGTCGGTGCTGAGTTTTGTGCGCCAGGGCCAGGCACCGGAGGCGTGTGTGGTCGCCCTGTTCAATTTCACGCCGGTGCCGCGCCGGGGCTATCGCATCGGTGTGCCCTCGGCCGCAGCGTGGAAGGAAATTCTCAATACCGATTCGATTTACTACGGTGGCAGCAACCTGGGCAACGGCCAGCTGCTGACCCCCCAGCCCCAGCCGTGGATGGGCTTCGAGCAGTCGATGGAAGTGACGCTCCCGCCGCTGGCGGCGATATTTTTGAAACCATGCTGAAAAGAAGGGGGCAGGATTCAGGGATCAGGATTCAGGGGGACGTGTGCGTCGCATTTTTTGAACAGGCGCGGCCAAGGCCACACAAACCCTGACCCCTGACCCCTGACCCCTGACCCCTGACCCCTTACCCC
>JAJXUA010000013.1 GCA_021783275.1 Pseudomonadota bacterium
CTTTATACTGCGCGCACCATGCTGAGCTACCGCCACGCCTTTCATGCCGGCAACCATGCCGATGTCTTGAAGCACAGCGTCCTCATTCAGTTGAGCCGCTACCTCGCGCAAAAAGAGAAACCGTTCTGGATCATCGACACCCATGCGGGCGCGGGGCTGTATGCACTGGACAGCGGCTACGCCACGCAGCTGAAAGAATACGAAGGCGGCGTCGGCAGGCTCTGGGCGCAGACCGGTTTGCCCGACGCGCTCACCGACTACATGCAGCTGGTGCACGCCTGCAATCCGGACGGCACGCTGCGTTTTTATCCCGGATCACCCTGGTTCGCGCAGCAGACGCTGCGCCCGCAAGACCGCCTGCGCCTGTTCGAACTGCACACCAGTGACTACACGATCCTGCACGACAATTTCGGTCATCTCCCGCGCCAGATCAGCATCACCCACGGCAATGGCTACGACGCGCTGAAATCCCTGCTGCCGCCTCCGCCACGTCGCGCGCTGGTGCTGATCGACCCACCGTATGAAACCCGGGACGATTATTCCAATGTGGTGCGCGCCCTGCAGGAAGGACTGGCGCGTTTTGCCACCGGTACGTATGCCGTCTGGCATCCCCTGCTGGCACGGCCCGAAGCCCGGCAACTGCCCGACGCACTCAAGCGCCTGCCGGTGAAAAACTGGCTCCATGCCACGTTCCAGGTCCACACCCCGTCGGCAGACGGATACGGCATGCACGGCAGCGGCCTGTTTGTCATCAACCCGCCGTGGACACTGCGCGCGTCACTGGCAAGCACGCTGCCCTGCCTGGTAGCGCTGCTGGGTCAGGATGCGGGCGCGGACTTTACGCTGAGCGAAAGGGCGGCGTGAGGCCGCTCAGGTTGCCGTACTTTGGAAACCGGCTCCGAGCTGCTCGCGCAGCGCATCCAGCACCGCAGCTTCGCCGCGTACGCTGAACTTTGCACCCGCTTCGTCGGCGTGTTCGGCCAGTACTTCGCAGCGGGCAAAAATTTCGCCCCGCAACTGCTGGGCCGACCAGGGCAGGAACAATTCAGCTTCCACCAGATCGCGCTGAAAAAACGCCATGATCGTGCGGTGCAGCCGGGCCACATCGTCTGGGTTGCGTGCGCTCATCACGATGCAGTCGGGGTAAGCCTCGCGCAGACGCGCCGTGCATTCCGTCTGAGCGGCGGCATCGCCGACGTGGTCGATCTTGTTGAAAATACGCAGGCGCGGCAGTTCGTGCGCGCCGATTTCGCTCAGCACTTCGTCGGTGGTGAGCAACTGGCGCTCGTACCCCGGATCGCTGGCGTCGATTACATGCAGCAGCAAACCGGCGTCGAGCGCCTCGTCGAGCGTGGATTTGAACGACGCGACCAGACCGTGCGGCAGATTCTTGATGAAGCCCACGGTATCGCTCACCAGCACGCGCGGCACCGCTTCGGGGTACAGGCTGCGCACGGTGGTATCGAGCGTGGCGAAGAGCTTGTTGGCCACCAGCACCTCGCTGCCGGTGAGCGCGCGCATCAAAGTGGATTTGCCTGCGTTGGTGTAGCCGACCAGCGCCACACTCGCCAGGCTTTGATGCCCCTGTCGCCGCGCGCGCTGGGTTTTGCGGTCAGCCTCCATGGCGAGGATTTCCTTTTGCAGCTCGGCGATGCGGTCGCGAATCTTGCGTTTGTCGAGCTCGGTATGCGATTCACCTGCGCCGCGCCCCCCCACCCCGCTGCGCTGCCGCCCCTGCGGCCCGGCCAGCTTGGCCGCTTCGCGCAGGCGCGGTGCGAGATAGCCCAGACGGGCGATTTCGACCTGCGCCCGTGCGGCAGGCGAGCGCGCATTGCGATGGAAAATTTCGAGGATCACCATGGTGCGGTCCATCACCTGGCAGCCCACTTCGTTTTCCAGATGGCGCGCCTGCGACGGCGAAATTTCGTGATCGACAAACAGCACCGCGATCGGCACATCCGACACCCTCGGGGCGTCGTCAAGCACAAGCTCGTCAAGGGCATACGGGCTGTCAGCAGGCAGGCCGGCGTCTGGATCGGCGTCGGGGTTCACAAAATGGCGAATTTCCTGACGCTTGCCCACCCCCACATACGCGGTGGCATCAAAGCTGCTGCGCTTTTGCACAAACGTGCGCACCACCTTGAACCCCAGCGTTTTCGCCAGCTCACCCAGCTCGGCCAGCGACGCCGCGAACTCGGCATCGGATACGCTTGGCCGCTGTACCGACACGGCGATAGCGTACTGGGGGGGTTCCTGGGTATTGCTTTGCATCGAGTAAGTCTACTGAATAGGGCGAGGCCAGATAGTACCTGTCATGCGCAGGAATCCGCACGGCATCGTCCGGTAGCGATCGCGCACAGCCGGCTGTCTTCATCTGTCCCGCCCCGCTGCGGCATTGTCGGACAGGGCCTACATTTCCTGCCGCACTCGGCCTATAGCTTCAATCCATCACTCCCTGAACAATGGGCGCAGCATATTTCAGCATCATTTTTCACAGCACGAGGGAGTCCACCATGTCATTTACCATTTACCTAGCTGGTCTGTTGTTGCTCGTTGCCGCAATTGCATGGGGCATGATCACCGCCGGGATCACTTATGCCTACGTCGCTATCGTATGCCTCGCCGTGCTGGGCATCGGCGTGATGATGGCCGTATCTCGCACCCGCAGCAAAGATCCGTCGTCCTGAACGAATCGTCCAAACGAAATTGCACCAGCAATTTTTCCGCACCGGTGCCCGCTGACGGACACGATGGATGCTTGCCTGTACGGATAATTCCGGCCCGATTTTTTCGCAGTGTCTATTTTTTGTAGTGTCTAGGAGTGCATCATGAGCATCGGAACCATACTATTAATTGTGCTGGTCCTGATCCTGGTCGGAGCCATTCCGGTCTGGCCGCATAGCCGCAGCTGGGGCTACGGACCGACCGGTGGGGTCGGCCTGATCGTTGTCATTCTGGTGGTGCTGCTGGTGATGGGGCTGATTTGACCGCAGGTGCAATCAGCCTGCTCCTGCTTGCACTGACGGCATGCTCGACCGTGCAACCCTTGCGTGATCCGGGCATCGGCCCCGATCCGACGCAGCCGCCGCCGCAATAGTCTCTCATTCCCACGGCACATATCGCAGGAAAGCCAGGGTCAGGCCTTGCCTTTTGCCTGCCCCCCGATTCTCAAGCAGCGATACTCAACCGCCCCCATGAACTGACAAGCCTGCTTCACGCGCAATCGCACTCAAGCTGATCTCCTTGGTCCATGCTCAAACTTTCCGTGAGGAGTTGGGCTCAATGCATCCCGATATTCGTCCGTGTTATTGATTCGCGGCCAGGCCGAATCGAGCAGCGCCATCCACTCGCGCTCGTCCATAAACGGCGCGATCTCGATTAAAAACGGCAAGACGCGTGCATCCTCGGTCTGATCGAGAAAGCCTTTGGCGTCGGCATACGGAAATTTATCAAGATGCCCGATCATCTCTCACATCATTTGAAATGGCCTGGCTTGAAGCATGGTTCTTGCACGATGCTGGCTCCGCAGCCAGCTCGCCGACCACATAAAGTTCACGCCCGAATTCAGCCCTGCCATCCCCACTTCTTGAAAATGCCGGCACCCTCTTTCGACTGCAGGAATTTGACGAATTGCTGCGTTGCTGGTTTTGCTTTGCCCAGTTGGGTAACGCCGATCCCGGTGTCGCGGTAGATCGCGTAATCCGGCTCTATCGTGATGACATCGGCAAGCTCAGGGTTGGCGACTTGCCAGATATTCCAGATGAGCCAGACATCAATGTCCGGTTGTTCGATCCAGGCGGTGCGTGCTTCTGCGCTGTTACTTGCGAAGCCTATGATGTTGCGGCGCAGCTTCTTCACCGTGTCGAGATCACCTTTGCGGCCCGCCATGTCCTCCCAGGCACCGGTCTGTCCCGCACCCTGAACGACCAGAATCTGCACGTCCGGTCGCAGGAGATCGTTGACACCTTTGATGCGCTTCGGATTGCCGGGCCGAGCCAGAATCGCCAGCGGTCGCAGATACAGCGGCACGATGCTGTCGGCGAGGATGCGCCCTTCCATCGCTGCGGTGAAGTCGGTCATCATCGCCTCGGACCCACTGTAGATCGCGTCGGCATTTTTACGCGCCTGCGCTATCCATTGCGGCGTCGGGCCCGCCGTGACCTCGACCTTGATCCCGTATGTCTTCCCGAACGCGGTGGCGGCTTCCTTCATCGCAGGCGCCGGACCACCGGGCCCATAGACGTAAAGCGTTTCTGCCATCGCAGAGACGGACAGCAGGCCTGCTGCACACAGCAGCGCCAGACGCCGAACGGCCTTGAACCACGGTAGACGTGTCGCGATCATGATCGATTCCTGCAAAACCAGAGTGAAGTGCAGTGTAGGGGTAGCCAGTGCCAGTTGCTGTCAGACAGCGCTGAAATGTGGGTGCTGTGCCCAATATTGCCTTTCGCCATGCGTTACGGTGCAGGTTTCAGCCTGCCGCCTGCGCATCCCTTCAGAAGCCGCCGATCACGGCATATCCGTCGTTTTGCAGCTGGATCAACCGCGTATAGCCATCGTGCACCAGGGTCACGCCCGGCAACACGTCTTCGGCCGTCCAGCCTTTGGCTTTCATGACGCTGTGACAAATCTCCACTCGCACACCAAGGTCGATCAAATCCTGTGTGATCTTGGCGTTCAGATTCACCGCGAACGGATCGCCGACGACCGTCTGGTAAGTGTCGTCGGTCAGCAGAAATTGCGCGGCGTCGCCGTGCAATACCAGATGAATATCGAGTTTTCCAGGCGCGACGCCCTGCTTGCCAAAGGCCTCGATCAGGCCCCGCGCATAGAACAAACCCCGGCTGATGCCCGCCGCGATGTCGGTCGAGTGAATGTCGTAGACCGCCCGGTAGCGCGCGTGCGCATCGACCTGCACGATCGCCCGCGCAGCCAACGGAGACGACTCGGCCCCCACCCCAGCAGGAGCGACTACCATGCAAACTGCGAAAAACATTCCGAAGCGTCTCTTCATGATCGACCCCGGCCTATTTTCCGAACAGCCCGATCAGGCCGATCACGATCAGATACAGCGCGATGATGTAATTCAGCAGTCGCGGCATCACCAGAATCAGAATGCCTGCGATCAATGACACCAGCGGCCCGACGCTCAAATGGATATCCATCGTTCACCTCTCTCAGTTAGTTATTGCTTCAAGGCACCGTCAGCCGCAAGGCACCAAACTCTTCGTTGTACAGGGCGAGCTCGTCGCCGGAAGTAAACTGCCAGCCTTCGAGATGGCCAAAGTCGGTGTCGGCGCGCGGGTCGAGTTCCAGGGTGTAGCGCTTGGCAATCGACAGGGTGGGATTGCGTACGCTGAGCACGACGGTGAGGTAGCGCTCGCTGGTGTTTTCAATGACGGCGACCAGGCCCTGGCCGAGCATCGACGAACGGAAGTTGACGACGACGGGAAGCGCGGGCTTGCTGGAAATGACGCTCTGGTAATCGCTGTCGCGGTAGGCGAGCTGCTGTTTGAGCTGTTCGATTTCGCGCAGGCTGGCGGTGAGCTGGTTGCGCGTTTCCACCAGATAACGCTCGGTCTGCTGCTGCGTTTCCACTGCCTTGGACAGCCTGCGTTTGACTTCGCCCAGATCGACATTAAGCATGAAGGCATACAGCGCCAGGCCACACACTAGCAGAAACAACACGGCGCTGACGATCATCGAGGCCATGAGCCCGCCACGCCGCGCGGGCCTGGATGCAGGCGCGGCGGGTGTGGTCGGCAGGCTGTCGGGGGTGCTCATCCGGTATTGCGCATCCCTGCGGCGATGGCGTTGATGGAGCGCTTGAGCGGGGTGAGCCAGGTGTCCTGTTCGTGTTCCCACACGCTGCCGCTGCGATAGCGTTTCAGCATGCGGACCTGGATGTGGTTGATGGGGTCGATGTAGGGACGGCGACGCGAAATCGACAGCGACAGCGCCGGGTTGTCTTCCAGCAGCGACTGGATACCGGCGATGTGTTTGACGCCCGCGACGGTGCGCGCGAATTCGTCGGCGATGGCGCGGTACACGGCCATGGCGTTGGGGTGTTCACACAGCCGTGCATATTCTTCGGCGATTTCGATATCGGCCTTGGTCAGCGCCATTTGCATGTTGGACAGCAAACCCCGGAAAAACGGCCATTCACGATACATGGCCTGCAGGTGGGCCAGGCCGTCGGCATCGCTGGCCAGATAGGCCTGCAGGGCACTGCCGATGCCATACCAGGCCGGCAGGGTGTGGCGCGATTGCGCCCAGCCAAACACCCAGGGAATGGCGCGGACGGATGCCAGCGAACGGTCGGATTTTTTGCGGTGCGAAGGACGGCTGCCGATATTGAGCAGGCCGATTTCGGTGACGGGAGTGCTTTCGTAAAAGTAATCGATGAAGCCGGGCGTGGCGATCAGCGCACGGTAAGCGACTTCGCCCGCCGCCGCGATATCGCGCATCCGGTCCAGATACGCCTGCGGGTAACGCACTTCGCTTTGCGCCAGGGCCGTGGCGCTGGCTTTGAGCAGGCCGGTGATGCCCATGCCGATTTCGTAGTTGGCGGTTTCCGGGTTGCTGTATTTGTAATACAGCATTTCACCCTGCTCGGTGAATTTGATCTCGCCGTTGACCGTGCCGGGGGGCTGCGACAGGATGGCTTCGTGCGTGGGGCCGCCGCCACGCCCCACCGTGCCGCCACGGCCATGAAACAGCCGGCACGCCACGCCGTGATGCTGGGTCAGCGCGATGATGGAAAGCTGGGCCTGATACAGATTCCAGTTGGACGCGAGGATGCCGCCGTCCTTGCACGAATCGGAATAGCCCAGCATCACTTCCTGGCGATTGCCATTGGCCGAGATCAGCGCGCGATAGACCTTGTTCGACAGCAGCTGGTCGAGGATGGCTTCGCTGTGCTGCAGGTCTTCCACCGTTTCGAACAGCGGCGCCACCAGGATGCGGCTGAACCAGTCGCGGCCATTGTGCCCGCACAACCCCACCAGACGCGCCAGCAGCATGACCTCCATGACGTGCGAAGCGCTGTGGGTCATGGAAATGACATAGGCCCCGAACAGCTCATCGCCCACTTCGGCCTGCAGCTTGGCCATGCGGCGGAATACCGCCAGCGCCTCGCGCGCTTCGTCGTCCAGCGTGCTGTCGTCAACGTCCACGGGATCGATACGCCCGACCCAGGCAGCAAGCCGGTTCAGGCGCGCGTCCTCGGCCGCTTCGCTGTAGTCGAAATCGGGGTCGATCTGCGCCAGTACCGCACTCACGGTGCGCGTGTGGATGGTCGATTCCTGGCGGATGTCGAGCTGCAACAAATGGAAACCGAAGCTTTCCGCCAGCCGGATCAGCGCCTGCAAATCCTGCATCGCCACGATGCGGTCGCCGTGGCTGATGAGCGAATCGCGCAGGAGGTGCAAATCCTCGATGAAGGCGGTGGCGTTTTCATACGCCAGATGGGGAATGAAACTGGGCACATCGGCCAGACACTGCTGCACGTAAGACAGGTTGGCATCCAGCCGCGCCAGCATGATGGCCGCCATGCGGCGGTAAGGTTCGCGGCTGTAGATCTGCACGGCCGTGCCGCGAAACACCTGGTCGGCGAATTCGGCTTCGTATTCGCCGAGACGCGCCATGAAGGCTTCTGACGGACTGCACCAGCCGCTGCTGTGGGTGAGTGTCTGGCGCAGGTCCAGCACGCGGGTGCGGTATTCGTCGAGCGCCGCCTGCATTTGCGTATGTACTGTCCATTCGGTGACATCGGCGGTGACGAAGGGGTTGCCGTCACGGTCGCCGCCGATCCACGAGCCGAAGCGGATGAAGCTGGGCACTACCACAGGCGCCGCGCCATCGGCGTTGACGCCATAATGCTTGCGCAGCGCTTTTTCAAAAAAGTGATACGCCTTGGGCACGGCTTCGAACAGGCTTTCACGCACGTAATACAGGCCATTGCGCACTTCGTCGCGCACTTCGAGCTTGGCGTTGCGCAATTCGTCGGTACGCCACATGACCTGGATTTCGGCGGCCAGTTGCGATTCGAGCTCACGCTGGTCATTGACGCCCAGTGTGGGGCTGTAGAGCTGATCGCAGATCAGGAAAACGCGACGCATGCCTTCCATCACCGCGCGACGGCGCGCTTCGGTCGGGTGGGCGGTGAATACCGGCGCGTAATGCAGGCGATTGACCATGTCCTGCAGGGTCGAGGCGGACAGTCCCTGATTCTTGAGCTCGCTGACCGTGCGGTCGAACGAGCCTTCCCACAGCGGCATCCCGTGCGACAGCATGCGGCGACGGTTGCGGTGGGCGTAGCTTTCTTCGGCCACGTTCACCAGCTTGAAATAGCTGGAAAACGCCCGCACCACCAGCTCAATCTTGTCGGGCGACATGGTGTCGATCATCGCCATCAGTTCGGTGCGGCGCTGCTGGTCTTCTTCCTGATGCAAGTCGGCAAAGCCGCGACGCAGGGTTTCCACCGCGTCGAACACGTCTACACCGGCAAACTGCAACACCACCTGGCCGAGCAGGGTGCCCAGCAATTTGACCTGCGCACGCAGATGATCATCGGTGAGGAGATGTTCGGGAGCATTCATGTTCAGGTCATCTCGGCTCAGAAACGGGACGCTAAAAACCAATACGGTCGTATTGGGCAGGTTTTTATTCGGATCAGCAGCACGGAGCCGAAGGATGAGCGCATTTTCGCATAGGCCCCCGCCATCACCCAACCGCACGCCGGGCGTTCTGAAACAGCCGCAGCCACGGGCTGGCACCGCGCATTCCCGGGGGTTTCCACGACCATTGTGCGGCGCGGAACACCCTTTCGGGATGCGGCATCAGGATGCTGAAACGGCCATGGTCGGTGGTAAAGCCGGTCAAGCCGCCTGCCGAGCCATTGGGGTTCATGGGGTAGCACACGGTGGCGGCGCCCCGGTGATCGACATAGCGCAGGGTGGCGTGTGCCGCAGCCGCATGGGCGGGGTCGCGGAATTCGACCCGGCCTTCGCCGTGTGACACCGCAATCGGCATCACCGACCCCGCCATGCCGGCAAAAAACAGCGAAGGTGACTCGAGCACTTCGACCAGCGAGAAACGGGCTTCGAACTGCTCCGACAGGTTGCGCTCGAAACGCGGCCAGGCAGCAGCGCCGGGGATCAGCTCATGCAGCTGGCTCATCATCTGGCAACCATTGCATACGCCCAGCGCAAAGCTGTCGGCGCGCGCGAAGAACGCGGCAAACTGGTCGCGCGCGCGGGTGTTGAAAAGGATGGATTTCGCCCAGCCGCCCCCCGCACCGAGCACGTCGCCGTAGCTGAATCCGCCGCAGGCCGCGAGCCCGGCAAAGTCGCCCAGACTGACCCGCCCGGACAGGATATCGCTCATGTGCACATCGGTTGCGGCGAATCCTGCGGCATCAAACGCCGCCGCCATTTCCACCTGGCCGTTGACGCCCTGTTCACGCAGCACGGCCACACGCGGACGCTGGCCGCTGGCGATCCAGGGCGCGGCAATGTCGTCAGCCGCATCAAACACCGGTGCGCAGCGCAGCCCCGGATCGCGGGCATCGGCGTGCGTGGCGAATTCCTGTTCGGCACAAACCGGGTTGTCGCGCAGCCGGGCGATTTCGTAGCTGGTGCGCGCCCAGACGCGCTGCAGGTCAATCCGCGCTTGGTCAAAACAGGCTTTGCCGCCACGCATCATACGGAAACGGTCGGTCGTATTGGGCTGGCCCACAACATGGAATTCGCCGCGCAAATCGGCGTCCATGAATGCCTGCATCACCGCCTGGGTGTCACTGCGCCGCACCTGCAATACGGCACCGGCTTCCTCATTGAACAGCACATTGAAAATGCGGTGCGAGACATCGCCTTCTGTGAGCAGCTCAGGTTCGGGCATGCCTTCGTCTTCGACTTCATGACGAATCTGGTCGAGGCACAGTTCGTCCACGTCGAGATCGATCCCGCAGTGTCCCGCAAACGCCATTTCGGCCAGCGTAACGAACAGTCCGCCGTCTGAACGGTCGTGATAGGCCAGCAGCTTGCCCGCTGCACTGAGCGCCTGCACGGTAGTGAAAAACGCAGCAAGCGCCTGAGTGGTCGGCGCATCCGGACAGCGGTCGCCGACCTGTCGGTACGCCTGCGCAAAGCTCGACGCGCCCAGCCGGTTTTTGCCCAGCCCCAGATCAATCAGGATGAGATCGCTGTCGCCACAGTCGGTGCGCAGTTGCGGGGTGAGATGCGCGGTGGCGTCGGGGGTATTGGCAAAGGCGGAAATCACCAGCGAGATCGGCGATGTCACCTGCTTTTTTTCGGTGCCCTGCTGCCACACCGATTTCATGCTCATCGAATCCTTGCCCACCGGGATCGAGATGCCCAGCGCCTGACAGTACTGCGACACCGCCGACACGGTATCGAACAGCGCGGCGTCTTCACCCGGATGCCCGGCCGGTGCCATCCAGTTGGCGGACAGCTTGACCGCAGTCAGCCCGGCCACCCGTGCTGCGGCGAGATTGGTGATGGCTTCGACGACGGCCATGCGTCCGGAGGCCGGCGCGTCGATCAGGGCCAGCGGGGCTTTTTCACCCACGGAAAAAACCTCGCCCTGCGTGGTTTGGTAGCCCGCCAGCGTAATCGCGCAATCCGCCACCGGCACCTGCCACGGTCCCACGCACTGGTCACGCGCAGTGAGACCGCCAACACTACGGTCGCCGATCGAGATCAGGAACATTTTTGAAGCCACACCCGGCATGGCCAACACGCGATCAACCGCATCTTTCAAGTCGATGCCATCAAGCGCCAGCGGCGCGGGCAGCGTCGTCTGATGCACGACATCGCGCGTCATCCTGGGCGGCTTGCCGAGGATGACATCGAGGCTCACATCCACTGGCGCATTCTGGAAATGGCTGTCGGTTACCTGCAAGTGATCATCTGCTGTGGCCTCGCCCAGCACAGCAAACGGGCAGCGTTCGCGCTCGCAGATCGCACGGAATTCGCCGATGCGATCCGGCGGAATCGCCAGCACGTAGCGCTCCTGCGCTTCGTTGCACCAGATTTCACGCGGCGACATGCCGGGTTCTTCCGACGGCACGGCGCGCAGTTCGAAGCGCCCGCCCCGGCCGCCGCCGTGCACCAGCTCGGGCAACGCGTTGGACAGCCCCCCCGCGCCCACGTCATGGATCGACAGGATGGGATTGTGCGCGCCCAGCTGCCAGCAGCGATCGATGACTTCCTGCGCGCGCCGTTCCATTTCCGGGTTGCCGCGCTGCACTGAATCGAAATCCAGATTGGCAGCATTGCTGCCGGTATCCATCGACGACGCTGCGCCGCCCCCCAGGCCGATCAGCATGCCGGGGCCACCCAGTTGTATTAGCAGCGTGCCGGTGGGCAGCATTTTCTTGGCGACATGATCGTCGCGGATGCTGCCCATGCCCCCCGCCAGCATGATGGGCTTGTGATAGCCGCGACGCTGACCGGCCACGGTTTCTTCGAAGCTGCGGAAATAGCCTGCCAGATTGGGGCGGCCAAATTCGTTGTTGAAGGCCGCCGCGCCGATGGGGCCTTCGAGCATGATCGCCAGCGGGGTGACGATGCGCTCGGGCTTGCCGTAGGCGTCGGCTTCCCACGGCTGGGTGTAGCCGGGAATGTTGAGGTTGGACACCGAAAACCCGCACAAGCCGGCCTTGGGCTTGGAGCCGGTGCCGGTAGCGCCTTCATCGCGTATTTCGCCGCCGCTGCCGGTAGCAGCACCGGGGAAGGGCGAAATCGCGGTCGGATGGTTGTGCGTTTCCACTTTCATCAGCACATGGGTGAGCTCATGGCTGTAGGCATAGTGACCATCGGCGCGCGGGTAGAAGCGGTCAACGCCCACGCCTTCGATCACCGACGAATTATCCGAATACGCCACCACCGTGCCTTCGGGGTGCGCCGCATGGGTATCGCGAATCATGCCGAACAGCGTCTTGTCGCACGCTTCGCCATCGATCACCCAGCTGGCGTTGAATATCTTGTGGCGGCAGTGTTCGGAATTGGCCTGCGCAAACATCATCAATTCCACATCCGTGGGATTGCGGCCAATGCGGGTGAAATTCTCGACCAGGTAATCGACTTCGTCGTCCGACAGCGCCAGACCCAGATCGCGATTCGCCGTTTCCAGCGCTGCCCGCCCACCCTGCAACACCTCCACCGCGGTCAGGCTGCGCGGCGCGACGTGCTGGAACAGCATCGCCGCCGCGTCGAGCGAGGGCAGCACCGCCTCGGTCATGCGGTCATGCAGCCAGGGCAGCACCTGCGCACGTGCAGCATCGGTCAGCGTGGCTCCGTGGGTATCCGTCAGCCGCCAGGCCACCGCGCGCTCCACCCGCAGCAATCCCGGGATGCCGCAGTTGCGGAGGATATCGCTGGCTTTGGAGGACCACGGCGAAATGGTGCCGGGACGCGGGGTCACCAGCCACTGCACGGTTTCGGCATCCGGTGCGGAGATCGCCTCGCCGTAGCTCAAGGCTGCGGTCAGCTGCTGCATCGCCTGCGCATCCAGGGCCTGCGCCAGTTCGACGAAATGCCAGTAACGCGCCTGCATGTCGCCCAGCAGCACGCCTGCACGCGCCGCCTCGTGACGGATTTTTTCAAGGCGAAAGGGCGACAGCGCGCGCGCGCCGGGTAGCGAAACCAGAACAGACATGAGCGACTTTGCAGACAGGCAAAGGCGCTATTTTAGCCGATAGGCTGGAGCAATCCGGCGGCGGGAGGGCGGGTCAGAGCCAATACTGTTCGATTTGGCTAATCCACTTCGCACCGTTCGCCCTGAGCCTGTCGAAGGGCAGCGCTTCGACAGGCTCAGGGCGAACGGTTTTGGGGTTAAATGAACAGCATTGGTGGGGTCAGAGCGGGTTTTTAGTCTTCGGCGGGCGGGTTTGCCGACGCCATACGGCAAGACAATCCAGGCCGCAGAAATACTGGACATAGTCCTGCACATCGACGGATTGCGCCCCATCCAGCGGAATTTCCTGCAAACAGACGGTGCAATTGACGCGCTCACAGCTGGGCTCGTCGTCGCAGTTCACCACGCGCCCACCCGAAGGATTGAAATGTGAGGGATGCATGGCCCCTCCTGTCAGGTTTGACGATGCTTGCAGTCTAGTTCAGCACCGGCAAGCCGCAAGCCTGCGTTCCTGCTGCACCCGGCCGCGCCCAGACACAATCAAGCCGTGCGCGACTTGAGATAGGCCGAGAATTCGTCCCGCACTTCGGGGTGCTTGAGTGCGTATTCCACCGTGGCCTGCAAATACCCCAGCTTGCTGCCGCAGTCATAGCGGATGCCGTCGTAGGCATAGGCCAGCACCTGCTGTTCTTTCAGCAGCGCGGCAATGGCATCGGTGAGTTGCAGTTCGCCCCCGGCACCGGGCTTCAGATGCTGGATGTGGTGAAAAATACGCGGCGTGAGGATGTAACGCCCGACCACACCCAGGGTCGAGGGTGCATCTTCAGGCTTGGGTTTTTCGACGATGGCATTGACGCGCGACACCCGTTCGGCCATGGGACTGGAATCGACGATGCCGTAGGCGGCGGTTTCTTCCGGCGCCACCTGCTGCACGCCGAGTACCGAGCACTGGTAGTAGCTGTATTGATCGACCATCTGCTTCATCACCGCCGGGCTGCCGTCGAGCAGGTCGTCGGCAAGGATGACGGCAAAGGGTTCGTTGCCGACGACCGGCTGCGCGCACAGCACGGCATGCCCCAGACCGAGCGCTTCCGCCTGGCGGATATAGATGAAATTCACCCCCGCCGGGCGGATCGACTGCACCAGTTCGAGTACGCGATTCTTGCCGCGCGCGGCGAGTTCGGTTTCCAGTTCGTAGGCTTTGTCGAAGTGATCTTCGACCGTGCGCTTGGTGCGGCTGGAAATGAAAATGATATCGGTGATGCCCGCGTCCATTGCCTCTTCCACCGCATACTGGATCAGGGGTTTATCGACGATCGGCAGCATCTCCTTGGGGCTGGCCTTGGTGGCGGGGAGAAACCGGGTGCCGAGACCGGCCACGGGGAATACGGCTTTTTTGACTTTTTGCATACCACTTTCCTGAGACTTGGATTTCATTGTTTTGATTCATGTGCCGGATTATCAGTCGTACCTGCCAGCAGGGCCTGCAATCCGGCTTCGTCGATGACCGTCACGCCCAGCGACTGTGCCTTGACGAGCTTGCTGCCGGCGTCAGCGCCGGCGACGACATAATCCGTTTTCTTCGACACCGATCCGGCCACCTTGCCACCGGCCGCCTCGATCAGGGCCTGCGCCGCATCGCGCGTCAGCGTCGGCAGGCTGCCAGTAAGCACCAGCGTTTTGCCGTGGAGTATGCCTGCCGATTGTTGCACGCCGGTGGACTCGGGCCAGTGTACCCCCGCCGCGCGCAGCTTCGATACGACGTCGAGATTGTGCGGCTCGGCAAAAAACTGGCGGATCGACTGCGCCACCACCGGACCGACATCGTGCACGCCCAGTAAATCTTGTTCGGTCGCCGCCATGAGCCGGTCGAGTTGGCCAAAATGGCGGGCCAGATCCTTTGCCGTGGTCTCTCCGACATTACGGATGCCCAGTGCAAAAATGAAGCGTGCGAGCGTGGTGGTTCGGGCGGCGTTGAGCGCAGCCACAAGATTCTGCGCGGATTTTTCGGCCATTCGCGGCAAGCTGGCCAGTGCGGCCACGTCGAGCGCAAACAGATCTGCCGGGCTGTGTACCCAGCCCTTCTCGACAAGCTGATCGACCAGCTTGTCGCCCAGCCCTTCGATGTCGAGCGCACGGCGGCTCGAAAAATGAATGAGCGCTTCCTTGCGCTGTGCGGCGCAGTAGAGGCCACCGGTGCAGCGGGCTTTGGCTTCGCCTTCGAGCCGCACGACATGCGAGCCGCATACCGGGCAGGCCGGGTAGCTTGCCAGGATGGAAAAGCGCGGTGGCGCTGGCGTCGGGCGCCGCTCGGCGACGACGCCAACCACTTCGGGAATAACATCGCCTGCGCGCCGCACGATCACGGTGTCGCCGACGCGCACGTCCTTGCGGTCGATTTCATCCTGATTGTGCAGGGTGGCGTTGGTGACGGTGACGCCGCCGACAAACACCGGCGCGAGCCGCGCAACCGGGGTGAGTGCGCCCGTGCGCCCGACCTGAACTTCTATGGCTTCGACCACGGTCAGCTCTTCCTGCGCCGGGTATTTGTGCGCAACGGCCCAGCGCGGCTCGCGCGAGACGAAGCCGAGACGCCGCTGAAGATCGACGCGGTTGACCTTGTAGACCACGCCGTCGATGTCAAAGCCCAGCGTGTCACGACGCGCCTCGATGGCATCGTGAAACCGGATCAGTTCGTCGGCGCCCCGGCATACCTGCCGTTCGCTGCTCACCGGCAGGCCCAGCCGGGCGAGTCGATCCAGGGTATCGCTGTGGGTCGCGGCATCCCAGTCCGGAGCCTCTCCCAGCCCATAGGCAAAAAAGCGCAGCGGCCGCTGCGCGCAGAGTTTGGGATCAAGCTGGCGAATGCTGCCCGCAGCGCCGTTGCGCGGATTCACCAGCGTGGGCTTGCCGGCGTCGCGCTGTCGTGCGTTGTAGCGCTCGAAATCGACGCGCCGCATATAGGCTTCGCCGCGTACTTCGAGCACGGCGGGTGGGGTGTCGCCCGGTCGATTTGACGTGGCAAGCCTGAGCGGAATCGCATGCAGGGTGCGCACATTGTTGAGCACGTCTTCGCCGGTCTCGCCGTCGCCGCGCGTTGCAGCCTGCACCAGCACGCCGTGTTCATAGCGCAGGCTGAGTGCCAGCCCATCGAATTTCAGTTCAGCATGGTATTCGACTGGCGGGTCGGATTCAGTGAGGCCAAGCTCCTTGCGTACGCGGGTATCGAAAGCCCGCGCGCCTGCTGCCGAGGTATCGGTCTCGGTGCGGATCGACAGCATGGGCAGGGCATGGCGTACCTTGGGAAAGGCATCGAGCGGCGTGCCACCCACCCGCTGCGTGGGTGAATCCGACACGGCAAGCTCAGGATATTGGGCTTCCAGGCTTTGCAGTTCGCGAAACAGCCGGTCGTATTCCGCATCGGGAACCGTCGGTGCATCAAGTACGTAGTAGGCGTGATTGTGACCTTCGATAGCCTGGCGCAGCGCCGTGGCGCGCGCCAGGACATCCCCACCCATCAGGAAAACAGCCGCAACGCCCGTCGCGATCCGGACGGAACCCCGCGTGCTTCCATGCGTTCATAGATTTGCAGCAACTGCGAGCGGATTTTGTCGATGCCGGTATCGGTGAGCGGGCGCTGGTTGTCGTCCACCAGTATGCCGCCGACTTCGTTGGCCAGTTTGCGGCCAAAGGCGACCATGCTGTCGAATACCTTGACCCCGTCCGGCACGCGCGGCACATCGAATTGCAGCGTGACCCCCTGCGACACCTGGCCTTCGATTACCGTTGCGCTGAAAGGCTCGGCATCGTGGTTGCACAACGCATAGAGCGGTTCGCTGCGGCTGTCGAGCAGCTGAAACACGCCATCCATGCCCAGCACCATGCCATTGCTTTCGGCCTCACGCACAATGCGTTCCAGATTCACCGCGCCTTCGCCACGCGCCACGACGTTCAGACCAATCAGCACATCGACATCGACACAGAAACGGTCTATCGCCTGTGCACGTTCCAGGGCATCGACCGTGTCGTCGCAGGCGATGCGCAGGCCATGGGTCTGCGCAACGGTTTGCAGCTGGGCACACAGCGCGGTGAGCTGGTCGTCCTGAATCGCGCCGTTGCGGTCGGCCAGTTGCAAGGTCACGATGATTTGCTGGTAGTGCACATCGCGCCAGGGCTGGATGTCTTCCCACTCCGTCGCGCCGACGGGCAGCGCCAGCCAGCGTACCGCTTTGCCGAGCGAGCGCCCCTGGTTGAACGCATCGGCAAAAACATGTGCCGCCACGCTGTCGCTGCCGATGCGGACACGGTATTCGATCAATTCGTCGTACGGCGCAGGGGCGGCGGATTTGGGCGTCGGCACACGGGAAACCGCAGCACGTGCCGCAGGCGCAGCGGGCGGTTCTTCCGGATGCGCGGTATACGCCATGCCATCGGGCGCGGGCGCTGAAGCGGTCCACCCGCCTGCCTCGGCCGGCTCGGTCCTGTGCGCAGCGGATGTGCCGGATGGGGAAACAGCGTGCAACGCGTCACCGGACGCCGGTTCGTGCAGCGCGGGTTCAACGCGTTGTCCCAGATCATGCGCAACGGATCCCACCGGCTTCTGCGATTCCGCAGGCATCCGGAAAGCGGCTTCGGCCTGATTGCGAAACCGTCGCTCCTGGAGCCGGTTGAACAGCAGTACCGCCACCACCACGACCGCTCCGATCACCAGCAAGCTGATTTGCAGATCACTCATTATTTATTTTCCCGATGGCACGGTACGCACATCGACCACCCGGACGAACCATTCGTCCGGCGCAACCATCCCCAGTTCATTCCGCGCCCGTTCTTCGATTGCATCGCGACCCTGCTTGAGATCGCCCAGCTCCGCCAGCAGGCTGGCATTGCGGGTTTGCAGTTGCTGGTTCAGCGCCAGCTGGCTCTGGATGTCCTGTGTGTGTTCGCGTACCTTGAGCCAGCCACCCTCACCCAGCCACAGCGGATATTGCAGCAAGACGAGGGCCAATGCCAGCAGCCAGGTTCCACCCTGGCGGCGCAAGCGCGCGCCCCATGCTTCGGGACGTAGCTCAGCCGCGCTGGCGGAAGGCATCACGGCCGAGGTAGCTCGCCGTGTCACCGAGTTCTTCTTCGATGCGCAGCAGCTGGTTGTATTTCGCCATGCGGTCGGAACGCGACAGCGAACCGGTCTTGATCTGCCCGGCGTTGGTCGCGACCGCGAGGTCGGCAATCGTCGAGTCTTCGGTCTCGCCCGAGCGGTGCGAGATCACCGAGGTGTAGCCCGCGCGTTTGCCCATTTCGATGGCCTGGAAGGTCTCAGACAGGGTGCCGATCTGGTTGACCTTGATGAGGATCGAATTGGCGATGCCTTTGGCAATGCCTTCCTTCAATATCTTGGCGTTGGTCACGAACAAGTCGTCGCCGACGATCTGAACCTTGGCTCCGAGCTTGTCGGTCAAGAGCTTCCAGCCGTCCCAGTCGCCCTCGGCCATGCCGTCTTCGATCGAGAGAATCGGGTATTTGTCGCACCACGCGGCGAGGTAGTCGACCATCTGCGCCGCAGACAGCTTCTTGCCTTCGGATTCGAGGTGGTAGACGCCGTCCTTGTAGAACTCGGAGGCGGCACAATCGACGCCGATGGCGACGTCAACACCGGGTTTGTAACCGGCGGCTTCGATCGCTTGCACGATCAGGTTCAGTGCCGCTTCGTGCGATTCGAGGTTGGGTGCGAAACCGCCTTCGTCGCCGACGGTCGTCGCCATGCCCGCATCATCAAGCAGTTTTTTCAGCGCGTGGAAGACTTCTGCGCCGTAGCGGAGCGCCTCGCGGAAAGTCGGTGCGCCGACCGGTATCACCATGAATTCCTGCATGTCGATGTTGTTGTTGGCGTGCGCGCCGCCGTTGATGATGTTCATCATCGGCACCGGCAGCGCCATCGGCGCGGCACCGCCGAGGTAGCGGTAGAGCGGCAGACCCGCCTGCTCGGCGGCAGCGCGCGCACATGCCATCGACACGGCGAGCAGGGCATTGGCACCGAGGCGCGATTTGTTTTCGGTGCCGTCGAGCTCGATTAGGGTCTTGTCGATGAAGGCCTGATCTTCGACATCGAGTCCGATGATGGCTTCGCAGATTTCGGTGTTGACGTGCTCGACGGCTTTCAACACGCCCTTGCCGAGGTAACGGCTCTTGTCGCCGTCGCGCAGTTCGATGGCTTCGCGGCTACCGGTGGACGCGCCCGAGGGCACGGCGGCACGGCCGAGTACGCCGGACTCCAGCAAGACGTCAGCTTCAACAGTGGGATTGCCGCGTGAATCCAGAATTTCGCGGGCGATGACATCAACAATAGCGCTCAACTTGATTTCCCTTAATTAGTCCTGCAAGAACGAATGCGCTGCCATTCGGTTCGAGAACCCGAATCAGCACGCCCGCTCCTCCGTCATTTTTTACATCAATTGTTGTTCAATGAATCCACGCTGTTTCACCAGCGTATCAATTTCTTTCAGCGTTTCCAGCAATTCTTTCATCATGCCCAGCGGCCAGGCATTGGGGCCGTCGGACAGGGCGCATTCCGGATTGGGATGCGACTCGGCAAACAAGCCCGCCACGCCGGACGCAATCGCCGCCCGTGCCAGCACCGGAACAAATTCGCGCTGCCCGCCACTGGTGGTGCCCTGCCCACCCGGCTGCTGTACCGAATGCGTCGCGTCGAACACAACCGGACAGCCCGTGCTGCGCATGATGGCCAGACCCCGCATGTCGGACACCAGCGTGTTGTAGCCGAACGATACCCCGCGCTCGCACACCATGATCTGGTCGTTGCCGACGGCCCGCGCCTTGTCGACGACATTCTGCATGTCGGCTGGCGCAAGGAACTGGCCTTTCTTGATATTCACCGGGCGTCCGGTTCGCGCAACGTTCTGGATGAAATTGGTCTGGCGGCACAGAAACGCTGGGGTCTGGAGCACATCGACCACCGCAGCCACTTCGTTGAGCGGCGTGTCTTCATGCACATCGGTCAAGACCGGCACGCCGATCTGCTTTTTGACTTCCGACAGGATGCGCAAGCCTTCTTCCAGCCCCAGTCCGCGAAACGATTTCGTCGAAGACCGGTTGGCCTTGTCGAATGAGGATTTGTAAATGAAAGGCACGTTCAGCGCGGCGCAGATTTCTTTCAGCTGGCCTGCGGTGTCCATCGCCAATTGCTCCGACTCGACCACACAGGGCCCGGAAATGAGGAACAGCGGATGATCCAGCCCCGCTTCAAAATGACAGAGTTTCATGCGCGCGTCTCCTGTTGATGCGCCAGCGCGGCCTTCACAAATGCATTGAACAGTGGATGGCCATTGCGCGGATTACTGGTGAATTCGGGGTGAAACTGGCAGCCGACAAACCAGGGATGGACCGAGGCAGGCAGTTCGATCATTTCGCACAAGTCGGTGCCGGGGGCGCGGCCCGCCACCACCAGACCCTGCGCTTCGAGATCGGCCAAGAGCGTATTGTTGACTTCATAACGGTGGCGATGGCGCTCGGTGACGCTGTCGCTGCCATAGACTTCGCGTGCCAGCGTACCGGACTTGAGCGTACACGGCTGCCCGCCCAGCCGCATCGTGCCACCCAGATCGGATTGCTCGCTGCGCTTTTCCATGTGTCCCGAGCGATCCAGCCATTCGGTGATGAGTCCGATCACCGGATGCGTGGTCGCCGGATCAAACTCGGTGGAATGCGCGTCCGGCATCGCGGCCACATCCCGCGCGAATTCGACGACGGCCAGTTGCATTCCCAGACAGATGCCGAGGTAGGGCACGCGGTTTTCACGCGCGTAACGGATCGCGGCGATCTTGCCTTCAACGCCACGTTTGCCGAATCCGCCGGGCACCAGTATCGCGTCCATGCTTTTCAGACTATCGATGCCGGACTGCTCGAGCTGTTCCGAGTCGATGTAATGGATCTTCACTTTGGACAGCGTATGCATTCCGGCGTGAATCATTGCTTCTGACAGTGACTTGTAGGATTCGGTGAGGTCCACGTACTTGCCGACAAACGCCACATCGACCGTATGCTCGGGATGCTCCAGCGCATGAACCAGGTTTTTCCACACGGTGAGATTGGCCGCACGCGCCAGGATTTTCAGTTTGTGACAGACGATCTCGTCCAGCATCTGGTCATGCAGCATGGCCGGTATCTTGTAGATCGAGTCGGCGTCGAGCATCTGGATCACCGCCTCGGGACGCACATTGGTAAACAGCGCAATCTTGCGCCGCTCATCCACCGGAATCTCGCGGTCGGCGCGGCACAGCAGGATATCCGGCTGGATGCCAATCTCGCGCAGCTCCTTGACCGAGTGCTGGGTCGGCTTGGTTTTCAGTTCGCCCGCTGTCGGGATGTAGGGCAGCAACGTCAGATGCACAAAGCAGGTGTTTTCCGGCCCGTCTTCAAAGCCCATCTGGCGGATGGCTTCGAGAAACGGCAGCGATTCGATGTCGCCGACCGTGCCGCCGATTTCCACCATCGCCACGTCGGCGCCTTGGGCACCCTCACGGATCGACAGCTTGATTTCGTCGGTGATGTGCGGAATCACCTGCACCGTACCCCCGAGGTAGTCGCCGCGCCGCTCCTTGTCGATCACCGATTTGTAGATCTGGCCGGTGGTGAAGTTGTTGCGCTTGGCCATTTTGACACTGGAGAATCGCTCGTAGTGTCCCAGGTCAAGATCGGTTTCCGCGCCGTCGTCGGTGACGAACACCTCGCCATGCTGGAACGGGCTCATCGTGCCGGGATCGACGTTGATGTAGGGATCGAGCTTTAACAGGGTGACACGGAGGCCGCGCGATTCAAGCAGCGCAGCAAGTGAAGCGGAGGCGATCCCTTTCCCGAGGGAAGAAACCACTCCACCGGTGACAAACACATACTTCGTCATGGTGTAAACGGGGGCGGGTGATGACGGATTCTACTTCATCACCCGTGATGGCTCAATGTCACGCGGCGCGTTTTTTATGGCCCGGCGCGCTGTCGCGCCACCTCGAATACCGCCACGGCCAGCGCGGCGGCGGCATTCAGTGACTCCACCTGTCCCGCCATGGGGATGCTCACCGTGGCCGTGGCTGCCGCGCGTGCAGCCGGTGACAGCCCGGCTCCTTCATTGCCGACCAGCAGCGCCAGCGGGTGGGTCAGCACACGGTCATACAGGCGTGTGTTTTCGCCCAGCGCCAGCGCCAGGCTGTCCCCGGCAAACCCGGCCAGCCACGTGACCAGGTCCACGCCGGTTTGCAGCGGCAGCACGAACTGCGCCCCCTGCCCCCCGCGCAGCGCCTTGGGCGACCACGGATCGTGACAGCCCGGCGACAGTACGGCACCGGTGGCCCCGGCTGCGGCTGCGGTGCGCAGCATCGCACCGAGATTACCGGGGTCCTGGATATCTTCCAGAACCACGATCAGGGGGACGGCTTCGATTGCGGGCGGGCTCAGCCAGGCGGCTTCGGCCAGCACTCCGCCCGGGGTGGCGACAGGCGACAATGCAGCAAACAGGGGGTCGGGCAGGGTGACGATTCTGGCCTGCGGGCAGCGGGCGGCGATGGGGGCCAGCCGGGCTGCGTCCAGCGACACGGCGCGCACCAGGGTAGCGGGGCTGCCGCCCGCATCCAGGTATGCGGCCAGAACATGCTCGCCGTCGAGCAGGGTCATCCGGGCTTCGCGCCGGGCGCGCGACGAGTCGGCGAGTTTCTTCAGGCGTTTGTAAACAGGATTGTCGCGCGAGGTAATCGGGCTTTCATTCATGCCGCGATTATGCGGCAAAGCCCGCCTGCAATTGCGCGCGCGGAGGTCGGACAGCCCCAGACGGGAAGGCGTGAAATCCGCGCAGGGTCACGCGCAGCGTGCAGCCACCATCAGTCGCTTCATCTCCGCCACGGCTTCTTTCCACCCCACGAACAGTGCCTGCGCGACGATGGCATGGCCGATGTTCAGTTCATGGATGCCCGGCAGCGCGGCTATAGGCTGGACGTTATGGTAGGTGAGGCCATGGCCGGCATTCACCGTGAGTCCAATCCCCTGACCGTACGCGACCGCCCTGCGGATGCGCTCGAACTCGGCGATGCGCGCAGTGTCGGTCGCTGCGTCGGCGTACGCACCGGTATGGATTTCGACGACAGGCGCGCCGCACAGGCGGGCAGCGTCGAGCTGACTGAAATCGGGGTCGATGAACAGCGACACGCGGATACCAGCGTCAGCCAGACGCTGGCAGGCATCGGCAATTTTGGGCTGCTGCCCGTGCACGTCGAGACCGCCTTCAGTGGTGAGTTCCTCGCGTTTTTCGGGTACCAGACAGACATCCTGCGGCCGGGTCGCCAGCGCGATGTCGAGCATGGCTGCGGTGACCGCCATTTCCAGATTCATTTTGGTCTTCAGTACCTGGCGCAGGATGGCCACGTCGGCGTCCTGAATGTGGCGGCGGTCTTCGCGCAGATGCAGGGTAATCGAATCGGCACCAGCGGTTTCAGCCAGCAGCGCGGCTTCGACCGGGCTGGGATAACGGGTCTTGCGGGCTTGTCGCAGCGTGGCGATATGGTCTATGTTGACGCCGAGATAAATACTCATGGGGAAAGCTCAGTCAGGTCACGCAACAGCTGGCGAGTATAAAGTGGCTTGGCACCCAGGGTGTGATTGATGAGCGCGCGCATCAATGCCTTCGCCTCAACCAGGGTGGTCGCGCGTTCAAAACGGTCGGCCGCCAGATCCAGCAGGGTCTGGCCGGATACGGGACACCCCCCCTGCCCCACCGCCCGGAGTGCGCCGCGCTCTGGCTGAAACACATAACGCACATGGGCTTCGACGGGATCACGCGTCTCGGCGTCCTGATCAAACGTGGCACCATAGCCCAGCTCGGCCAGCAGGTTTTTTTCGAAGCGGCGCAGGATGCGTTCAAAAAAAACGGCGCGCGCATCAGGCGGGATTTCATGCGCAAGCAGGGCCAGGGTTTCGGCATAGCGGTCGTACAGGGTTTCGTGCGCGTCACCGCGCGCCAGCAAACGCAGCAGCAGCTCGTTCAGGTAAAACCCGCACATCAGACCCCGGCCTTGCGGTGCCATCAGCCCGCCCTGCCACTCGGCCGCGTGCAGGGTTTTCAGGTCGGCTTTGCCAAACCACGACAGCGACAGCGGGGTAAAGGACTGCATCAGGCCGCGCAGGGCCGACGCAGGGCGACGCGCCCCACGCGCAATCAATGCAACGCGGCCATGCTCCCGGGTAAACGCCTCGGCCACCACGCTGGTTTCCTTGAACGGATAGGTGTGGAGGATGAAGCCGGCGGCGTGGTTGATGCGTGCATCCGTGGACATGGTCTCTCTGCAGCGGGACTTAATCCAGACCCAGCGATTTCAGCATCCGCACATCATCCGCCCAGCCGCCTTTAACCTTGACCCAGACTTCCAGGTAGACCTTGCTGTCGAACGCAAACTCCATGTCGAGGCGCGCCTGGGTCGAAATGGTTTTGAGCTTCTCGCCGCCCTTGCCGATGACGATGGCCTTGTGTCCATCGCGGTCAACGAGGATGGTGGCGTAGATGCGGCGCAGCTTGCCCTCTTCCTCGAATTTTTCGATCGTCACTGCGGTCGAGTACGGAATTTCCTCGCCACACAAACGGAATACCTTTTCACGGATGAGCTCAGCGGCGAGCTGGCGTTCAGTCTGATCGGTCACGTCGTCCTCACCGAACAGTGGCGGGTTGTCGGGAAGATGCGCTGCCAGCGTTTTCAGCAATTCGTCGAGGTTGTTTGAGTTTTTGGCCGAGACCGGAACGATTTCGGTGAAATCATGGAACGCGGCCACTTCCTGCAGATACGCCATCAACTCGCCCTTGTCCTTGGTGTAATCGATCTTGTTGACGACCAATATCACGGGCCTGTCAGTCGGCAGCAGCGCGATCACCTGCTTGTCTTCGGCGGTGAGGCGGCCTGCTTCGACCAGCATCAACACTGCATCGGTGTCGGACAGGGTTTCGCGCACGCGTTTGTTCATCGCGCGGTTCATGGTGTTGGCATGGCGCGTCTGGAAGCCCGGCGTGTCCACAAACACAAATTGCGCATGCTCATCGGTGCGCATCCCCATCACGCGATGGCGGGTGGTCTGTGCTTTTTTCGAGGTGATGCTGACTTTCTGTCCGACCAGACGGTTGAGCAGGGTCGATTTACCGACGTTGGGACGGCCGACGATGGCGACCAGGCCGCATTTGTAGGCGCTCATTTTGCGATGCGTTCGCAGGCAAAGCGCGCGGCTTCCTGCTCGGCAGCACGGCGGCTCTTGCCCACCCCACGCGTCTGGATCACCGGCCGGCCCAGCACGCATTCCACCACAAAGCTCTGGTCATGCGCTTCGCCTTCGGTACTGACGAGACGATACTCGGGCAGAGGCAGGCGACGGGCTTGCAGGATTTCCTGCAACTGGGTTTTGGCATCCTTGCCCGAGTCGCGCGGGTCAATTTGTGCCACCAGCGGATCCATCAGATGGCGCACCACGCGCTGTGCTTCGGCAAAGTCGGCATCCAGAAACACCGCGCCAAACAGCGACTCCAGCGCATCGGCGAGGATAGACGGGCGACGGAACCCACCGCTTTTGAGTTCGCCCTCGCCGAGCAGCAAGGCCTCGCCCAGTTTCAGATCAACCGCAATATCCGCCAGGGTTTCCTGGCGAACCAGATTGGCACGCAGACGCGACAGGCTGCCTTCCGGCAGGTCGGGAAAGGCATCGTAGAGGGCGCGCGCCACCGAGCAGTTCAGCACCGAATCGCCGAGGAATTCGAGTCGCTCGTTATTGATGGCCCCATAACTGCGATGGGTCAGCGCCTGAACCAGCAATTCCTGACGCCGGAAGGTGTAGCCCAGCGCCTGCTGCAGACGCTGGATCAGCAGCGAATTATTCAATCTGCGCTGCGGATACGTTGGGATCGGAGCTGGCGCTGAAATCGACCACCAGGCTGACGTTGCCGATCAGCTTGGTGCGGAATTCGTACTCAGCCGTCAAGCGTGTTTTCCCGCCGCTGCGGTCAATCACCAGGTCATCGGATGTCACTGAGGTGACGTAGGCCACACCGGCGCGTTTATCAAAGGAGCTGCGTAGCTCGGCATTGCTCATCGACTGGGTCGCGCTATCGTTGCCCATGCTGTTGAGGATGGTTTTTACCGAGAAGAACTGGTTGTAGGCGGGGAAAAGCTTCATGGCCAATACGGCCACGACGATGAATACGACAGCCACAAACAGAAAGCCCAGCATGCTCAGTCCGCGCTGGGTGTGAGGGAAACTAGGGATGCGCTGCATGGTCACTCCTTATCGAATGGTGGTGCCGATACGTCCGAAATTATCAAAATTCATCCAGATGAAAAACGCCTTGCCGACAATGTTCTCGTCCGGAACAAATCCCCAGTAACGGCCATCCTTGCTGGCGTCACGGTTGTCGCCCAGCATGAAGTACTGGCCTGCCGGCACCTTGCAGGCAAACCCGGTGCCTTCGGCATTGTAGGAGCAGTTTTGACGATTGGGGAAATCGATGACCTGTGACACGTCAACCGACGGTTTGCCCGGCTCGACCATCATGGCATGGCCTTCGGCGGCCAGCGCTTCGCGGTAGACCAGCGCCGTGATGTAGCTCAAGCCATCGTTGACATAACTGTAGGTGCCAGTCTGCTCGGTGGGCACAGGCTGGCCATTGATGCTCAGTTTCTTGTCGCGGTATTCCACCACGTCGCCCGGCACGCCGATCACGCGCTTGATGTAATCGAGGCCCGGGTCTTCGGGATAGCGAAACACCATCACGTCGCCACGCTGCGGGTTGTTCAGCGACACGATTTTCTTGTTGAGCACCGGCAGCCGTATGCCGTAGGTGTATTTGTTGACCAGGATGAAATCCCCGATCAGCAGGGTCGGCATCATCGAGCCCGACGGAATCTTGAACGGCTCGACCAGAAACGAACGCAACGCAAACACCACCAGTATCACCGGGAAAAAACTCTTCGCGTACTCCACCAGCAAGGGCTCTCGGGCACCGGCATCACGACTGCGTTTGAGGAGCAGCACATCGAGCAGCCAGATACCGCCGGTGATGGCCAGCGCAACGAAAAGAATCAGGGCAAAGTTCATGACGGGTATCCGGTTTACTTGTCTGTGACTTGCAGGATCGCCAGAAAGGCTTCCTGCGGGATTTCAACGTTGCCAACCTGCTTCATGCGGCGTTTGCCGGCTTTCTGTTTTTCGAGCAGTTTTCTTTTACGCGAAATGTCGCCGCCGTAGCACTTGGCGAGCACATTTTTCCGCAGCGCCTTGACGTTCTCGCGCGCGATGATGTTCGCGCCGATGGCCGCCTGCACCGCGACGTCGAACATCTGGCGCGGAATCAGTTCGCGCATTTTCGACGCCAGTTCGCGCCCGCGATAAATGCTGGTTGCGCGGTGCACGATCAAGGACAGCGCATCGACTTTTTCGCTGTTGACCATGATGTCGAGCTTGACCAGATCGCCTGCGCGGTATTCCTTGAATTCGTAATCGAGCGAGGCGTAGCCGCGGCTGGTCGATTTCAACTTGTCGAAGAAATCCATCACGACTTCGTTCATCGGCAACTCGTAGCGCAGCATCACCTGTCTGCCGTGGTACTGCATGTCCTTCTGCATCCCGCGTTTCTGGTTGCATAGCGTAATCACGTTGCCGACGTATTCCTCCGGCACGAATATCGTCGCGGTGATGATGGGTTCGCGGATCTCTTCGATCTTGCCGAGCTCGGGCAGCTTGAACGGGTTTTCAACGTTGATGATCGAGCCGTCTTTCAGCACGACTTCGTACACCACCGTCGGCGCGGTCGTGATGAGGTCCATGTTGTATTCGCGTTCGAGCCGCTCCTGCACGATGTCCATGTGCAACAGACCGAGGAAACCGCAACGGAAACCGAAGCCCAGCGCCTGCGACACTTCCGGCTCAAATTGCAGCGCCGCGTCGTTGAGTTGCAGCTTGGTCAGCGCGTCGCGCAGGTTTTCGAAATCGTGCGACTCGACTGGGTACAGCCCGGCGAACACCTGTGACTGGACTTTCTTGAAGCCCGGCAGTGCCTCGGCGGCGGGCTTGTCGAGCAGCGTGATGGTATCGCCGACCTGCGCTGATTTGAGTTCCTTGATCCCGGCGATGATGAAACCCACTTCGCCTGCCGAGAGTTGCGCCGTGTCGACTGCCTTGGGCGTGAATACACCGACATGCTCGGTCAGATGCTGCGCGCCGGTCGCCATGAACAGGATCTTGTCCTTGGGGCGCAATACGCCATCGACCACACGCACCAGCATCACCACGCCGACGTAGTTGTCGAACCACGAATCGATGATCAGCGCCTTCAGCGGCGCATCGAGCACGCCGCGCGGCGCAGGCATTTGCGTCACGACGACTTCGAGTATCTCGGCAATGCCGATACCGGATTTGGCTGACGCGCGCACCGATTCGCTCGCGTCCAGGCCAACGATGTCGGCGATTTCGTCGGCGACGCGATCCGGGTCGGCGGCGGGCAGGTCGATCTTGTTCAGCACCGGGATGACTTCGACACCCAGATCAATCGCGGTGTAGCAGTTGGCGACGGTCTGCGCTTCGACGCCCTGCGAGGCGTCGACGACCAGCAGCGCGCCCTCGCAGGCCGATAGCGAGCGCGAGACTTCGTACGAAAAGTCCACATGCCCCGGCGTGTCGATCAGGTTCAGGCGATACGTCAGGCCGTCCTTGGCCTTGTAGCTGAGCGCGGCGGTCTGCGCCTTGATCGTGATGCCGCGCTCTTTTTCGAGGTCCATCGAATCGAGCACCTGCGCTTCCATTTCGCGGTCGGACAAGCCGCCGCAAAAGTGGATCAGCCGGTCGGCGAGCGTGGACTTGCCGTGGTCGATGTGGGCGATGATGGAGAAATTGCGGATCAGGGTTTGGGACACAGCAAAACGGGCACGTTAAGTGCCCGGGAGGGATGCGATAACTGCGCGGATTTTAACGGATTTCAGGGGTGGGCGCGCAGCCATTCCCGTAATACGGGGAGATTCAGTTGATGCCGGAAAAGCTCGGTGTCCCCGTCAAAGACCAGCGGCACGTCCCAGCCATATCGCGCACGAAGCGTGGCGTCCGCATCCACATCGACCTGCGCCAAATCGTGCGGGCTACCCGCAAGTAGAGTCTGCACGGCATCCGCCATGTCTTCACACAGCGGACACCCGGCTCGCGTATACAGCGTCAGGGTTTTTGCCACTATTCTGCCGTAATTTATTCTGCCGTGATTTTCAGCGGAATATACAGCGACCCCTCACCGCGCCGCACCAGGATGGCAGCGCTGCGGCCTTTGGGCAGGGCAGCCATGGCTTTGCGGAACGCCTCCACCGTCGCCACTTTGGCATTGTTGACTGCGAGAATGACATCGCCCGCCTGGATACCGGCGCGCGCGGCGTCACCGGTCGCGTCTTCCACCAGCAGGCCATGATCGATTTCGAGGGCACGGCGCTGCTCGACATTGAGTTCGGACAGCGCCAGCCCGCCGCGCGAATAGGTCCGGCCATCCGTGCTGGCCTGCTGGTTTTCATTCGGCAGTTCGCCCAGCACCACATTCAGTTGCAGGGATTTACCCTTGCGCCACACAGTCAGGGGCAGTTTCGTGCCCGGCTTGCTCATGCCTACCAGTCTCGGCAGGTCGCCAGAGTCTTCCACCGGTTTGCCGTTGAATGCCAGTATCACGTCGGCGGGCTGCAATCCGGCCTTCTGTGCCGGGGTATCGGGCTGAACCTGCGCCACCAGGGCCCCACGCGGGCGATCCAGACCAAACGAGTCGGCCAGATCGGACGTCACTTCCTGGATGACGACCCCCAGCCAGCCACGCGATATCTTGCCGCCGTTTTTCAGTTGCCCCATCACCTCCATCGCAATATCGATGGGAATGGCGAACGACAAGCCCTGATAGCCTCCACTGCGGCTGTAAATCTGCGAGTTGATCCCGACCACTTCGCCTTTCATGTTGAACAGCGGCCCGCCCGAATTCCCCGGATTGATGGCCACATCGGTCTGCAGATAGGGCACATAATTTTCCGACGGCAATGAACGTCCCTTGGCGGACACGATGCCGGCCGTGACGGAATTTTCGAAACCGAACGGCGAGCCGATCGCGGCCACCGCCTCGCCCACCCGCAAGCGGGCAGGATCACCCAGTTTGACGACCGGCAGGTTACCTGCCGTAATCTTGATGACCGCCACATCGGTACGCGCATCGGCACCAATCACCTTGGCGGTGAATTTGCGCTTGTCGATGAGCTTGACCACGACTTCGTCTGCGTCCTTCACCACATGGGCGTTGGTCAGGATGTAACCATCCGCACTGACAATGAAACCGGAGCCTTCGCCCCGCGCCGGAATGTCCTGCCGGGGTGCCCCCGGCATGGCCGGACCGCCGGGCATACCGGGAAAGAAACGGCGAAAGAATTCCTGCATGTCTTCCCCGCCCGGGCCCGCAAGCGGCGGATTGCCACCCCGCTTCACCAGTTTGGTGGTGCTGATGTTGACGACCGTCGGGCCCTGTTTTTCAACCAGATCGGAAACATCCAGTGCGTCACGTGCCTGCACCGGCAACGCCAGCACACAGGCCAGGGCAAAAAATGTCAGCGTCTTGCTCATCGGGATAATCCTTTCGTCGAGTGATGAAGTACGGTTTTCGTTTCGCGCCGCAGCACCTGCGGCCGGGCAATGCGCCCGCCCCGCGCCAGCAGCAGGCCGAGTGCGCCGCCCGCCACCAGCCCGGCCAGCGCTGCGCCATCGCCCGGTTGCAGTGCCTGCGCCGTCAATGCGCCGATCAACATGCCGGCCAGCGGCAGGCCATACACCCGCAACGCGCTTTTCAGCACGCTGCCGTCTGCGATACCGACGATTACCCGGTCACCGGGCGACAGGGACAGATCGCAATCGACCCGGAAAAGACGGGGCTTACGCTGGAAAAGTTCGGCAATGCGGCGGGACGAGCAGCCCTGCCCGGCACAGACACCGCAACTGGCTGATTCAACGGCGCGCACCCAGATGCCGTCCGCAGCGGTTTTCATTACTTCAACCGTTTGTTCCAGCATCCGGGACTCCGCAGGGTGCGCTTATTTCTTTTTGACCGAATTGCCGGTTTCGATCAGTGACAGACTGGGCACTTCGCCCGCCGTGGTGACGGTATAGCCCTCCACCGTGCGTGCATAGAGGCCAATCGCACCTTCGGTTGACAGTCCGCGCAGGCTTTGCACCTGTGGGTCGGTCGGCTCAACAAACAGTGACAGCACACTGAGGCCGTCGGAAAACACCATATGCGTCACCGGCCCGGCTTTACCCGGCAGCGCGCGAACCGCTTGCTGCACCTGTACATAACCGGGCGGCGCGCTGACGCTCCACTGCACATCGGCGGGGACATCGAGACTGGCCTGCTGCATGCGTTTGCCGCTCAGGTCATTGCGGAACAATTCAGACTTGGGAGCCTTGCCTATCTGGACTTCGGAAAATACCGTCATCGACACAACGGCCCCCCGATTGTTGACGGTGCGCGCCTTGAGCGGTAATCCGGTGCGCTTGTCCAGCCAGAGTGTGTGGGCATAACGGTAGCCGTCGCGGGGTTCCAGCATGAGCACCTGACATTCGCGCCCGGCCACGCGTTCGCTGCCGCCCAGCTTGACGTTGTAGTACGCCAGCAGGTCTTGGGGCTGGGCGGGCAGCAGGGCGGGGAAAAACCGGCGCGTGGTATTGCGCTCCATCCGCACATGCTTGCCGTCTGGCAAGTGGCAGTAGACGTCGTTATTGATCCGCAGGTACTGGCGCGGCGTGCCGTCGAGCACTTCGATTTTTTCCTGCTCGCCCCGGGCATCATTGCGATGCAGGACACGCATGACTTCGACGTGTTCACCCAGATGGTAGACGTAGACTCCGCTGTAATGATGCTGTTTCGCTGCCAGCGCCGCGCGATTCAGCCATTCGACCGCGCCATCGGCCCGGGCAGCGCCGGCCAGCATCAGGCCGCCCAGCAGTGCCGTAGCCAGCCAGCCCCACCGCAGGGTCATACCCCGTTGCATCAACGCGGCTCCACGGCAGAGGCAACAACACGCTGATACGGCGAGGCGACCGCCATGGGGGCAAACTCCTGGTGCGCCACGAGATAGGGCGCGTAATGGACTTCGTCACTGGCGCGCGGCGGCACCCCGGAAGCCTGCTGTCCTGACGCCAGTTGTGCCGGGGGCAGGCTTGCCATGGGGACGCCGCCGGGGGTGTCCTGCAACAGGCCGGTGACCGACACCACCCCCCATACCGCGACTGCGGCAAACGAGGCCACCGCAACACGCTGCGGCCACACGCTGCGGCGCGGGGCCAGCACGGTGGGCTCATCCGCCAGCTGCTGCGCAAAACGCTGCATGTAGCCTGCCGAAACCGGTGCCCCCCCACGCATCAAGTCCCCGATCAGCAAGTATTCATCCCAATGCTGTCGCAGGCGCGGGTCGCGTTTCAGATCCGTGATGCAAGCGGCCAGTTCATCCGGTGCGGCCTCGCCGTCGAGCAGCGCTGACAGCTGGCTGGTCGCGGCCTCGGTCTGGTCCAGGGAATGTGCGGGGGCTGTTTGGCGAAGTGCTGACATGGTTACCACCTTTTGTCCTGATTCGTGCCCAGCATCGGGCGTATTCTTTCTGCTATGGCTTCGCGTGCGCGAAAAATCCGCGAACGCACCGTACCGATCGGGCAATTCATCATCTGCGAGATTTCTTCATAACTCATGCCTTCAATTTCCCGCAGGGTGATGGCGTCCCGCAATTCTGCCGGCAAGGCATCGACTGCGTCATTCACTGCTTGGGCGATTTGTTTGCTCTGGAGTTCCGCGTCCGGGGTGGCAATATCACGCAATAAATCGCCGTCTTCGTAATTCTCCGCATCTTCGGCCTGCACATCGCTCGACACCGGGTAGCGCTTGCGCGCCACCAGGTAGTTTTTTGCGGTGTTGACCCCAATGCGGTACAGCCAGGTGTAGAACGCACTTTCACCCCGAAACCCCGGCAACGCGCGGTAAGCCTTGATGAATGCTTCCTGTGTAATGTCTTCCACCTCTGCCGCATCACGCACCATGCGTGACAAGAGCCGCCCAAGCTTGCGGTGATACTTGCTCACCAGCAGCTCGAAAGCGCGCTTGTCGCCCTGCTGGGCACGTTCCACCAACACCTGATCCAATTCGCGGTCCGACATATCTCCCTGCTGTTTCTTGTTTTGTGCTGAAGTATACGTGACCTAGTCTTCAACACGGGATGTGAGCCGGACCCTGCCAGAAAGTTCACGGGTGTCCGGCTTATTCCGCCCGGTCAAGCCTGCTATCATCGCCCGACTCATGCACAGCCACGACGTACTCATCCTCGGCAGCGGCCTCGCCGCGCTCACGGTAGCCCTGAAGATCGCCGACACGCGTCGGGTGGCCATCGTCACCAAACGCCGCATGACCGACGGTGCCAGCGACTGGGCCCAGGGTGGCATTGCCGCCGCAGTCGATAGCGGGGATTCGGTGGATGCGCACGTGCGCGACACGCTCATGGCAGGCGGGGGCTTGTGCGACGAAGCGGCCACCCGGCTGGTGGCCAGCCGGGCGCAGGAAATGATCGCCTGGCTCACGGCCAATGGGGTGGCGTTCACGCCGGACCCCTCAACCCCCGGTGGGCTGCATCTGTCGCGAGAAGGCGGCCACTCGACCCGGCGCGTTGTCCACGCCACCGATGCCACGGGTCATGCGGTGCAGACCAGCCTGCTGGACAAGGTCCGCGCGCATCCGAATATCGACACGTTCGAGCAGCATGTGGCCATCGACCTGATTACCGGAAAGCGCGCTGGCGGACAGGAACGCCAGATCCACGGCGCCTATGCCTTGAACAAGGCAAGCGGCGAAGTCGAAACCTTCGCTGCGGGTCACACCGTGCTGGCGACCGGCGGTGCAGGCAAGGTCTACCTCTATACCACCAATCCCGATACCTCCACCGGCGACGGCATCGCCATGGCCTGGCGCGCCGGGGCACGCGTGGCGAACCTCGAATTCGTGCAGTTTCACCCGACCTGTCTGTATCACCCCCACGCCAAGTCCTTTCTGATTACCGAAGCGGTGCGCGGCGAAGGCGGATACCTGCGTCTGCCCGACGGCTCGCGTTTCATGCAGGATCATGACGCGCGCGCCGAGCTAGCACCGCGCGATGTGGTGGCACGCGCAATCGACTTTGAAATGAAGAAGCGCGGACTGGACTGTGTGTATCTCGACATCAGCCACAAACCGGCCGACTTCATCCGCGAGCATTTCCCCACGATTCATCGCCGCTGTCTCGAACTCGGTATCGACATCACGACCCAGCCGATTCCGGTCGTCCCGGCTGCGCACTACACCTGCGGCGGCGTGATCACCGACATGAACGCACGCACCGATCTGTGCAGCCTGCATGCCGTCGGCGAGGTCACCTTCACCGGCCTGCACGGCGCCAATCGCCTGGCGTCGAATTCGCTGCTCGAATGT
>JAJXUA010000091.1 GCA_021783275.1 Pseudomonadota bacterium
CACCCAGGCATTTTGCTGTGGCACCACGCGCACGCCTTTGGCAATGACGATGCCGATCACGATGAGTACAACCAGTGCGACGATATCCATGACGCTTCCTTGATCAATAAAACTAGTTGCCCAGTATCAGGTTGTTGCCGCGCACTGCGCGGATGAATAAGGGACGAGATGTATCGACCTCGCCCGAGACCGCCTCGGCATCCCACAGCGCGCCGCGATATTTCACTTGCCCGCGTCCGTCCTGCCAGCTTTCGATCTGCACGGTCTGGCCGATGTCCATGTCCTGTGCAGACGACTCGGTATTCCGGGTGCTGCGTTTCCAGTGGCGCAGGGCCAGCGTCCCCAGAATGGCGATTCCCCCGGCAACCATCAGCTGCGCCACCCAGCCCAGCCCCAGCCAGGCCGCCACCCCGGCTGCAGCGGCCGCAGCCCCATACACCAGCAGGTAGAACGTTCCTGTCGTGAGCTCGACCGCAACCAGTACGGCTGCAACCACCCACCACCAGACAAAATTCTGCATATCAGCTCCCGAGGACAACAGGCCGGTTCGGCATTTCGTCCGGATTATGCCCTGCCGGCGGAAAACATTTCCCCAACAACAGGCTGGCCTGTTCGATTCCCGCCAGTGCGCCCTGCTCGAATTCCCCTTTGCGGAAGGCGACTTCCATGCTGTGCGCCACGGCCTCCCACTCAGCGTCCGGTATGCAGGCCGAGATGCCCCGGTCCACCACGATCTCAATATCCCGGTCTGCCAGCAACAGGTAGATCAGCACCCCACTATTGTGCTCGGTATCCCAGACGCGCAGTTCGGAAAACACCTCGATTGCACGCGCACGACCCGTCAGCCCTTGCAGGGCATCCGCCAGCCCGAGATTGTTTTCGATAGCGAAACGGATTTCAGCACCATGGCGGGTTTCGGAAGCCCGGATCGCGGCTTCGATGGCATCCAGCGTGCTGCGCGGAAAAGCCCGTCGCCATCTCCATGGCGGCATGAATCCGTGCCTGAACCCACGTCTGAAGTTCACCATGATCCGGACGCGCCGCCTCCGCCAAAACCCCCTCCGCCGCCGCCCCACGAGCCGCCACCGCCACCGAATCCCCCTCTTCCCATACCGCTGGTCCACCCTCCCCCGCTGGCCCAGTTTCCATTCGACCAGCCGCCACCTCCGCCTCGCCCCCCGCCTCCGCCACGCCCGATTCCCCCCCAAATCAATACTGCGGCAAAAACCAGGCCACCAATCTTCAGCGAGGGAGACAGCAAACCTGACGTCAGCCAGCCCAGGCCCGTCGTGCCCATACCCGACAGGCTACTTGCCAGTCCACGCCCCAGCATCGGCGTCAGGATGTTGCCCAAGAGAAAACCGCCAATCAGGATTAGTACCAGACTGGGCCCCGCTCCTTGAGAATCCCCCCCGCTGTCAGGCGGCGGCAAGGACTCGCCTTCGATCAAACGCATCAACTGGGAAAGGGCTGAGTCGATACCAGCGTAGTAATCGCCCGCCCTGAAATATGGCGCGAGGGTTTCGCTGATCACCCGTCTCGCGACCGCATCGGGTATCACCCCTTCGAGTCCATAGCCCACCTCGATACGTACCTGGCGGTCGTTCTTGGCGACGATCAGGATCAAGCCATCGTCGGTTTTCTTGCGGCCAATTTTCCAGGCGTCTGCCACGCGGATTCCGAATTGCGCAATATCTTCAGGCTTGACGGTCGGCACGATCAGCACGGCAATCTGGCTGCCCCGCGCGTTTTCGAACGCCGCCAGGCGGGTTTCGAGGGCAGTGACCTGGTCCGCCGATAAGCTTGCGGTGCGATCCGTGACGCGACGGGACAGCTCCGGGATGGCAACCTGCGCCCAAACCGCCTGAACACAAGCGATTAACAGCGCACACACCAGCCCCTGCCAGCCTCGCATCGTCATGCGATGCCCCTGGTCACGGCGCAGTAGGCACCGGAGCAGGGGTGCTGAAATCCACCGCAGGCGGCACGGCGATGGCTTTTTCGTTTTCGACCGTGAAGCTCGGTTTGACCGTGTAACCAAATACCATCGCCGTCAAATTCGACGGGAAGGAACGGACGGTGACGTTGTAGGTTTTTACCGCTTCGATATACCGGTTGCGCGCGACCGTGATACGGTTTTCAGTGCCTTCAAGCTGCGCCTGAAGATCGCGGAACAACCCGTCGGCTTTCAACTGGGGATAGTTTTCCGCCACCAGCAGCAAGCGCGAAATCGCACCGGTCAGTTCACCCTGTGCGGCGATGAATTTCTGGAAGGCCGCTGCGTCATTGACCAGTTCGGGCGTAGCCTGGATTGCGCCGACGCGGGCGCGCGCCTCGGTCACCTGAATGAAAACATCCTTTTCATGCGCGGCATAGCCTTTCACCACATTGACCAGATTCGGTACCAGGTCGGCACGGCGCTGATACTGGTTCAGGACTTCGGCCCAGCCTGCCTTGATGTCTTCATCAGCGCTCTGAAACGTGTTGTATCCGCAGCCCGACAGGCTGAACGCCAGAAAAACCATACCCAGCCATTTCCACATGATCATTTCTCCTGATTCGTAGCCAATGAAGTCGGCGGCAGACCGCCAGCCACTTCGCAAACCTTACTCCAAAATCCGTACCCATTCAGCATCGGCCTGGCCCTCTTCCACCCACAGGCGCGCGACACTCACAGGCAACTTGAAACGACGTGGCCCCGCGCTGCCCGGGTTGACGAACAAGACCCCGTCACGGCGTTCCACCGAGGGTTGATGGGAATGACCGGACACGACCACCCGAACCCCCGTTGCCACCGGGTCGATCGCCAGCTCACCCAGTATGTGCAGCACGTGTATGCGCACGCCCGCCAGCTCAATATCCGCGGTGTACGGAATCGACTCCGCCCAGACTGCGCGGTCGTTGTTGCCGCGTACCACCGTCAGCGGAGCCATTCCCGCCAGCGACGCCAGTACACCCGCAGCATCGCCATTGCGTTTGCCGATATCCCCGGCATGGATGATATGCGCGCAGTCTTTCAGCGCGTCACAGGCGGCGGGACGCAACAGCCCATGGGTATCGGCAATGAGCCCGATCAGCATGTGCGGCGGAGGTCTCCCGGCGCGATGCGCCTACTCACAGCAACACGCCCCAGGTGGCAAACAGCGGATCGGACTCGGCCAGGCGGTCGGCATAGCGATCATCTTTGGGACGTTTCAGGCCACGCTCGATATAGGTTTCAACCTGTTTGAACCCCGCCGCCTTGAGCAGCGATCCCACCCAGGCCACACGTTCCATCGGGTGCAACTGGGTCCACAGCTTGATGACCTTGGGCGGGAAATAACGGTTCGACAGGGTCACGATAAAGAGGCCACCCGGCTTCAGCACCCGTTTGATTTCGGCCACGATTTGTTCCGGCTGGGTGAGGTATTCGAACGACACGCTGCATACCACTGCATCGAAACTGGCATCCACAAAGGGCAGGCGCGCATCGGCATTGAGGTCGTGAATTATTCTTTCCGACAGCTGTGGATTATCGGCCAGCTCTTCGGCGTTCATCCCCAGTCCGGTTGCCGACGCCACGGTATCCGGCAGATGCGAACGCCAACCTGCCATCAGGTCGAGCACGCGGGACTTTTCCGGCAACAGGGTGCGGTAGAGCGCCTGGATACGCCGCGCGCACACACTATCGACATGAATCAACCTGCGTGGCTGGGCGTAGAACGCAGCGTCGGGCGCTTCGTCTTCCCGGCTGTAGGCGTCCGCCGCAGAAAAATCGGTCGGTTTCGGCATCTGGGTTTCCATGCCGCTCCATTCGAGCAGTTGCGTCACCTGGCCCACCGGCTCCGTGGCCACGTCGCTCTTGCCACTGTCGATGGTAAAAATGCGGCCTTGCAGCGGATGACTGAAATTCGCAATGAAATTCGCGTCGTCCAGCTTCGTCACGCGAAACATGGCAGCCGGCGCATCGTCGGCATGGAGCAGCTGCGAAGGATAAAAGCGGCCAAAGCGAAGCGGTGCGATGTCGCTGCGAAACACCGCATTCGGCACCTCGTGTTCAAGCCTGGGGCCGACATCCAGCTGTGCATCGACCGGCGGCGTGTCGGCAGGCATCCAGACCACCATTTGATGGCGACCCAGGTCGGAAAAATACGTCACGCGAAAGCGCAGGGCAGAGTGGAGTAGTTTCATGGGCGTTGTCAGTGGAAAAGGCTCACTACAGAGACACGGAGAAAACGTTCAGGATCGGAAGTCTTACTCTCTGACGCCGTGCTTCTGGGGTGTAGGGTTTACAGGTTCATCATCGTGCGGCGTGCGAGGCAAAGGTCTTCCCAGGCACGCGCCTTGTCCGGCAGGTTGCGCAGCAGATACGCCGGATGATAAGTCACGATCAGCGGCACGTTCTGGAACGTGTGGACACGACCGCGCAGACGCGCAATCGCTTCGTCGGAAGCCAGCAGGCTCTGCGCCGCAAAACGTCCCAGCGCCAGAATCAGCTTGGGCTGGATAAGCTGTACCTGTGCCAGCAGGTAGGGACGACACGCGGCCACTTCGTCGGGTTCGGGATTGCGGTTACCGGGCGGGCGGGACTTCAGCACGTTGGCGATATAGACGTTGTGGCCACGCCGGAGATCCAGTGCGGCGAGCATGGCGTCGAGCAGCTTGCCCGCCTGCCCCACGAAAGGCTCACCCTGTGCGTCTTCGTCGGCACCGGGCGCTTCACCCACGATCAGCCAGTCGGCGTTGCGATCGCCCACACCCAATACGCCCTGGGTGCGCGTACGGTGCAGCTTGCATGCGGTGCATTGATTGACGGCGTCGCTGAGCTGGTCCCAGTCAGCCAGACTCTGGTGAACGGCAGGCGGCGTGGTGGTATCGGGAGACGGTGTAGATACGGCTTCACGCAGCCGCCAGACCGGGCCGATTCCCAGTTCGTCAAACACGTCGTCGCGGGTCAGCACGCCAGGGCTTTCTTCATGATGAGCGCATCTTCACGCCCCTGGCGCGCCGGATAGTAATCACGGCGCAGCGCCAGATCGACGAACCCCTCGCTGTGATACAGCGCAATCGCCACCAGGTTGGAGGTGCGGACTTCGAGGAAGACGCTGTCTGCGCCGTGGTCACAGGCACGTGCCAGACAGTGATCGAGCAGATCGCGCCCCAGACCGTGGCGACGCCAGCTCGGCGCGATCGTCAGGTTCAGCAGATGGGCTTCGCCCGCAGCCACCATCAGTGTGTAATAGCCGATCACCTCGCCTTCGGCTTCTCGCACCCACATGCTGTAACCGGCGTGCAGTGAATCGCTGAAATTGCCCAGGCTCCACGGGTAGTCATAGCTCGCGAGCTCGATGCGGTGGATGCGCGGCAGATCGGTTTCCAGCATGGGACGCAGGCGATGCTGCACTTCGAACACGGCACTCATGCGCTGTGCTTCGCGCGGCGTTCATTCACCGTCAACGCCACCTTGTCGCGCAGATAGATCGGCGCGGCCAGCGCAGCGTCCCCGGCTTCACCGCGTGCGAACGCCTGCGCGGCCAACCCGGCCATCGCTGCGGCATCGGGCATCAGTCCGTCATCTATCCGCATCAGCTGCGTCGCCAGACGCGTGCGCATTGGGGCGTCGAGTACGGCGAAGCCGTTGCCCGCGCCCACCCACTCCCCATCGTCTGGCAGCTGCACCGATTGCGGCATGGCCAGTTGGGGTGCCAGCACGGTCTGCCAGATTGTATTTTCCAGCTCATAGGCTGCCCAATACACCTCGGCCATGCGCGCATCCAGCACCGTCAGTACGCGCCGGGCGCCGGTCTGCACTGCCAGCGATTGCAGTGTCGAGACGCCGACCACCGGCAGATCCGCCCCGAATGCCAGGCCCTGGGTGACAGCACAGGCAATCCGCAGGCCGGTAAACGAACCCGGGCCGGCACCATACGCCAGACCATCGAGCTGGCGCAGGCGCAGTCCGGCCTCATGCAACAGCGCATCGACCATCGGCAGCAGGAGTGAACTGTGGCGCTGCTCTGACAGTACGCGCTGCGCGCGCAGTTCGCCGTCCAGCCACAATGCGGCGGAGCACCATTCAGTCGAGGTATCCAGGACAAGCAGTTTCATCGAGGCCGCATTTTACCCGTCGGCGCGTACACCACGCGGTAAATGACTCCGGCAAGATCATCGGCAACCAGCAAGCTGCCGTCGGGCATCACCAAGACGTCAGCGGGGCGTCCCCAGGCGCTGTCCTGGCTCACCCAGCCGTCGATGAAGGTCTCGTATCCGGTGGCGCGCCCGGCTTCCAGCCGCACCACGCTGATGCGATAACCACTTTTGACACTGCGGTTCCACGAGCCGTGTTCGGCAATGAATACCGCGCCGTGATAGCGCGCCGGAAACGCGGTGCCCGTATAAAAACGCATACCCAGCGCGGCCACATGTGCGCCCAGATTCTGCAACGGCGAGACAAACTCGCTGCATGACCGTCCCGATCCGGTTTCGGGATCCAGCACACGCCCGCCATAACAATACGGATAGCCGAAATGCGCCCCCGGCCGACCCAGCCGGTTGAGTTCATCGGGCGGCGCATCGTCGCCCAGCCAGTCGCGGCCATTGTCGGTAAACCAGAGCGCCTCACTGCCCGGTTGCCAGTCGAACCCCACGCTGTTGCGCACACCGCGCGCCACCACCTCATGCTGCCCGCTCTGGACGTCAAGCCGGGTGATGACCGCATAGCGATCAGGATCGGGAATGCAGATATTGCATGGCGCACCCACCGGCACATAGAGTTTGCCGTCCGGACCAAACGCAATGAATTTCCAGCCGTGATGGGTGTCATCCGGATACGCATCTGTCACCTGTTCGGGGCGCGGCGGCCGGTTGATCCGGGCTTCGATATCCCGCAACCGCAGGATGCGGCTCACCGCCGACACATACAGATCACCGTTGCGGTAGGCCACCCCCACCGGCATCGCCAGTCCGTCGGCCACCACCACAGGCTGGCGCTTGCCCGACAGGGGCACGGCATACACCTTGCCTGCCCGCATGCTGCCGACAAACAGATGGGTTTTACCCAGCGCCATCTGCCGCGCATTGGGCACCTGCGCGAACACCTCGATGCGAAATCCCGGTGGCAGCCTCAGGCTGGACAGGGGCAGATTCGACGGTGCTGCCAGCGCCACCAGTGGCCAGGCCAGACACAGCAGACTGATCAAACGCATCATCATGGCGGCCTCATCAGGGGATCGTGCCTGCAGCAGGCGGGATAGCGGCAGGCTGAACGGGAATCAGGATGTTGAAACGCACCCGTGACCAAGGGTCACGCACGTCGGCCAGGCGGCTGATACGCGCCAGCAATACCTGCCCACTGTCCATGAAGCGCGCCGCATCGGCGTTGTCGCGACGGGGCACATAGCCGATCTTGTGGCCCTGCCATTCCACGCGGATGGCCCGCGCGTCGTAGGCATTGTCAGGCTCGCGCACCAGCGTAAGCGCATCCCCCACCCGCATCTTCGCCCACACCGCCTTGCCCGCGTGATACTGGAACCCGGCCAGCGCCGTATCCTGCAGCAGGATATGCGGCGTCACCTGCGCCCACAGGGGCAATGCCCACAGGCACAGCCCCATCAGCCAGACACGCAGCATGTCAGAAGCTGAGATTGCGCTCCGCTGCCGCCACGGCCTTGACGTAATCGCCCATGCCCATATAGCGGGCCGTCGCCACAAAATTATCCGGCCCGACATTGCGGCCCTTGGCGCACGCTTCGCACACCCAAATCTCCACCCCCGCGCCCACCAGATACTCCACCAGCCCCTTCATCGGCGGCATGTTGTGGCCGACGATTTTTTCGTACACCTGGGCATTGGCAATCACGGCGGCTTCGCCCTGCAGCCAGATGGTCACGTCATGCCCCTGCTCCTTGGCAACCTTCGCGGCAATCATCCCCAGCGTCGCGCGCGTGGGGTCGTCGGTACCGCTGGTCACGGCTATCAGCATCTTCATGATTCATTCCTGCAAACAGTGTCAAGGAGCCGATTATTCTACTGAGAAAAGCGA
>JAJXUA010000092.1 GCA_021783275.1 Pseudomonadota bacterium
CGCGTACGGGTTTATGCGGCGTGTTCAAGACGGAATTGCGCGACATCGACGGACCCGGCGTGAAAGCCGGCCTCACAGTAAGCCAGATAAAAGTGCCAGATGCGCAGGAAGCGGTCGTCGTATCCCTGCGCCCGCACGGCGTCGATCTGTTCGTGAAAGCGCAGTCGCCAGCGCTTCAGGGTTTCGGCGTAATCGAGGCCGAAGTTTTCCTGCGCGGTGACCTTCAGCCCGGCACGCGCGGCTTCCTCGGTGAAGCGCGACAGCGAGGGCAGCATGCCGCCGGGAAACACGTATTGCTGGATGAAGTCAGAACCCGTGCGGTAGCGCTCGAACAGGGCGTCGTCGATGAGGATGGTCTGCACCACCGCGCGGCCGCCTGGCTTGAGGCTGCGCTTGACGGTATCGAAATAGGTTGGCCAGTAAGCCTCACCCACCGCCTCGAACATTTCGATCGAGACGATGGCGTCGTACTGCTGCACTTCCTCACGGTAATCCTGAAACTCGAACTGGCAGAGGTTGCCGAGCCAGGCACGGGCGATGCGCGCGCGGGCGTAGTCGAGCTGCTGCTGCGACAGGGTGATGCCGCGGATCGAGTGGCCCGCCGTGCGCGCCGCGTGTTCGGCGAAGCCGCCCCAGCCGCAGCCGATCTCCAGCAGCGACTGGCCGGCAGGCAAGTCGAGCAGATCGAGCATGCGCTGGTATTTGCGGGTCTGCGCCTGCTGCAGCGACAGCGTGGTGTCGCCGTCGAAGCGCGCGCTGGAATAGGTCATCGATGGGTCGAGCCACAGCGCATAAAAATCGTTTCCGAGATCGTAATGGCTGGCGATATTGCGCCGCGAGCCCTGCAGCGTGTTGGCGTTCAGCAGGTGGCGCAGGCGGTTGTACAGGCGCCCCCACCAGCGGCCATAGATGGCGCGGTCGAGCGCGCTGCGGTTGTTGGCCAGCAGGGTCAGCACGCCGGTGAGGTCGGCAGTGTGCCAGGTGCCGGCGATGTAGCCTTCGGCAAAGCCGATGTCGCCCTTGCGCAATACGTCGCGAAACGCGCTCCACTGGTCGAATTTGAGCCAGGCATCCGGCGTACCGTGACCGACCGTGAGCTGCATGCCGTTGGGCAGTTCCAGATGCAGGCAGCCATGTTCGATTTCCCGCAGCAGGTGGATGACCTGGCGCGCATACCAGGGCGTGTTGCTGCGTTGCAGGGCAGTGTTCAGTGTGGCGGTGTTCATTCGGTGACCTCTTCGAGTGGAGCCGGGGGTTTGCGGAAAAAGGGCACGCGCTTGAAGAACAGGCGCAGCGCCTGCAGGTGGATGCGCGCGATCACGCTCCAGGTCATCAGCGGATAGCTGAAAAACGCGCGCAGGCAGGCACGCGGCGTCAGCGCCTGCATACGCCCCATCCATGCTGTGCGTAGCGTCTCGCCGCAGCCGGTGGCGTAATCGATGCGCGCGCGAAAGATGTCGTCGTGCTGTTGAAAGTGAAAGGTGTAGTCGCCGCGCACCGGAAAAAATGGCGATACGTGAAACACCTTTTCGGCGTGCAGCGTGGCATTGGGGTCATCCGTGCGCAGCAGGTAGACGTGACGCTCGCCGAAGGTGTTGTTGACCTCGGCCAGCACCGCCACCAGGCCGCCGTCCGCAGCGTGGCAATGCCAGAAGCTCACCGGCTTGAAGGCATAGCCGAGCACTCGCGGAAAAGTGGTGAGCCAGATTGCGCCGTCGGCGGCAAGACCATGTTGCTTCAGCAGGCCACGCGCCCAGGCCAGACTGTCGCCGCCGTTGCCGTGGTCACGCTCGTGAAAGCTCAGCAGGTTGAAGCGGTTGCGCGAGAACCAGCGGGATTCGACGTGCGCCAGATCGTGCACTGGCAGGCGCACGAAATACACCGGGTAGTCGAAGCGGTGCATGACCGGCTGCTGCCGCACATGCATCACCCGGCCGAAGCCGATCTGCGCGGAGGAGCGAGCTTCAGGCAGCACGAGCGAGCTCCTGCCAGGGTGCAGCAGCATCGAGCTGGCGCGCCACCCGCAGCGCGGAGGCGAGGCCGTCCTCGTGGAAGCCGTAGCCGAGCCAGGCGCCCGCCAGCCAGATACCCTCGCGGCCATTGGCGGCGGCAATCTGGCGCTGGATGCCGACGGCCTGGCGGCTGAACACCGGATGGCTGTAGTGGAATTCGCCATGCACGAGCGCCGGATCGGGTTCCTGCAGCGGATTGAGCGAGACGATCACCGGCGTGTCGGTCGGCAGCGGTTGCAGCCGGTTGATCAGGTAATGAACCGCGACCGGTCGATCGCTCAGTTTGCTGTGACCAGACTGGTAGTTCCATGCCGCCCACAGGTTTTTGCGGCGCGGCAGCATGCTGGCATCGCTGTGCAGCACCGCGCGATTCGGCTGGTAGGCGATGTGCCGCAGCAACTGGGACTGGCTTGGGTAATGTCCGCTCAGGATGGCGCGCGACTGGTCGCTATGGCAGGCCAGCACCACCTGGTCGTACAGCCCCGACACGCTGCCGCACACCAACTCGACCTTGTCGCCGTGCGGACGAAGCGACTCTACCGGCTGGCCTAGATGAATCTCGCCGATGCCGGCAGCCAGTTTCTTCACATACTCGCGCCCGCCGCCCTTTACAGTGCGCCACTGCGGCCGGTTCGTCACCTGCAGCAGGCCGTGGTTGTGGCAGAAGGTGACGAACGAAGACAGCGGAAATTCGAGCATCTGCGCAGCCGGGCACGACCAGATTGCGGCGGCCATCGGCAGCAGATACCACTCGATGAAAGGCTTGCCGTAGCCGCGCAGCTTCAGATAATCGCCCAGCGCCATGCTGCTGGCGAGCGCCGGTTCGCGAACCGCTTCGCGGTTGAAGCGCAGGATGTCGCGCAGCATGTGCCAGAAGGCTGGCCGCGCGAGATTGGCGCGCTGGCCGAACACGGTGCCAAGCGAGGTTCCCGCCCACTCCAGATCGGGCTGATCGAGCCGCACGCTGAACGACATTTCACTGGCGACGGTTTCCACGTCCAGCGCGTCGAACAGCCGGGTCAGCTCGGGATAGGTGCGATGGTTGAACACCAGAAATCCGGTGTCGACCGGGAAGGTCTGGCCGTCCAGCGTGACATCCATTGTGTGGGTGTGGCCCCCCAGGCGGTTGTCCGCCTCAAACAGCGTGACCTGGTGCCGCTGGCTCAACAGCCAGGCAGCTGACAGACCGGATATACCGGATCCAACGACCGCGATGCGCATGTTATTTCTCCGCCTGCGTATGAGTGGACGTGACAGGTTTGGTCTTGAGCAGCGATTCGATGGCCTGCACCATTTCCCTTGATTGCGGATCGACCTGACTGGCGAACGACAGCGCGCGCGTGCCGCTGCGATCAATCAGGTATTTGTGGAAATTCCAGCGCGGCCGCTCGCCTGTGGCGCGGGCCAACGCTTCGTGCAGCGGGTTGGCGTTGGCCGCAGTCACGCCGGTTTTGGCGAACAGGGCAAAATCGACCTGATAGCCGGCCTCGCAAAAATTCTTGATGGCGGCGTTGCTGCCCGGCTCCTGACTGCCAAAGTCGTTGGCCGGCAACCCCAGCACCACCAGGCCCTGCGGCCCGTATTTGTCGGACAAGGCCTGCAAGCCCTTGTACTGGCCGGTGTAACCGCACTGGCTGGCGGTGTTCACCACCAACACCACTTTGCCGGCATACGTACACAGGTTGCGGGTTTCGCCGTCGATATCCGCAAGGCTGAAATTGAGCAGCGGCGGACAGACAGGAGCGGCGCTCACGCTGGTAGCCAGCAACAGCAACGCAATACAAGCAATCGGTTTCATGTGCGGCTCGCCGCGCGGGCAGGACAAGGCGTCGATTCGACACGTAGGTCGAACAGCGCGGGATGCGATGCAGCCAGCGCGTGATAGAAGCGATACTCGGCTGGCACTGCTGCCGTGGCTGCACAATCCATCTGCGGCGATGACGGGGTGCGGACACCCGCCGCAGGCACGCCGGCCAGCAACCCAGCAGCCAATCCGGCCAGAGAAACAAGGAATCTGGATGATGAACGCACTTTGTCTTGGTCAAATGATGGACATATGCTTAAATTAGACCAATAATTTGAGCGCGTCAACAGTTTGTCCAAGACAAAATGAAAACAAAAACTGCACCTGTCGTACCGGGCCTGCCGATTGCATCGGTAGAGCGCGAAACCGGCCTGTCCAAAGACACCTTGCGCGTATGGGAGCGACGCTATGGTTTTCCCACGCCCGAACGAGATGCCAATGGAGAACGTCTGTATGCGCAGGCGCAGGTTCAACGGCTGACGCAGATCAAGCGCTTGATGGATCGCGGGCACCGTCCAGGCAAGCTGCTGGCGCTGGATGAGATGGCCTTGGTTGCGCTCGACGCGGCCCGTCCCAGCGTATTGGCCACCGACAACGCACTACACCTCGATCACTGGATGCATCTAGTCAAAACCCACGACAGCGAAGCCCTGCAGCGACAGTTCTATCGCGAGATGGCCAAGCGAGGTCTGGCGAGTTTTGTCCAGGACATCGTCGCGCCACTGATTACCCGCGTGGGTGAAGCCTGGTCGCGCAATGAGCTCGGCATATTCGAGGAGCACCTGTTCTCGCAGCAGCTTGAGAAAATGTTTCGCACCGTGCTGGCCAACATGTTGCCGCAGCATGGCAGCCCGTGTGTGCTGCTCACCACGCTGTCCGGCGAGGAACACACCATGGGATTGCTGATGGTGGAAGCCCTGATGGTGGTGGAGGACATCTACCCGGTGCTGCTGGGCCCGCAAACCCCCATCGACGAAATCGTGCGCGCTGCGCAACTTAAACAGGCCGATGCCGTGTGTCTGTCATTCAACAGCGGCTATTCGCCCACCCTTTCGGCTCAGGGTTTGCGTGACCTGCGGCAGTTGCTGCCTGCTGGCATTGAGCTGTGGGCAGGCGGCTACGGTGTCAAGGCAATCCGCAAACCCATAGACGGAGTCAGTCTGATGCCAGAGTTTCAGGATTTATATGATGGCCTCGCAAAATGGCGAAGCAAGCACGGCTAGTGTCGCGAACCAGAAATAGCGGGACAAATAAAACGGATGGATTTTTTCGCAGGGCAAGGCGCGAGGAGGCGACATAGCATGCTCTATGGCAACGACGAGCAACGCCGCCATGCGGAAAAAGACGCCGTTTTATGTTTCGATATTTCTGATTCGCGACATTAGGCATCCGTTTAAGTCCGTGCGGTCAGGTTGAAAACCCCAATGGGACGCCGGCCGCGCAGATCGGGAACGCTGAACGAAGGACGAAGCAGGAACGCAATGAAATCAGCTGGACAGAACGCTTGGTATCGGCATTGACCCATACCAAAACTCAATATCGGACAACCAGGAAAACCCTATTCTGGTCGATTAACGAAAAGATTAACCTTAAGGAGGCATCCATGAAGACCCTGTTACTGATTGCCCACGGCAGCCGGCGCGCAGCATCCAACGACGAAGTTCGTCAATTGACCCAGCGCCTGAACGATATCAATCCGCCTGGATTCGCCGGAGTGGAAACCGCTTTCCTGGAATTGGCGCAACCGTCCATTCCTGAAGGTTTGGCCGCCTGTCTGGCCAAGGGCGCATCCGAGATTGTGGTGTTCCCCTATTTTCTGGCCGCCGGAACCCATGTAGCGAGCGACATCCCGGAAGCCATACAGGCATTTGCGACAGATCACCCCCAGATCAAAATCAGCCTGACTCGGCATCTTGGGGATTCCGATTTGCTGCCTCAAGCCATTTTGCAAGTTGCCAGCGCGGCCTGAGTCGCGCTTTGCCCTCGCTGAGGGGGGCATTGCCGGCGGTAAACAAGGGGCGGGCAATTCACCCTATGCAATGCAAGTCACGGGTTGTTGACTGACCGGCAGCCGCTGCCCGCTTCCAAATGGGTGGCGGCCATGAGCTGTCCAGACTTCTTCGTGGCGAAAGTCCGCGTTCAGCCTCGCCCAAAAATCACGACGGTGCCCTGATCAATGCGAGACATTTCTGACGCCCACGCCAAAAAACTCGCGCTTCAAAAACTCTTCCAGCTCGGCCGTATCCTCCGGGCGTGCTGAAATCACCACCACCTGCCCGAGCCGTTGCGACTCCCAGTTGACGTCGCCCTGGTAGTAATTGCGGATCAGTTCGATCATCCGGCGCACCACGGCCAGTTCGATATCGCCGCCCGCTCCGGCGTCGACAGTGATGGTTTCACGGCGCGGGTTGCTGGCGTTGGAGGTCCACGCGCGGAATGAAAACCGCGCGGTGCGCGGCTGCAGGTCGAGGATCTGGAAAATGCCGTTGGTGCCGGCGGGCTGCAGGTTGCGGCGGATGTTTGCGACGCGGCGCTCTTCTGCGCTGGGCTGCTGCGCGCCTGCGCTGTCGCGCTCTGCGGCCTGGCGACGGGCGCGTGCGGCGTTGACGTAGGACATCATGTCGGTGGGCGCGGCTTCGGGCGGCGGTTCGAGATTCAAGGGGAGCGCGGGTTGCGGCGTGGCGGGTTGCGGCTCGGACGGAACCGGATTACGGGGCAACAGCTCGGGGGCCGCCTTGGGGCGGGGTGGCGTCAACCTGGGTTCGTGCAATTTCCGCGGCGTCGACTGCGCCGGTTTTGGCGCGGCCCGCACTGCGTTTTGCACGGGCGGCGAATCGACCAGTTCGACCAGTCGCGCATCGATGGCAGCAGCGGCCGGCGGAGTCATGCGCGGCGGTTTCAGCATGTACCCGAACCCCCACAGCAGCGCCAGCCACAACAGCAGCGCCAACGGCAGCGGCCACCAAAACGATGGCTCTTTCGACATCATTCCGGGCATGCGGAGGGCTTATTGATGTTTGACGGCAATCAGGAAATGCACCGCGCCGGCGGCACGCGCACGCAACATGGCCTGCACCACGAGGCCTTGCGGCGCGGCGTTGTCCGCCGACACGATCACATTCTGCCCGGGGTCGCGGATCAGCGGCCGCAGCGTGGCGGCAAGCGTGTCCAGCGTAACGGGCGTCTTGTTGACGAGGATGCGGCCATCGCCGGTAAGGGTGAGGATCAGCGGCTGGTCAACCTTGAGCTTTTCGGCTTGGCCCTGCGGCAAGTCGACCTGCAGCGAATCCAGGTTCTGCATTGCCAGCGAGGCGAGGATGAAGGTGGCGAGCAGGAAGAACATGACGTCGATCATCGGAATGATCTCGATCCGCCCCTTGCGGTAGGTGCGCAGCTTACGGCGCTTCATGCGTGCGGCCTTCCTGCGTCCGGCCTTCCTGGTCGAGACGGATATGGTCGATCAGGCGCGTGCCGAGGCGCTCCATTTCGTCCATGGTCTGCGACTGCAGGCGCGAAAAATAATTGAAGCCGAACAGGCAGATCAGCGCGATCAGCAAGCCGATGACGGTGGCGACCAGCGCCTGCGCCACGCCGCCGGTGACGCCAGTGGGGTTGACGACGCCGTTGCTGCCGATGATCTGGAAGGCATCCATCATGCCGAGCACTGTGCCGACCAGGCCCAGCAGCGGCGCGGCAGTGACGATGGTTTCCAGCACCCATAGCCGGCGCGCCAGCGAGGCCTCGATCAGCTGCGCTTCATCGGCGGCGCGCGATTCGGTCCACCACGAAGGATGATGGCGGTTGGAGATCACCACATCGAAAAACCGCTTGAAGTAGTGGCGGCTGCTCACGCCCGAGAGGATCTTTTCCAGGTCGCTCCAGGCAAAGCCGTAGGTCTCGACCAGGTTCAGCACGTCGCTGGACAAGCGTGCAAACCGCCAGTACAGGACGGCTTTTTCCAGCATGATGGCCAGCGCAACGACGGCCAGCACGGACAGGGGCAGGACGATGAAACCGCCTGATTTCAATGCCACCCAGCTTGCGTTCAGTTCTTGCATATTGGATTCCCGGGGAAACGGCTACGACATGATGGATACGCGCGATCCATGGGACTGTTGAAGCCGCCCAAGGTTCGCTTTTGATTGCGTAAATGAAGACGGGAAGGATTGCGGCACCGCTGCCG
>JAJXUA010000093.1 GCA_021783275.1 Pseudomonadota bacterium
GGAACTGGCGCCCAGGACCGCCATCGTTCAGCGCGATGGTGCCGAGATCGAGGTGCGGGTCGAAGCATTGCAGCGCGGCGACCGGATGGTGGTCAAACCCGGCCAGCGCATCCCTGCCGACGGGCTGGTGGCATCAGGCAACTCGGCGGTGGACCAGGCGCCCATCACCGGCGAATCCATGCCGGTGGACAAGCAACCGGGCGATAAGGTGTTCGCCGGCACGGTCAACGGCGAGGGTGTGCTGACGATCGAGGTCACCAAGCTGGCGCAGGAGAGCACGCTGGCACGCATGGTTACGATGGTGGCTGAGGCGCAGACGCAGAAGTCTCCCACCCAGCGCTTCACCGACCGCTTCGAGCGCATCTTCGTACCCGTCGTGCTGGTGGGCGCCGCGCTGCTCATCGTGCTGCCGCCGCTGTTCGGCTTTCCTTTTGCGGAATCCTTTTACCGCGCGATGGCCGTGCTGGTGGCGGCCTCCCCCTGCGCGCTCGCCATCGCCACCCCATCGGCGGTGCTGTCCGGCATCGCGCGTGCCGCACGCGGCGGCGTACTGATCAAGGGCGGCGCGCATCTGGAAAATCTCGGCGTGCTCACCGCCATCGCCTTCGACAAGACCGGCACCCTGACCATCGGCAAGCCCAAGGTGACCGACGTCGTCGCCATCAGCGGCGACGAGGCACGTCTGCTGACTATTGCCGCCGCCGTGGAAAGCCGCAGTGCGCATCCCCTGGCGCAGGCGGTGGTGACGGAGGCGAAGGGACGCGGTTTAAGTTGGGATGAAGCCGGGGAAGTCGAAGCCGTGACAGGAAAAGGCGTGCGCGCTGAATTTGGCGGGCAAAAAATAGCCATTGGTAACGCCAGGCTGTTTGAAGGTGAAGCCATCCCCGAAGTGGTTCAGCAGCACGCAGAGCGCCTGCAGACGGAAGGCAAAACCATCATGCTGATCCGGATGGACGAACAGTTTCTGGGCCTGGTGGCCCTAGCCGACACGCCGCGCGAGGGAGTGAAGCAGGTGCTGGAACGTCTGCACCAGACTGGCATCCGCAAGACCATCATGCTTACTGGCGACAACGAGCGCGTGGGCCGCGCCATCGCCGACGCGGTGGGTCTAGACGAAGTGAAAGCCGGCCTGTTGCCGGAAGACAAGGTCAAGGCCATGGAGGAACTCGCGCAGCGCTACGGCCAGGTGGCGATGGTCGGCGACGGCGTCAACGATGCGCCGGCGATGGCGCGCGCCACCGTCGGCATCGCCATGGGCGGCGCCGGCACCGACGTGGCCTTGGAAGCCGCCGATGTCGCGCTGATGGGAGACGACCTTTCCAGACTGCCGTTCGCCGTGGCCTTGAGCCGCGCATCGAAGCGCATTATTCGCCAGAACCTGTGGGTGTCCTTGGGCGTGGTGGCCCTGCTGGTTCCCGCCACCCTGTTCGGCTGGGCGGGGATCGGGGTGGCAGTGCTGATCCACGAAGGATCGACTCTGGTCGTAGTGCTCAACGCGCTGAGGTTGCTGGCCTACCGTTGATGAAATACGAAATCCGGATACCCGATTTTTAAACTACAGGGATCAATCATGAAGCCCCCCACTCACCTCCTTGCCACGTCTTTCGCCATCCCCTGCCTCACGCTCTCAGGCAATCCCCCCGACAACCAAAGCATCGATACCATTTGAATTTTCCAACCTGAAAAGGAGTCCACCATGAAGTCATTCATCCAGTCTCTTGCCGCCGCCAGCAGCCTTGCCGCAACACTCGCCGTTTCCCCTGCTTTCGCTCGGTGTATCGGTCTGGTTGATGCGATTCGAGGCGGCGATCCTCGGCGGCGCGTTGGAGTGTAGTCGACGGCTTGATCTCGGTTACGAAGTGGTCGACCTCACCGCCAGTCTGGCATGGGCTTGCGCCAGAATTTGACGCTCGATTCAAACCTGATCGTGACGCTGAATTTCAGCGATGAGGTACTCATCAACGGCGTGCCCACCCTGGTGTTCACCGGCATCCTTGACACCAACCCGAGATTGTTCTGTTTACCGACAGCGTAACCGTCACGCCGGAATTCCTGGTGCTGGCGAACCTGTTCAACGATACCGATCTCACCTTCACGGCGGGCTCGCACTTACCCTGCTGGAGGCGCACGCTCTGGCAACCTACGATTTCTCCTACGTCGGCAGTCTCAGGGAGCTGTGATCAATCAGAGCTTCGGCCCGTTCTACACGTGAAACGACAGCATTCTGCTGTTCGATATCGGCGTTACAACCAGCAGTTCGCGCTCGGCGGCTTCCAGACCCGTCCAAGGGTGAAACATTCACCCTGACCGCCGTACACAAGTCGCAAGCCTACGTCATGTTCAACGCGTGGATTGGCCTCATCCGGATGGCGCGCCAACGCCCGACGCGCTGAGCCATCACGCACCTTCACGTCCATCCGTTCCGGCGGGTTTTTTTTATCTCTCCCCATTTCACAAATATTTGCCGCCACCGCTTGACTCAATAAATGAGAATCGTTATTATTCGCAAAACAAATATATAAAAACATGAATGAAACCCGATCAACCCGAACCAGACGTAGATGCCATGCAAACGCAGATGGCCTCCGATCGAGCCCGGGCAACGGACTATGCCGCCGGGCATCATTCCGACGGACTTTTTATTCCGGGGCAATCAGGAAATCCTGATCAGCCATAACGGCGAGCACTATCGCCTGCGCATCACCAAGAACGGCAAATGATTCTGACCAAGTAGTAGTAACCATTCCATTTTCAGGATTTGAAAATGGAGTTCCCAATCGCCCGCCAGCGCGCAAGCGTCAGCCAGCCCTAACTCAAGGAGACTGGCATGTCCGCACCCCCGCCTCACAGCACGCACGAAATCGTTATCGCCGCGACCTTATGGCTGATGCACCGCTATCAGCAGACCGGCTGCAAAAAACTCGCCCGCATGGTCGAGCAGCATTTGCGCTGGATGCAGGTGGGCGCAAGCAGTCCGGTACTCTCCAATGCCTGCCAGCGGCTGTCGTTTGAATGGCGCGCAGTGTCGTGTGCAGCACAACCCGTTCTCCCGCAACCCACCCTGCATTGAAGGAGACTTACATGATCTCGATTGGACACCCTATCCCTGATGTCGTCAGCGAAGCCTATCTGCCCGATGGCCGCATCGAGCCCATTTCGCTCGCGCAATACCGCGGCAAGTGGCTGGTGCTGTTTTTCTGGCCGCTCGATTTCACCTTCGTCTGCCCAACTGAAATCCGCGCCTATTCCGACCTGAGTCACGATTTCGATGTCTCCGGCGCGGTGCTGCTCGGCGCCAGCGTCGATTCGGCGCATGCCCACCGCGCCTGGGTCAGGCACGGTCTCGGCACAGTCAAATTTCCGATGCTGGGCGACGTGTCGCGCGCGCTGTCGCAAGGCTTCGGCGTGCTCGCTGAATCCGGCGTGGCGGTGCGCGCCACCTTCATCATCAACCCCGAGGGCCGGGTGATGAGCGTGGCGGCAAACGACCTCAACGTGGGCCGCTCGGCGCGTGAAACGCTGCGCCTGCTGCACGCACTGCAAAGCGGCGAGCTCACCGCCTGCGAATGGCAGCCCGGCCAGGCTTTTGTCGCGGCCGCTTAAGGAGAAGCCCCATGCATACCGCCCATCCCGCATCGCTTCTGGTTGCCGCGCTGGTGATGCTGCGCCATCCCTGTTCACGCAACCAGGCGACCGCCCGGCTGCTTCTCGAACGCGCGGCCGAACACGCCGAACTCACCCCGGTCGAGCGCGAAGCCTGCCGCAGCCTCGCCGACGACATGCACGTCGAACGCCCCGAACCCGACGCATTACGCGCGCACTGGCTCACCCCGCGCCCTGTCCACCCGCAAGGGGCAGGCCGTGGTTGTACAGACGCTAAAGCGTCAACAACCACGCTCATCGACCAAGGCACCGAGCACCGCCGCCTGAACTTGGTTGAAGGTTTGCCATCACCCATCCTGAAAGGCGTTTCCGCATGAGCGCCGCTATCCCTGCCGTTTCCGCCAACACGCCCAAAGCCCTGCGCGACGCCTGGCATGCGCTCACCGCCGAAAAGCGCCTGCGCATCCGTGACGCCGCGCACACGCTGGGCGTATCCGAAGCCGAATTGCTCGCCACCGGCGTCGGCGAGCACGTCACGCGCCTTGCCGGCGACATGCGCGATCTGATGATGCGCATGGGCGAACTCGGCCCGGTGATGGCGCTGACGCGCAACGAGGCAGCCGTGCACGAAAAGGAAGGCGTGTACCAGAACATCACCCACGGCGACCAGATCGGCCTGGTGCTGGGCGAGACGATCGACCTGCGCCTGCTCTACGACAAGTGGGCGTTCGGCTACGCCGTCGAGGAGCGGATCGGCAGCGACACCCGCCATTCGTTCCAGTTTTTCGACGCCTGCGGCGACGCCATCCACAAAATCTACCTGCGCGAGGGCGCCGATACGCTTGCCTTCGAGGCACTGCGCGACGCCTGGGCGGCGCCTATTCAGATCCCCGGCGAAACCGTGCTGCCGCACCCGGCAGGCAGCGCACCGGAACGGCCGGACGAAGCCGTCGATGTGGAAGCGCTGCGCGCCGGTTGGCGATCCATGACCGACACCCGCCAGTTTCTCGATCTCCTGAAAAAGCACAAGCTCAGCCGCACCCAGGCATTCCGGCTGATCGGCAACGAATTCGCCGTCCCGCTCCTGACCAACACGCCGGCACGGCTGCTGCAGGCCGCCGCCGCGACCGGGCAGGAGATCATGGTGTTCGTCGGCAACCGCGGCTGCATCCAAATCCACACCGGCCCGTTAAAGACCGTCCAGCGCATAGGCAACTGGATCAACGTGCTCGATCGGGATTTCAGCCTGCATCTGCGCGAAGACAGGGTGGCGCAGGCCTGGCTGGTGAGAAAACCCACCGCCGACGGCATCGTCACCTCGATCGAACTGTTCGACGCGACGGGCGAGTTCATCGCCTATTTCTTCGGCAAGCGCAAGCCCGGCACCCCCGAAACCACCGGCTGGCGCATGCTGGCCGAAACCCTGGAGCCGCGCTGATGCTCGCGATCGCCTATCACTTTCACGTGCGGCCGCGCCACCACGACCATTTCTGCCATGCCTATCAGGCGGCACGCGAGACCTTGCAGCAGGCAGCGGGGCTCGTCTCGCACCAGTTCAACGAACCGCGCGGGCGCCACGACGCCTTCACCCTGCTGCTGGCGTGGGACAGCCAGGCGAGCTTCGAGCGCTTCACCCGCACCTGGGTCGGCGTCTGGATGCTGAACGGCATGGGCCTGTCGCGCGACGCCTTCGCCGCACCGATCCAGACCGACATCGGCGAAGAGACAGCTATTCCGCGCGTGGAAGGCGCGCGGCATATTGATCCGGCCAGACTGAGGCACGACTGCCATGTGTGATCGTTGCGAACCGAAAGGCTTGCTGGCGGACTTGTTCGCCAAGGCGGGCGTCGCGCCCGCATCTTCAGCCCTTGTCACGCCGATGACGGAAAGTGAATCGCGCAAACAACCGGCGCCCCGCCGCCCAAAGCTTTGGGAACTCGAAGAAAAGCACCACTGCCCGGTGATTGGCTCCTGCCTCACGCTGGATGAACTCAAAAAAATCGCCCGCAAGTGCGGTTTTAATGGCAATTTCGGCGGCAACCGCTTCGATCCCTACCGCCTGCATGTCGAAGCCGTCTCGCTGTCCTGCTCACGCAATGACGCCGCCGAAGCGATGCACAAGCTTCTGGAGCGCAAGTACGCGATCGTCGTCGCCCGCTTCGAGCGCGTCAAATCCGACGCCGACGTGCTGGCCTTGTGGAAGCAGCACCTGGAGCGCGGCGAAGTCGCCGATGCCATGTGGGCTGCGCTCACCCACAAGGCCGCCAGCCGGGATACCCGCAACCAGGTCTATGGCGATGTCCACATGCACAGCCACCAGATCGGCGCCGGCCAAGCCGCCGATCTGCGGCGGCTGGAATGGCTGCAGCGCGAGCAAACCGACCTGGGCGCGGATAATGCTCGCCTCGCGGAAGAACTGCGCCAGCAAAGCCGGCAAACCGATTCGGCCAAACGCGACCTGGCACGTTCCAACGAACAGGTCGCCCACCTGGAACCCCTACTGAACCAGGTGCGTGAGCTGGAATCCGGCCAGGCCATGACCGCCATCGGTCGCCGCCTGTTGTTGGCGGAAGCTCAGGCCAGCCACGCGCGGGAAGCCGAGGCGCGAATCGAAACGCTGGAAGAAAAGGTCGCCGTCCTGCGCGGCGACAAGGCGCGCCTTGGCCGCGAGATAAAAGAAACCGCCGCCGAACGCGACGCGCTGGAACGACTCTGGCTGGAGGAGGCGTCGAGCAGCGCGCCAAGTGCGACGACCTGCAGTGGAGAATGCGACACCTGCAGCACCCGCCTGCAAGGCCGCTGCGTGCTCTGCGTCGGCGGCCGCACCCCGCTGCTGCCGCACTACCGGCAACTGGCCAAACGCCTCGGCGTGCGCCTGATCCACCACGACGGCGGCAAGGAAGAAGCCCTCTCCAGGCTGCCCGACCTGCTCAACGCCTCCGATGCGGTGATCTGTCCCACCGACTGCGTCAGCCACCCGGCCTATTGGCAGCTCAAGAAACACTGCAAACAGACCGGCAAGCCCTGCGTGCTGTTCAAAGGGGCAAGCATCTCCGGTTTCACCGTGGCACTGGCGCAGCTGGCTTCCGGCCGCGTAAGCCTGTCTGGTGAAACCATCGAAGCACCCGGGCATGGGTAAGAAAATGACATGCAATTTAATTTCCCCATCGGATTCCGTTCCCGAACCGATAACCGTGAGTTCGCCATCATGAATACGAAACGCTTGTTCCAACCGGCCTTCCGAATGGGGGCTTGGGTACTCGTCGCCCTGCTCGTGGCCTTTGCCGTCCCCGTCCAGGCCGCCTCCGTCGATGCAACCCGAACGGCCCAGACCATCGCCCACATGCTCGACTACGTGGGCGTGGATTACCCGGAATTCGTGCGCGATGGCAAGGTGCTCGACGAGGCGGAATACCAGGAGCAGCTGGAATTTTCCGTCCAGGTGAGCGAACAGTTGCGCAAGCTGCCGGACCATCCGGCCAAGGCCGGATTGTTGCGCCAAGCCGAAACGCTCCGCGCATCCATCGCTGCCCGGGCACCCGGTGCGGAGGTCTCCGGCTTGGCGGGCGAACTGCGGCAGGGCGTCATCGGTGCCTACCAAATCGCCATCGCGCCCAAGCGCGCACCGAACCTGAGCGGCGCCGCCAGGCTGTACGCCAGCGAGTGCGCCGCCTGCCACGGAGTGGCAGGCAAAGGCGACGGCATCCTGGCCAAGGGCATGGAGCCGGCCCCATCCGATTTCCACGACCTGGCGCGCATGGGGCAGCGCAGCGTGCATGGCCTTTACAGCACCATCAGCCTGGGTGTGACCGGCACGCCCATGACCGGTTTTACCCAGCTTTCCGAAGAAGACCGCTGGGCGCTGGCGTTTTATGTGGCCTCGCTGGCCACCCCCACCGACGTGACGCAACAAGGCGCAGCGATTTTTGCTGCCGGCGGCAAGACCCTTCCCTTCGTAAACTTGCGCGACCTTGCCTCCCTCACCGAGAACGAAGTCAGATCCAGTCATGGTGAAGACGCGTCCATGGTTTTCGCCTGGCTCAGGCAAAATCCCGGCAAGGCCCAATTGGCAGCAGAATCGCCTCTCGCCTTCACGGGCCGGCACCTGGACGAAAGCCTCGCCGCCTACCGGGCGGGCGACATCTCCCTGGCTCAGCGACTCGCCGTCACCGGCTACCTGGAAGGCTTCGAGCTGGTGGAGGCCAGTCTCGACGCCTCCGACCGCGCACTGCGGCAGGACATCGAAACGCAGATGACCGCCTACCGCAACCTGCTGCGC
>JAJXUA010000014.1 GCA_021783275.1 Pseudomonadota bacterium
TCAGCTTGAGATGCTGTGCACCTTGCGGGATGAATTTGAAAAGTTTGGCGCCGTCACCGCGTTAAGCCATATCTGCCATCTCAACGGGCACGAGCCGGATTGCCTGCATGTACTGTTCCGCACGCCCCGCCAGGCTTGGCGGATTGCAGGCTTACCCAACCCGGGTGAAGAAGCCAAGGCTTATCTGGCCTGAATTTCCGGTCCGAATCCAGGCGCGCGAATCACTTCGCCTAGCCGCATGCCGTCTGCATCCACTGCGGACTGCGGCGCTAGAAGCTTCGCACCACCCGGCGGCTGGAGTCGCGCAGGATTCCAAGCGCATCCCGGGTTTGCGCCGGGTTGCGCGGATGCACGACCACCACCCAGCGACCGCGACGCATGGCACTGCGTGCGATGGCAATCACACGCACATGGTCCAGCCGCAGACTCAGGAAACCGCCGCCGAGCAAGCCAAACAGCGTGCCAAAAAACAGGGTAACGGACAGCATCAATGCGGGCGACTCCTGAGCGACCGATTGCCCGTACAGCCACATCACCATAAACACCATCAGCCCCGCGACCGCACCCAGTCCCCCCAGTATGAGATGCGTGCGGATCAGCGTTCGTTCGATACCACGGGGCTCAGGCTCCAGTCTGCGCGAAAACGCCAGGTGCTGAGGATCAGGCGGCTCGTCCGGGCTCAACAGCAGGACACGTTCCGCATCGAGACCCGGTACACGTTTGAGTTGCTCCCGGGCGGCGACAGCCGCCACACGGTCGGCATACACCCCGATCACCTTGGTGAGCGCGCGCTCGCCAAACAGCGTATGTGAAATGCTCATGAGGACTCCCGAAGCAAAACGCCGACCTGAAAACGGGTCGGCGCTTTGCTGTACCAGTGCGTAAAAACGTATCAGGCGCGTTTTTCGAACCAGTCATCGTTGGCGCGATCTTCCCAGTCCTTGACCTGCTTTTCAGCAACATCCCTGGTCACGCCATACCGTTCCTGAATCTTGCCTGCGAGGTTTTCGCGGCGGCCTTCTATTCTGTCAAAGTCATCATCGGTCAGCTTGCCCCACTGTTCCTGAACTTTGCCTTTAGCCTGTTTCCAGTTGCCTTTGATAATGTCCCAATTCATGTTGCTGCTCCTTTCGATAATTAAACACTGCACGATGCACGCACCGAGGATTCGATGCGCTATCGTTGATTAAGGCCGAATGACGATGTCATTCTTGACCGATTTGACATTCGGCACGTTGCGCGCGATGGACACTGCGGTATCGCTCTCGGTCGTCGATTTGGCGAAGCCGGAAAGCTGGACCGTGCCATTCAGGGTTTCCACATTGATCGACATCGCGCCGACCACCGGGCTCTCTGCAAAGCGCGCCTTGACCTGGGTGGTGATGGTCGCGTCATCGACGTACTGACCCACGGTCGATTGTTCGCGTGTGACGGCACAGCCGCCCAGCACCAGGGATCCTGCGACCAGACCGGCTGCCAGAAATTTGCTGATATTCATTAGTGTGTTCCTCTCAAAATGTCGATGTGGATGACTTCGTCATGAAGTCATGCCATGGATCACACTGTAAGCAAGGTGACAGCGCGCGGGTATAGGTGCGCGGCGACTTGCGCTGTAGGAAAAGCGGAAGCCCGGGGAGGCTGCCGGATGGCTAGCGGCCGAGAAAATCGCCGACGTGATGCAGCGATTCGATGTGGTCGCACACCGACTTGATCGCAATCATGATGGGCATGCCCAGCAGCAAACCCCATGCGCCCCATAGCCAGCCCCAGAACAGCACGCCGACAAAGACGACGACGGCATTCATCCGGCTGGCGCGGCCGGTAAGCCACGGGGTGAGCAGATAGCCTTCGAGCGTGTTGATAAGCAGGGAAATCCCCCCCACCGTCGCAGCCATGGCCAGCGTCTCAAACTGCAGGAACGCGACCAAGGCCGTGCCGCCCGTGATGAGAATCGCCCCCAGATACGGCACCAGATTGACCACCCCCGCAGTCACGCCCCATACCGCAGCATGCTCAAGCCCCACCCAGGTCAGCGCAAGCCAGGTGGCGATGCCGACCAGCACACTGGTGAATACCTGCACCCCCAGATAACGCTGTATCTGGGTGCTGATTTCATCCAGCATGTGAACCGTGATGCGCCTGCGCGCCAGCGTGGGGCCCGACAGCCTCACCAGCTTGCGCCGGAAGGTATCGCCCGAGGCCATGAGGAAATAAGTGAGAAACAGTACCAGTACCGTCAGGCTGATGAAGGCCAGGGCGCCCAGCGTGCCATTCCACAGAAAATCACTCAGCCGCAATCGGGGCTCTTCGACCACCACGCGCGTGACATTGCGCGGCAGCGTCGGCGGCACGGCAGTATCGTTCGCCGCATGCTCCAGTTGAACGGCGGCTTTTTGCACGTTGTCGAGTGCGCCCTCGGTACTGCCCCATTCACGCTGCAGGGTCTGACGGATTTTTTTGGCGGCCTGCGGCAGGGTTTCGATCATGCTGACGGCTTCATCATTCAGCGAGTACGCCATTGACCCGACGGCGCCGACGATGCCGATGAGAATCAAAGCCGCGCCAAGTGCACGCGGTATGTGCCAGCGCTGCAAACGGTCTACCAGCGGGGTCAGCGCATAGCTCGCCATGATGCCCAGCACCAGCGGAATGAACACGGCCTGAGCCCAGTCGAGCACAAACACCACAGCCAGCAGCGCCAACAGCAACAACGGCCCGTTGTGAATGTGAACGGGCGGCTCCTGGGGTGCCGTGACAGTATCTGCTGGACCTGATGCCGCGTGATTATTTTCCATCCCGTTCCCCGGAAAAGCTGATTCAGCCTGGGCCCGTCATCGGGCAGTCAGGAGGCCATGCACTATAAGGCATTCCCCGGCTGGCCTGGACCAGCCGGTCGATGAAATCCAGTTTGGCAATGACGGCGTCGGACAATACAAACGGATAGCTGTCGTGCTGCCCCAGACTGCGATTCATGCTGTTGAGAAACTGCGCCAGCGGCAGCCACTGGTTCACCAGCACGTCACTGAACGATTTTGCTTTCAAATCCAGCTGCTCCATGCTGGCGGTGGTGTCCTGCTGCGCGCGAACGGCAATGCTCACCCCCCAGTGATGCGCGGTTTTCAGGGCGTCGATGATGTGCAGGTAATGCGCCCAGGTTTCAGCCCAGTCTTCCCACGGATGCATCGTGGCATAACTGCTGATGAAATGCGCATTCCAGTCGGCTGCGGGCCCTTGCGCGTAATGCCGTTTCAGGGCCGCGTCATAGTCCATCGTCTCGTCGCCAAACAAGGCGCGAAAAGGTTCCAGCCAGGGGCCGTCGGTGACCAGGTATTCCCAGTAGAAATGCCCGATCTCGTGGCGAAAATGACCCAGCAGCGTTCGATACGGCTCGCCCATCGCGGTACGTCGTGCCTCGCGTTCAGCATCATTGGCTTCGGCAATATTGAGGGTAATCAGTCCCGCGTCATGACCGGTCACGACATGCTGCTGCGGATCGCGGCTTTCCAGGAAATGAAAGGTCAGGCCGCGTGCAGGATCATCACTGCGGGACGGTATCGCCAGGCCCAGCTCGTTCAGGGTATAGAACAGATGCCGTTTCGCGGCTTCGAGCAGATACCAGTAACGCAGATTCTCGGGCTGGCTCAGCTGCGGAATAATCGCGGTGTAGCGGCAGCTGCAACACAGGGGATCGGGGTCGTCGGCCGCCACCATCCAGTTGCAGACTTGGGACTCGGTGTAGTTTTGGCAGGGGCGGTAGTGCTGCACCGCAGCGGTGCCCAGTGTGGTCCAGACACCGCCCGGATCAGGCGTGAACGCGGCCATGGTCTGACTGTCGGGCAGGTAACCGAGCGCGCTGCCACAGTTTTCGCACACCACGTTTTCAAAAAAGACCAGATGGCCGCAATGGCTGCATTCAAAGGTTTTCATACGGATTCATTCCAGGACTAAGGGTATTCAGAGCGCAGGCCGGGTGCGCGCATCGATCAGGGCACGACAACCACTGGCCGTTTCGGAACCGGTGTCAGCCAGCAACAACAAACTGAGTGCCGGATTCACCGCACCCAGCGCCACAGCACCCAGCCCGCGGAGGGCGAGCTGGCCTTTGTTCAGCGACACCTCGGGTTGCGCAAAGCGCCCTGCTACATGAATCGGCGTGCGCAAGGCGACCAGGCTGAATTTCTTGGATTTGGGGAGTATCGTGATGTCGAGCGTCTCATCGGCCAGGGCAATCACGCCCGTCCCTTCGATGCGGGTAATGTCAGTATCGACGACCAGCGTATCGGACTTCATCACGCCCCGGGCGACCGTGAAATCAGCGATGCCGCAGTTCAACTGGATGTTCTTGTCGCCCGCCAGTTTGATCTGGAGCATCTCCAGCACGTGCAGGCCGGCTGCTTCCATCATGAATTTGCTGATTTCGCCCTTGCCGATAATCAATCCCACCCGGCCATCGGCGGTGGCCAGCATGGCGGCCACATGATTGCCCTGCCCCACCAGATCGATCCGGCCATTGAATTCGCCGATGCCTGCCTGTGTGGTTTCTGCCAGCGGAAACAGCTTGTTCAGCTTGATCCTGCGCAGCTTCAGATGGGCCTCCGCCCTGATCGGCGATGCCTTGCCATCAAGCCGGAGCCGACCCGCCAGTTCGCCATCGGCAATACCGAAACGCAGGGGATCGAGCGTCAACACCGCATCCTGCAGGCTCAGACGGGTAGACAGATTTTCCAGCGGCAGGGCCGCTGGCCGCTGCAGCGCGTCAGCAGTCAGCGTGACGCGCGCATTCATGCGATTCCACCGTTCGGTGCGGAAGGGGGCATTGGGCAGCACACGCTGACTGGCACGTTGCAGGGGGGCCGGAGGACGAGTGCCCACCAGCGGACCCAAATCAGCCAGGTCAAGCCGTCTGGAGCGCAGGGTCGCGGTCAGCAGCGGACGATCGGCACGTGTATCGACCTGCAAATCGCCTGCGAGATCACTCTCACCGATACGGCTTTTGAATCGCGCGTAGCGCCACACACCGTTTTCATAGCCCAGCGTCCCTGCGGTGGTATAGCGTGGGGTATCGGGCAGGACCACTCCGATCAACGGGTAAAGCTGAGCCAGGCTCGCGCCGCTGAGCATCAGCTTGAGCTTGACGCTGGACGGGCGGGCAAAATCGGTGACCTCGCCCGCCGCCTCCACCGCCGTCGGCCCGATCCGGCCTTCGATGGCGAATTCATACGGCTGCCCGGTTTCGCGCAGTGACAAAACATTTCCACCCTTGCCCGTAGCGACGAGACGCTGCCCCCTGTATCGGCCATGCGCCTTGAAGTCGAGTGGCAAGACGGCATCACGATTGGATGAGACTGCGACCCGGAGATCGGTTTTCTGCATCGGATCAAAATAGACGATCTGACCCTGCCTAATTGCAAAGCGCCGGACATCGACACGGGTTGCTTCGTCGCGCTGCTCGCGGTCCAGCAGCCAGTTCTTGCGGCCATCTGTGCCCTGTTCGAAATTGACCGACGCGCGGCTCAACCGTACCTGATCGAGCACGATTTCACCCCGCAGCAAGGGGGCCAGCAGCAACTCGAAGCTGGCAGCTCCAACCGCAATCATGTGGTCGTCACGCGCCCAGCCCGGGTTGGAGAAGGTGGTGTCTGCCAGACTGAAACGCACACTGCGCCAGCCGAAATCGAGGTCAAAGGGGCCGCGGATATCGAGGGTGCGTCCCGTCAGCTTGAGCGCTGCGCGGCTGATGGGATCGCGCAAACCATTCCAGCGGTCGATGACCATCAGAGCCCCCAGGCCGAGGACGATGACCACCAGCACAGCACCGGCCCACTTCAGCATCCGCAGCATCACGCAGGCTCCGTTCAAACGCAGTCAGACGACACGCGTCAGAACGCGGTGCCGAAGCCTTCATCCGTCTCCAGCCGTAACGCGGGCAACCCGGCCAGGTCGTGTATGGGGGCCAGCACGCCACGAACATCCGGCACCAGATCGAACAGCATGTACAGATAGCGGCTGCCGCCACGTTCGGCATACGCGTCTTCGAGATAACGCATGTGCTCATGTGCCGCCAGGCAATCCCGGCTTTTGCAATCACGCTGGTAGTGTTCGACCAGTGTCCGGATCACATCAAGATGCGCGTCTTCGAGCTTGAAATTGCGCTCGCTGGCATTGCGCCGGACGGTGGCTTCCAGTTCGTCGGCCCCCATGTCCTTGACCGCATCGTAGATCGGCATTTCGCCATCGATCTGGGTGTCTTCATTGTCGTTCATGTGCTGCTCCTTAATGTAGTGAATCGCCCGGGGTCCGCTCAGGATGCACCGGCTTTTTTACGTGACCAGAGACGACCCTGTTTGGCCCTGTCGATATAGGCCATCGCACCGTCTGCCGTATCGATATTGATGACGCCCGTATCCTGTTCGATGCCGATCGCGTCAAACAAGGCTGTGGCACCGCGGGTAAAACCGATAATCTTGCAATGGGCATGCGCATCCCGGATGAACGCCAGCAGCGCAGGGTTCTGCCGCAACGTTTTGACCGCCTCGACAGCGGTGGCAATCACGATCGTGTCGAACAATACCGATGGCGCAGCAGCGATGGCGTGGTCGGGCATCAGTACCACTCCACTGCTGCTTTTGACGGCCCCGATACGCGGCGCAATCAATTCCAGTACAGCCCCTGCCTCGTCTGCAGCGACCTGCAACTGATCAAACACGGCAAGGTCCACGCCTTCGCTGATAAACAATCCGATCTTGCGCCCGGCCAGCGTCGGCCGGGCTTTGGATAGCAGGCTCAGCGGGGGCGAAGGCGACATATCGATGGCTTCACGCGCAGGAGGAATGGTGTAGCCCTGGCCTTCCATCCCCAGCGCTTGCTCCACCCGGCTGAACAAGGTCTGATCGACATTGCGCAGATGGCCCAGGACCCGGCATCGCACTTCATGCGTGGCCACTTTCCCCAGCTCGAATGCGAACGCTTCCACTATGTGATCCGCCTCGACCGGCGTGGCTGAACGAAAGAACAGTCGCGCCTGGCTGTAGTGGTCATTGAAGGTTTCGGATCGCACCCGGATTTTCTCTCCACTGGTGAGGGTGGGCGTCGTCACAAAACCGGACTCGGGGTTTTCTTTCGGCGTATCGGGATTGAGGCTGTTCGGTTCATAGTTGACCCGCCCGGTGGGCACTTCCATTTGCATGATCGCGTCACGCTGAAAATTGCGCATCGGGCATTGGGGGCGATTGATCGGCAACTGGTGAAAATTGGGCCCACCCAGACGGGACAGCTGCGTGTCGGTGTAGGAAAACAGTCGTCCCTGTAACAGCGGGTCGTCACTGAAATCGATACCCCGAACGATATGGCCCGGGTGAAAAGCGACCTGTTCCGTCTCGGCAAAGAAATTGTCCGGATTGCGGTCAAGCACCATCCGGCCAATCGCGCGCAGAGGCACCATTTCTTCCGGAATCAGCTTGGTCGGATCCAGCACATCAAACGGAAAACCATCGGCGGTTTTCTGGTCAAATGCCTGCACTGACAACTCCCACTCCGGGAAATCCCCTCGCGTGATGGCTTCATACAGATCACGCCGATGGAAATCCGGGTCGGCACCCGAAATTTTGACGGCCTCATCCCACAACACCGACTGGCTGCCATTTTTGGGACGCCAGTGAAATTTAACAAAGACGGGATCGCCCTGTGCATTGATGAAGCGGAAGGTATGTACACCGAATCCCTCCATCATCCGCAGAGAACGCGGAATCGCACGATCAGACATCGCCCACAGAATCATGTGCATGCTTTCGGGCATCAGGGAGACAAAATCCCAGAACGTATCGTGTGCCGTAGCGGCTTGCGGATAGCCGCGATCGGGCTCCATCTTGGCGGCATGAATCAGGTCGGGAAACTTGATCGCGTCCTGGATGAAGAACACGGGAATATTGTTGCCGACCAGATCGAAGTTGCCTTCCGTGGTGTAAAACTTGACGGCAAACCCGCGTACATCGCGCGGTAGATCGACCGAACCCGCGCCCCCCGCTACGGTCGAAAAGCGCGCAAAAACGGGCGTTCTCGCACCTGCCTCCTGCAGGAACGCCGCGCAGGTCAGGTCGGACACGTTGCCATAGGCTTCGAAGTAACCGTGCGCTCCCGACCCGCGGGCATGCACGATGCGCTCGGGGATGCGCTCATGGTCAAAATGCGTGATTTTTTCACGCAGCACAAAATCTTCCAGCAACGTCGGCCCGCGCGTGCCGGCTTTCAGGGAATTCTGGTTGTCCGCAATCGCTGTGCCCTGGTTGGTCGTCAGCGTCTGCTCGCGACGGGTCGTCGTGCGATGCAGCTCACCCGCCTTGCCAGCGTGAAACTCCGATTCGGCGCCCACCTGGGGCTCAGGATTTGGCGTTTTCTTTTTCATGAAAATCTCCAACGATCTAATTAATGTCAGCTCCGATTGATGCTTACTGCTCGGGGTGATGCTGGCATCGATACAAACTCAAGGCTGAAAATGACTGCATTGCGGCAGGAACAGACCCGCCGCAATCGGCATTACTGGCTGTATTTCATCTTGGCGCTGCTCACGCAGGCATCTTTCGCACTGCCGGACAGCTGGTCACAGCGTTCCTTCGCTGCCTTGTAGTTGGCCTCTGCCTGATCGGAGACCGATTCGGCATGGGCCTTGCCGGCTTTTTCGTCGGCGGTCGCTTCCGATTTTTCCCTGGTGTAGGCCGCTTTGGCATCCTTCATGCAAACATCTTTGGTATTGCCGGAGAGGGCGTCACATTTGTTTTTGGCGGCATCGTAGCGCTGCTCGGCCATGTCCTTGACGGCGTCATGCCGGGCCTCAACACGGTCTTTCATGGCGCCTTCCAGATCTGCGTAGGCAGGGGCAATGGCGGTCAGACTCAAAGCAACAAACAGGGCGGTATAGCGATTCATGGGTAGCTCCTTGGATATATAAAGGTTGGTGTATGAAGGCGTTCAGCACAGGTCACGCGATAGCAGCGCACCAGTGCAGAACGTGGAAACAATGTAGGCTCGGGAACGGGGTATCACTATCCGTTCAGACTGACTCGAATGTAGGTTTTAAGGGCTTGTGCCGTAGGCCAACACCGACACCCGCAAGTCGTTGCGTGTCAGCGTGAAGGCTCGGCGGTGGGCGGGCAGGCGCCCGATCCGGCAGCGCGTGCCGGAACACCTTCCACAAACAGATTGCAGCCGCTGTCACCCGAGACACGCATCAGGAATGGCTGGAGTTTCTGATCGATACACTGGCCTTTGGTATCCAGTTCGACTTCAGCATCGGGCTCAAGCTGCCACCACTTGCAGTGGATACAAAGCCCCCAGGATTTGGTTTGAGTCATGATGATCTCCCTGGTCTATTGGCCGTAGGTCAGCTTGGCTTCACCGACGCAGGCATCGTGTGCCTTGCCGCTGTAGGCCTCGCAGCGTTCTTTGGCGGCCTTGTAGAGCAGGGCATTCTGCTCGGCATCCGATTTGGCATACGCCTTGGCACTGACTTCATCTGCCTTGGCACGTGCCAGCACGCCTTCATATCCGGCCTTTGCGTCTTTCATGCAGACATCCTTGGCATTGCCTGCAAACGAGTGGCAACGGGCTTTTTCAATTTCATAATTCTGTTTCGCCATGTCGGCGCGTGTATCGCGAATGACTTCGGCACGGTCTGATTTGACGGACTCGACATCAACGGCATGTGCCGCCAGTGACGCAGACAGCATGAGGATTGCGCCCATCAGGCTTGAAATGTGGTGTGTCATGGTGATCTCCTTATCTTGGCAAACCGGGTCAGGCAACGCGTTGCGATGCCTGCCGGCAATCATCGTGCGCGCTGGCCTGGCGCCTTACCCGGCTGCGGCCTGGCTTTTCCCGGCGCGGTCGTGGGGGATTTCGCGGAAGGCATGTCCGGCGCTTTTTTCGAAAGGAGTGCATTGCCGGGGCGAACCGGGTCGTCGCCTTTGCTGCGCGAACGCCCTTCGGATTCGGCACGGCGCAGCAACGCTGCCTCCTGTGCATTGTGCGGTGCGGCCTCATTCGCCGCCTGCTCGACCTTGCCGGAAGCGACGAAGGCGCGGGTCATCTCGTTGTAGTGTTCAGCTGAGACACGGTCCCCCTCGCCTTGAAGCGCAGGTTCAGCGTCGGATTTAATAGGCTTGGTCATACTCAGGCTCCTGTTCAAAGTTCACGGCAGACGCCTGTCCACTGTGACAAGCCAGCCCGCATGATCCATAACGCGGATCAGACCTCCGGCCAGCGTGTAAGAGCAGTCTAGGGAGGAGCCCGTCTGCGCGTTATCAGCCCCGGCAGCGCCCTGGCGTAGGAATGTGCGCATAGAATGTCGGACAGCGATGACAGCGCACGCGCGGCTGTTTTGCCCGATAATCGCGGCCAATAAAACGAAAGGGATGATCGATGGAAGGGGAAGCCAGAAAGCCCGGTGAACGCCGTTTGCAGATACTGCAAACACTGGCCGCGATGCTGCAGGAGCCGCAGGCGGAAAAAATCACCACCGCCGCTTTGGCCGCACGCATCGGCGTGTCGGAAGCCGCGCTGTACCGGCACTTTTCCAGCAAGGCTCAAATGTACGAGGGGCTGATCGAGTTCATCGAGCAAACGCTGTTCGGGCTGATCGCGCGGATTACGGCGGAAACGCCTTCACCCATGGCACAGGTTGAGGCCATCCTCGCCATGCTGCTGAATTTTGCGGCGAAGAATCCCGGCATGACCCGCGTGCTGATCGGCGATGCACTGGTGCACGAAAACGAGCGCCTGCAAAAACGCATCAACCAGCTGCACGACCGTATCGAAGCGCAACTGCGTCAATGTCTGCGTCTGGGCGAAGGCAAACAGGCCGAACTCAGTGCGCCGCTGGCCAATCTGCTGCAATGTGTCGTGGTGGGGCGCTGGCACCAGTTTGCCAAAAGCGGGTTCAGCCGCGCGCCGGGTGGCGATATCGACTTATTGCTCGCGCGCCTGCTGGACGTTCACCCCGCCTGATTCGGGCGCTGCGCGCAGACCGGGCACGCCGGATCGCGCAGGATGTTGAGGCGGCGCATGTCGCTGCGCAAGCCATCCCATAACAACAGCGTGCCGACCTGCACCTCGCCCGCACCGGCCAGCAGTTTCAGCGCTTCCATGGCCTGCATCGACCCGATGATGCCGACCAGCGGCGCAAACACCCCGGATTCGGCGCAGCGCATTTCAGGCTCGCCCGCTTCCGCCGGAAACAGGCAGTGGTAGCAGGGACTATGCGGCTCGCGTGGATCGAACACGGCCAGCTGACCGGAAAAACCGATGGCCGCGCCGGAAACCAGCGGTTTCTGCGCCACGACACAGGCCCGGTTGACGGCGTGACGCGTGGCAAAGTTGTCCGAGGCATCCACCACCAGATCAACCCCGGCTATCGCCCGGTCCAGCGCGTCGCCGCTCAAGTTACGCGGAATCGCCTGCACGGTAATTTCGGGATTGATTGCGCGCACGCACCGCGCCAGCGACTCGGCCTTGTTTTCACCTATCGCCGCTGTGGCATGACCAATCTGGCGTTGCAAATTGGTGAGGTCAATCTCATCACCGTCTGCGAGGCACAAGCGTCCCACGCCAGCCGCGCCCAGATACAGGGCCACCGGACACCCCAGGCCACCGGCACCGACCACCAGCACCGCCGCTTCGGCTATCCGGGTCTGGCCTGCCACGCCCACGTCGGGCAACAGGATGTGCCGACTGTAGCGCAGCAGGTGTTCGTCATTCAGATTCATCAGCAGCCGACACAGGGAGGTTCAGTCCGGAGCAGCCATTACTTGTAGCCGCGCCATTCTTCCGGCGTGTCATCCCGGTCGCCGTGCAGGTGGCGGTCATACACTTTGACAAAAGCCTGCTGGGATTTGATATCGGGTTCGTTGGCCGCAAGGTTGCGCCGCTGCACGTTCTCGCAAAAGTACGCCAGCCCGCGTTTCAGCCGGGTCATGACACGCGTATCCAGAACGAAGCCCTGGCTGACCAGCGCATTTTCCAGACCTTGCAGGGTGTATTCACGGATGGGATAACGGACGTGCAAACGCCGGGGATGAACCAGCTTGAGCGTCAGACCTTCCAGTCCCTGAAGCAGCACCAGGGCACGCTCGGCCTGCCCGGACGGCACGGAATGGAAAAAAATTTCGCGGCTTTTTTCGAGGTCGGACGGCTGCATGAACCTCTCCCGTGGGTCAGCTCCGCGCAGTATACCGCGCGTCGCTGACGCTACTGAACCGGGATCAAACGGTCAGCGGTCACGCAGGATTTGCAGGCCTTTCAGCAGATTGAGCGCCTGGTTCACCTGGAAGTCGTTTTTGGACACGATCTCACCCGGCTCCAGCGCGGCAGGATTCTTGCCTTTATCACCCGGCTTGCTGGCAGGCTCCGGCTTGGCCGGTGTCTCAGGCTTGGTGACCGGCGCGATTTCTTCTCCCGCCGGATTGCTCAGGTGCTTGTCCAGATCGGCCTCACGTATGTTCAGGTCGTCGTCTTCACTGGGCAGGTTGGGGTCTTCCACCACGATATCGGGCTCGATGCCCTTGGCCTGGATCGAACGGCCATTCGGCGTGAAATATCGCGCCGTGGTGAGCTTGATGGCGGTGCCATTGCCGATGGGCAGGATGGTCTGCACCGAACCCTTGCCAAAGGTGCGGGTTCCCATGATGACGGCACGCTTGTGGTCCTGCAGCGCCCCCGCGACGATTTCCGATGCCGACGCCGATCCGCTGTTGACCAGCACCACCATCGGCACCTGCTTGACGCCTTCGGGCAGATTTTTCAGGTAATCCGTCTGCAATGGCCGCAGATAATTTTCGCGGCTGGCGGTAAGCCGCATTTTCGCGTCTTCGGTGCGGCCTTCGGTGTACACCACCAGGCTGTCGGGTTTGATGAACGCAGCGGTAACCGCCACAGCCCCATTGAGCAGACCACCGGGGTCATTGCGCAGGTCCAGGATCAGACCCTTCAGCGGGGTCTTGTTGTCTTTGTAGAGTTTGTCGAGCGCCTCGACCAGCAGTTCGCCCGTGTGTTCCTGGAATTGCGTGACGCGCACATAGCCATAGCCATTTTCCAGCAGCTTGGATTTGACGCTGCGGATCTTGATGACTGCACGGATCAGCGTCAGCACAATGGGTTTATCGACGCCTTTGCGTGCGATGGTGAGCTTGATCGGTGCGCCGGGCTTACCGCGCATCCGTTTCACCGCGTCGTTCAGGCTCATGCCTTTGACCGGTGTGTCGTCGAGCTTGATGATGAGATCGCCCGGCTTGACGCCGGCCTTGAACGCTGGCGTATCTTCAATCGGCGACACCACCTTGACGAAGCCGTCTTCCATGCCGACTTCGATCCCCAGGCCGCCGAATTCACCCTGCGTCCCCACTTGCAGATCCTTGAAGCCTTCGGCATCCAGATAGGTTGAATGCGGGTCGAGTCCGGTCAACATGCCGTTGATCGCTTCGGTGATGAGTTTCTTGTCTTCTACCGGCTCGACGTAATCGTTCTTGATCCGCGCGAACACGTCGGTAAAGGCACGCAATTCCTCGATCGGCAGCGCGGCGGGCCCATCCTTGTCGGCAATCGCCGAGAGATTCACGGTGAGGGCCGCGCCCGCCAGCACGCCAGCCAGACCGACGAGCACGAATTTCGCCTTGTGTGTCATTTTCACTTCACCCACAGGAGGGGATTAACAGGACGGCTTTGATGCCGCATTTCAAAATAAAGGCCGGGTTCGGGCTGGCCACCGCTGTTGCCCACGGTCGCAATCGCGTCACCGGGTTGTACTTTTTCGCCCACCTGCTTATACAGACTTTCATTATTACTGTACAGGCTCATATACCCCTCACCGTGATCGACAATGATGAGGTTGCCAAAGCCACGCAACCAGTCGGCAAACACCACCTGGCCTGTTGCAATCGCCTTGACGGCGGCACCTTGCGTCGCACGGATGAACAAGCCCTTCCAGCTCACGCCACCACCTTCTCTCCGAGCCCCGAAACGGTTCATGAGTTCCCCGGCGACGGGCAGACGCAACGATCCTTTCAGTTTCGAGAAGGGCTTGCCCGACAGCATGGCCACGGGCGTCTCGCGATTGACCGCCACCGGCTTGCGCGAAGGGGCGGCGTTCTTTACCGCTTGCTGGCGTTTTTTCTCGGCTTGTGCCGCACGTGCCGCCTGCTCAGCCATGATGCGATTCAGCCGCTTGACCAGTTGGGTCAGGCTGCGCTCATCGCGTTTTAACGCAGTGATTTCGCGCCGCTGCTGCTGGATTTGTGCGGACAGTTTTTGCAGCACCTGTTCGCGGGCGCGCCGGTCGGCCATCAGCTTGCTGTGCTCGGCGGAACGGGCAGCCTGGAGCTGTGACAGGGCGGCGGTTTTCTGGGCGGTCGCGTTCTGCAGTTCGGTCAGCCGTGCCAGATCGGCGCGCAATCCGGCAATCATCGCGTGCTGGGCACGGGTCAGATACGCCAGATAACGCAGGTCGCGCGCGGCCTGATTGGGATCCTGTCCATTCAGTACCCGCTTGAGCACATCGTCCTGGCCGCGCAGGTACGCGGCCTTGAGCGATTGTGCCAGCTGCGATTGCTGTTGCCGGATATGCGCTGTCGTGGTTTCGGTTTGCCGGGTCAACGCGTGCAGCGCCTCGGCAGTGCGCTGCCGTTCACTTTCCAGCTGGCGCAGCTGGCGCACGCCGCTGCTGATGGCCTGTTCCGAATCACGCAGCTGGTCTGCCGCTTCCTGGCGGTGCGTCTGGGTCGCGCGAAAGGTTTGTTGCAGGGTTTGCAGGCGCTGCTTGAGCGATTCGAGCTCCGCCTGCTTGCGATCCGCCTGATTGGCCGACACGCAGAGCGGCCAGACCAGCAATAACAGTAAGCCGTATTTGAAGTTCACCCGGCTAGCTTACCCGGTTCGTCCGCAAGACAAATCAGCGCACTCCAAATCAGGCTATTCGAATTGAACCAGCGATTCGCCCGTCATTTCGGGCGGCTGTGGCAAGCCCATCATTTTCAGCAGGGTGGGACTGATGTCTTCCAACGCACCGGTGTCCGCCATCGTGGCATGTTTGCGGCCCACGTAGACCAGCGGAACCAGATTCATCGTATGCGCGGTATGCGCCTGTTCGGTGCTGGCGTCACGCATCAATTCGGCATTGCCGTGATCGGCCGTCAACAGGATTTCGCCTCCGCGCGCGCGCTGTGCCGCCACCACCCGACCGAGACAGGTGTCCACGGTTTCGATCGCCTTGATCGCCGCCTGCAGGTCTCCGGTATGGCCGACCATGTCGGGATTGGCATAGTTGCAGATGATGAGGTCGTACTGTCGGCTTTCGATCGCGGCCACCAGTTTGTCGGTCACTTCGAACGCGCTCATTTCCGGCTTGAGATCATAGGTCGCGACATCGGGTGACGGCACCAGCACCCGGTCTTCACCGGGAAAGGATATTTCTTCGCCGCCATTGAAGAAGAATGTCACGTGCGGATATTTTTCGGTTTCGGCTATGCGCAACTGGCGCAGGCCCAGATTCGCGACATATTCGCCGATGCCGTTCTTGATGCGCTCGGGCGGAAAGGCGACCGACACGACAAAGTCGTCGCTGTAGCCGGTCAGCGTGCAGTAGGTCGCCAGGCGCGGTGTGACTTCGCGTTCGAATTCGCCGAAATCCGGCTCGATGAAAGGCCGTGACAGTTGACGCGCCCGGTCCGAGCGAAAGTTGAGAAAGATCACCGCATCGCCATCTTCCATGGTGACCGGCTTGCCGTCCGGCGGCAAGATCGCGGTGGCTTTGACGAATTCGTCGGTCTCGCCACGCGCATAGGCGGCTTCCAGACCGGCCTGGGGATTGTCCGCCCAGTATTCGGTGTGGCCTTGCGTCAGCAGGTCATAGGCGGATTTCACACGCTGCCAGCGGCGGTCGCGATCCATCGCGTAATAACGCCCGATCATCGACGCAATATGCCCCACCCCCACTTGCCGGATTTTGTCGGTCAGCCGCTGGAGATAAATTTCGGCGCTTTTCGGCGGGGTGTCGCGGCCATCCAGAAACACATGCAGGCAGACTTTGTGCAGACCTTCGCGCGCTGCCAGATCAAGCAGCGCATGAAAATGCAGTTCATGGCTGTGCACGCCGCCATCCGACAGCAGACCCAGGATATGCAGGGTTTTGCCGTGATCCCGTGCCAGGTGCACGGCATTGAGCAAGGCCGGGTTGCTGTAGAAATAGCCGGATTCAATTGCGCGATCTATGCGGGTGAATTCCTGATACACCACGCGTCCTGCGCCGATATTCAGATGCCCGACTTCCGAGTTGCCCATCTGTCCCTTGGGCAGACCCACTTCCATTTCGGACGCGTGTATGTGGGTGTGCGGGTTTTCCTGCCACAGGCGGTCGAAATTCGGCTTGTTTGCCTGGGCGATGGCGTTGTCTTCGCGCTCCGCGCGGCAACCGAATCCATCCAGGATGATGAGAAGAACCGGCGATGCTTTCATGAAAAAATATGTCACCTGAGCCGTGATTTGTGGGATTATTTTAATATATGCGTGATTGCTAATCTATATGCGATCACCAATGACCCGAAATGACAGGCGCATGGTTCAGCCCTGTCAGCAAAAGGCCGCAATAGGGTACTACACGAACACGATCGGGGAATGAATATGGCGTCAGGCTGGGATGAAGTTGATCTCATGGACAAGGATGAGCACATCGAGCAGGCATCACGCGCGATGAAAGCCATGTCGCATCCCTTGCGTCTCAAGATCCTCTGTGTGCTGGGCGACAAGGAAATCAGCGTGCAGGACATCGTCGATCATGTCGGCACGTCGCAAAGCAATATTTCCCAGCATCTGGCCATCCTGCGCGACAAGGGCGTGCTGCGCACCCGCAAGGATGCCAACCGGGTGTTCTACCGCGTAGGCGATACCCGCACGCTCAAACTCCTGGGCATGATGCGCGACGTGTTCTGCGGCTTCTCCAAGTAAATCCCGCTTCAGAATTATTCCGATTGCCGGTATTCCCGGGCTGTTCGACTAAGCTACGAGGTTACCTGCATGATCGGTATTGGCTCGAATTCGCCAGTTTAACCCTTATAGACCATTGATTTTGATCGTTAATTAGAATATTCTAATGAACGATTTCCGGAGGTCTCCTGTGCACTATCCTGCCCGTCTGTTTCTGACCAGCCTGCTGCTTGCCTGCTCTGCCCAGGCGGCCTTGCCATTCAAGGTTGCCCCCGTGAAATATCAGATGGTGGACAGCGCCTACTCGACCGAAGCAACAGTCGAGGCCGTCAAACAGTCCACTGTCGCCGCCCAGGTATCCGGGCGGGTGTCTGCGGTGAATTTTGATGTGGGCGATACGGTGAAAGCCGGTTCGGTGATCGTGCGTTTATCCGCCGGGGAACTGGGTGCGGCAGTAGCCGGCAGCCAGGCGCAGGTTGCCCAGGCGCAGGCCAGCTTATCCAGTGCCCGCGCGAATTACGAGCGTCAGCAACAGCTGTTCCAGCAAAAATTCATCAGCAAGGCCGCGCTCGACCGCGCGACGGCCGAGTACCGTTCAGCCGAAGCGGCCGCCCGCGCGGCGCGCGCCGGGGTGGGGCAAACGGCGGCCCTGTCGAGCTACACCACCGTCACCGCGCCGTTTTCCGGTGTGGTGTCCGCACGCCATGTGGAAATCGGCGAAAGCGTGACCGCGGGCACGCCCCTGATGACCGGTTTCGATCCCAAAGACATGCGGGTCGTTGCCAGTATTCCGCAGTCCCGGCTGGCCGAAGTGAAAGCGGCACCCCGTGTCATGATCGAAATCCCGGCACGCAACCAGTGGATCGACGCGGCAGGAATCACGGTATTACCCTCGGCCGACGAGGCAACCCATACGGTCAAGGTCCGCATCGATCTGCCTGCCAACCTGCAAGGCGTCATCCCCGGTCTGTACACCCGGGCACATTTTTCCATGGGGGGCGCGCGCAAGCTTACTGTTCCGGCCAGTGCCATCGTGCGGCGTTCGGAGGTGACGGCGGTTTATGTTGTCACGCGTGACCGGGTCAGTCTGCGGCAAGTGCGTCTGGGCACGCCAGGGGCGGGGGGGCAGGTGGAAGTGCTGGCGGGCCTGAATCCGGGCGACACCATTGCGCTCGAACCGGTCAAGGCGGGAATCTACGCCAAACGCCCGGGTCAGTAACCCGCCATGCACATGGGACTCTCCGGCCGTATCGCCCGCTTCTTCCTCACTTCACAGCTGACGCCGCTGATCGCGCTGATCGCGGCGCTGCTGGGTCTGTTCGCCATCCTGGTCACGCCGCGCGAAGAAGAGCCGCAGATCAACGTGACCATGGCCAACGTGTTCATTCCTTTTCCCGGCGCATCGGCAAAGGACGTTGAAGCGCTGGTCGCCACGCCGGCCGAACAGGTGCTGTCGCAGATCGCTGGCATCGAACATCTCTACTCGGTATCCCGGCCCGGCATGGCGGTACTGACCGTGCAATATCTGGTGGGACAGGATCGCACGCAGGCGCTGGTGCGCCTGTACGACACGATACAGGCCAACCGCGACTGGGTCTCTCCCGAGCTTGGTGTGGGTGAACCCATCATCAAACCGCTCGGCATCGACGACGTGCCCATCGTCACCCTCACCCTGTGGACGCGCGACCCGGCACGCGGCGCGTATGAACTGGAACAGGCCGCGCACGCTGCCGAAATCGAACTCAAGCGCATACCGGGCACGCGCGAAGTCACGACGGTCGGCGGGCCCGGCCGCGCCGTCCGGGTGTTGATGGATCCCGAGCGCATGGCGGCGTACGGCATATCGGCACAGGACCTCCGCGACACTTTGCAGGTTTCGAACGCGGCACAGCCGTCCGGCACACTGGTGTCGAACAATCAGGAAATTCTCGTCCAGACCGGCACCTTCCTCACCGGTGCCGATGACGTGAAACAGCTGATGGTCGGCGTGGCCCAGGGTCGCCCGGTGTTCATGAACGATATTGCCACCGTGGTCGCAGGTGCCGATCAACCCGCACGCTATGTCTGGCATGGCCCGGGCGCAGGCAGCCGCGAAACCTCGCCCGGCAGCCAGGCCGATCAGGGCCAGACATTTCCCGCTGTCACGCTGGCTGTTTCGAAAAAACCGGGTGAAAACGCGGTCGAGGTCGCGGACAAAGTTATCGCCCGTATGCAGGCATTGCATAACAGCGTGCTGCCCGAAGGCGTGGAAGTCAGCGTGACACGCAACTACGGCGCAACCGCCGACGACAAGGCCAGCAAGCTCATCCAGAAGCTGATTTTCGCCACCGCTTCGGTGGTGCTGCTGGTGCTGTTTGCCATCGGCAAACGCGAAGCCTTGATCGTGGGCGCAGCCGTGCTGCTCACCCTGGCCGCCACGCTGTTCGCATCGTGGGCCTGGGGGTTCACGCTCAACCGGGTGTCGCTGTTCGCGCTGATTTTCTCCATCGGCATCCTGGTGGACGACGCCATTGTGGTGGTGGAAAACATCCATCGCCGGATGAAACTGGATCACGACGGGCTCGAAGCAATCATCCCGCGCGCGGTCGATGAAGTCGGCGGGCCGACCATCCTCGCCACACTCACGGTGATTGCCGCGCTCCTGCCGATGGCGTTCGTCTCCGGCCTGATGGGGCCGTACATGAGCCCGATCCCGATCAATGCCTCGATCGGCATGGTGATTTCGCTCGCCATCGCCTTTGTCGTCACCCCCTGGCTGGCGCTGAAACTCATCAAGCAGGAGGCGCACGCCTCCGCCAAGGGCGACGGCAAACTGCTGCATCTGTTTCGTACCCGCCTCACCCCTTTTCTGCGCGGCACCGCAGGCCAGCGATCACGCCGGATTTTATGGATCGGCATTGGTCTCGCCATTCTGGTTTCGCTGGCCTTGCCTGCGGTGAAGCTGGTGGTGCTGAAAATGCTGCCGTTCGACAACAAGTCGGAATTCCAGATCATCGTCGATATGCCGGTGGGCACGCCGCTGGAAAAAACCGCCCAGGTGCTGAGTGAAATGGGGGCGTCGGTGGCGGCCGTCCCCGAAGTGACGGATTACCAGGCGTACGCCGGAACCGCCGCGCCGATCAATTTCAATGGTCTGGTGCGCCAGTACTACCTGCGCAGCGGCCCCGAAATTGGCGACCTGCAGGTGAACCTGACCGACAAGCACGACCGCACACGCAAAAGCCACGACATCGCCCAGGCCATCCGCCCGGCGATCGAAGCCATCGCCCGGCAGCACGGTGCAGAGGTCAAAGTGGTCGAAGTCCCGCCGGGTCCGCCAGTGATGTCGCCCATCGTTGCCGAAATCTACGGCCCGGATTACGACGCGCAGATTGCAGTGGCCAAACAGGTGCGTGCCGAGTTCGAGCGCACGGACGGCATCGTCGCCATCGATGACACGGTGGAGGACGACGCACAGCGATGGGTGCTCCATGTGCTGCAGAACAAGGCCGCGCTGGCCGGTGTAGCGCAAAAGGACATCGTCGAGGCGATGGCCATGGGGCTGTCCGGCGAAAACGTCACACCCATCCACGGCAGCGGTGCCAAATACGAGATTCCGGTGCGCATCGGCCTCGCGCCCGAACGCCAGAACAGCCTCGATGAATTGCTGAAACTCACGGTGCGCGGCAGCGACGGCAAACTGATCCCGCTGTCCGAACTGGTGAACGCGGTGCCGACCACGCGCGAGAAAACCATTTATCACAAAGACCTCCTGCCCGTGGTCTTCGTCGTCGGCGACACCGGCGGCACGCTGGATTCACCGCTGTATGGCCTGTTTGCCATGCGCAGCGCGCTCAAGGACCAAGCCCTGGAACAGGGCGGCACGCTCACCGAACATTTCATCAGCCAGCCCGATGATCCCTATGCCGGTTTCGCCCTCAAGTGGGACGGAGAATGGCAGGTCACCTACGAAACCTTCCGCGACATGGGACTGGCTTACGCGGTGGGCCTGCTGCTGATTTACCTGCTGGTCGTGGCGCAGTTCAAAAGTTATGTCACCCCGCTCGTCATCATGGCCCCGATACCGCTGACGATCATCGGTGTAATGCCCGGCCATGCCCTGCTCGGCGCGCAGTTCACCGCCACTTCGATGATCGGCATGATTGCGCTGGCTGGCATCATCGTGCGCAACTCGATTTTGCTGGTCGATTTCATCAACCAGCAGGTCGCTGCCGGGATGGACTTTCAGGAAGCCGTGATCCAGGCCGGGGCCACCCGCGCCAAACCGATCGTCCTGACTGGCGCTGCCGCCATGATGGGCGCGTTCTTCATCCTTGACGATCCGATTTTCTCGGGTCTCGCGGTGTCCTTGATTTTCGGTATTCTCGTCTCCACCTTGCTGACACTGGTGGTGATTCCGGTGCTGTATTACGCTGCGAACTTTCGCCAGCACGCCTCGGATGAGGCCGTCGTTTCCCGATAGTATTGGCACCGATATTCACTTTTGACCCGGCCTGCCGCCCGGATACAGGTTAAGCACACATGGATGCACAATTTCTTCAAACCAACTGGATGCTCGTGGCCGTGGCGGCCATTTCGGGCGCAATGCTGTTGTGGAGCTTTGTCGGCAGCCGGCTGTCCGGCATCGAGGAAGCCGACACGCTCAAGGCCACGCGTCTGTACAACGACGACGCGCTGATCCTCGACGTGCGTGAAGACAAGGAATTTGCCGCAGGCCATATTCCGAAAGCACGGCATATCCCGCTGGGCCAGCTGGACAAGCGGCTCAAGGAACTCGACAAATTCAAGTCCAGGCCGGTACTCGTCAACTGCCGCAGCGGACAGCGTTCGGCGCGTGCCTGCGGCATCCTGAAAAAAGCCGGTTTCGAAACCGTCTACAACCTCGCAGGTGGCATCACGGCGTGGGAGCGCGCCAACCTGCCCGTCGAAAAATAATTAACATACCCACCCAGCAATAAAACACCCCAAACAGCAGGACAGATCATGGAAAAAGTAGTCATGTACAGCACGGGCGTCTGCCCCTATTGCGTCGCGGCCGAACGGCTGCTGAAAAGCCGGGGGGTGACGGAGATCGAAAAAATCCGTATCGATCTCGAACCCCTGCGACTGGACGAAATGATTGCGCGCACCGGCCGTCGTACCGTCCCCCAGGTCTTCATCGGCGACACCCACGTCGGCGGCTTCGACGACACGGCGGCCCTGGATGCGGCAGGCAAACTGGTTCCGTTGCTGAACGGGGCTTGAAAACCCGGCATCTGCCTCCAGCTTGATGCAAATCCCCGTTGCCTCAAGGTGTCTGTATGGAACTTGCCTGCCCTGCCTGTCTTGCCGTGAACCGCGTGCCGGACGCCCGTCTGGGCGACGCACCCAAGTGCGGCCAGTGTGGTGCCGCGCTGCTGCCGGGCACGCCGGTAGACCTCACCGTAGCCACCTTTGACCGCTTCATCGAGCGGGCGGGCTTGCCGGTACTGGTCGATTTCTGGGCAGACTGGTGTGGCCCCTGCAAGATGATAGCGCCGGTGTTCCAGCAGGTTGCCACCGAGATGGCCACACGCGTGCGCTTTGCCAAGGTCGAGACTGAAGCCCATCCGAAAATATCGATGCGCCACCATATCAAGGGCATCCCCAGCCTGCTGCTGTTCCGCGAGGGCGAAGAAGTCGCACGCACGTCCGGTGCGATGGACCGCCACGCGCTGAAACGCTGGCTGGCGTCACAGTCAATTCAATAAGCGCGTGTAAAATGCGCCCATCCCCGGAGCCTAGGCTCCGGTTTATATGATCCGGGAGACATCATGAGTGAAGCGGCACAACCTGTATTCAATATCGAAAAACTGTTCGTCAAGGATCTGTCGGTCGAAGTGCCGAATGCGCCCGCCATCTTCGGCGAACGCGAAGCGCCGCAGATGGACGTGAACATGTCCACCGAAAGCCGCGCGCTCGGCAACGACGTGTACTACAACGGCATCACCGTAACCATCACCGCCAAAATGGGCGAGAAGACCATGTTTCTGGTCGAATGCACCCAGGCGGGCATTTTCCGCATCCAGAACATTTCCCAGGAGCAGTTGCCGATGGTGCTGGGGATCGGCTGCCCCAACATCGTCTTCCCTTACCTGCGCGAAACCGTCTCCGACGTGGTGATTCGCGCCGGCTTCCCGCCGCTGCTGCTCAATCCGGTCAACTTTGAAGCGTTGTACATGCAACAGCAACAGGCGCAGCAACAACAGGCCCCCGCCGCCACACCCGCCCAGACCCATTGAATCGGGGTCTGATCCTCGCCGCGCTGCTACTTGTGCCGGTCGCACCGGCGGCGGCGCTGGAGTTCGGCAGCACCGCGCGCGCGGCCGTGCTCTACGACGCGCCCTCCACCGCCGGTAGCAAGGTCGCGGTGGCCAGCGCGGGCGTGCCGTTCGAGCGGCTGTTCGATTCCGGAGCTTGGGTCAAGGTACGCGGGCCCGACGGGCGACTCGCCTGGATCGAGCAGGACGCACTGGGCGGAGACCGCACCGTTCTGGTCAAGCGCGGGACGGTGACGGTGTGGCGGCAGCCCAGCAAGGACGCCGAAGCCGTCTTCCGCGCCCGCGCCGGCGTCGTGCTGAAACTCACCGGCAAGGCCGATGCCTACGGCTGGCTGCCCGTGCAACACCCCGACGGGCTCGCGGGCTGGATCCCGGCCAGCGAGGTCTGGGGGCAATGAAACTCAGCGTGCTGGGCGCGGGGGCCTGGGGCACTGCGCTCGCAGCACACTGGGCGGGCAGCCACAATGTGCGCCTGTGGGGGCGCAACACCGATGAGCTGACCGCCATGCACACGCGGCGCATCAACGCCCGCTACCTGCCCGATTGCCCGCTGCCCGCAGCGCTGGCGTTCGAACCCGACTTTGATCGCGCCGCTGCCGGGGCCGATCTGCTCGTTGTTTCGGTACCCAGCCACGGCCTGCGCGCCACCCTCACGGCACTGGCGCGCCAGCCGACTCTGCCCCCGCTGATCTGGGTGTGCAAAGGCTACGAAACCGGCAGCGGCTTGCTGCCACACCAGCTGGTCGCGGCGCTACTGCCGGATCACTCCGCAGTCGGCGTGCTGTCGGGACCCAGCTTTGCCGTGGAAGTGGCGCGTGGTTTGCCCACCGCCCTCACCCTTGCATCGTCCGATAGCACACTCGCGCAGCGCCTGGCCGAAACCCTTTCAGGCAGCGGGATGCGCATTTATGCCCATGACGACGTCTGCGGGGTGGAAATCGGCGGCGCCCTGAAAAACGTGATGGCGATAGCCGCCGGTATCTGCGACGGCCTTGCGCTGGGGCACAACGCCCGCGCTGCACTCATTACCCGCGGCCTGGCCGAAATGACCCGGCTGGGCGTGCATCAGGGCGGTCGTGCCGAAACCTTCATGGGCCTGTCCGGGCTGGGTGACCTGATCCTCACCGCCACCGGCGACCTCTCGCGCAACCGCCGGGTGGGCCTGCAACTGGCGCGCGGCCAGGCGCTTGATGCCATCCTCGCCGATCTCGGCCAGGTGGCCGAAGGCGTTGCCACTGCGCGCGAAGTCAACAGCCTGGCCCGCCGCCTTGGTGTGGACATGCCCATCGTCCACACCGTCTGTCAGATGCTGGACGAGGGCCTGCCGGCCGCACAGGCCGTCGAGGCGTTGTTGAACCGCGACATCCGGACCGAGTTCTGAACCGCCGCCGCGCATGAGCGCCGATCACCCGCCCGCCTTCCGCCCCCTGACCGGCATCTATGAACCGTCCGCCATCCAGCAGCTGGAAGACGGCCGGTTTTTGATCGTCGAAGACGAAAAAGAGGCTCCCTTCAGCCTGCTCAGCCTTGACGCCACTGGGGCCATCCGCAGCGCGCCGCTGCAACCGGACGCTGACGCGGACATCGGCCAATTCAACGACCTCGAAGGCCTTGTGCTCGACTGTGCTGGCTATCTCTACGCGACCACCTCACACTCGCGCAACAGTGCAGGCAAGGTAAAGAAATCCCGCGACAAGCTGGTGCGTTTCCGCATCGAAGGCGACCGCATGGTCGATCCGCGGGTCATCGACACGCTGAAACCGGCACTGCTGGCGGCACATCCCGTTTTGGCGGACGCCGCCGCCCGGCGCGATGTCAAAGACGACGGCGGGCTCAACATCGAGGCGCTGGAAATCGACCACGACGCGCATCACCTGCTGATCGGTTTTCGCAGTCCCCTGCTCGACCAATGCGCGCTTGTCGCCCGCGTGAACAACCTGGCCAGTCTGTTCGATCCAGGGACGACTCCGGCGATCTCGCCCGAGCTGATCACGCTTGACCTCGACGGCGGCGGCATCCGCGCCATGGCCCACCTGCCCGCCTCCGGCGGCTATTTTCTCAGCAGCGGGCCGGTGGACCGCACCCCGGCCGCATTTCGTCTGTGGCACTGGAACGGCCAGCACACGCATCCCGCACGCGCGATGCACCTGCCCGGCATTGACGGGTTTGCGCGCACCGAAGGCATCAGCGCCGCCCGCATCGGCGACCGCGACTATCTCATACTGGTCAGCGACGACGGCAACCGGGACGCCGGACGCGAAGCCCGCTACCTGCTGATCGATCCCTTGCAGCTTCTGACTGCGTCCTGACCACAGTCCAGGCAGTTGATCCGGGCAGCTAGCGGGTCGGTTCGACGGTGGCGGCGATCCGCCCGATCAGCGCCACAAAACCCGGGTCCTCGCCGTGCAGCAAACCCGGCAGCGTGGCACGAAAATCTTCGCGCGCGCACCACTCGTGCATGTAATCCGCCCACGATTGCCACAGGCGCTGCTGCTGACGGCTCATGTTGTCTTCGTACACCAGCACATACGCACGCTCGAACAGGCTAACCAGAATCGCGAACAGCGCCCGCTTGCGTTCGCGCTGCTCCTCACTGAGCGCCCCTTTTTCGGTGGGGGCCAGCAGATACAGGTCTGCGTTGTCGATGACCAGGCGCATGAAGTCGGCGTACTCATCCGACAGGCGCAGGAAAATTTCTTCTTCGTCCGTCTGCCGCTCACGGCGCTGGTCCAGCAAATACACCGCAATCGCCAGCGGCAAGCCGACAATGGTGACGAGATAGCTCGCCGCTTCCAGCCATTCCAGTCCGCTCATTACACGCCTCCGTGAAATCCGTTTTGCCGCCACGCTTCAAACACGGTCACACTCACCGCATTGGAAAGATTCATGCTGCGGGAACCCGGCAGCATCGGCAAGCGCAAGCGGTGGCCCACATCAAACTCCGCCAGAATCTCGGGCGGCAGGCCTCGTGATTCCGGGCCAAACAGCAGCACATCACCCGGCTGAAAAAGCACAGCGGCATGCAGCACGCTGCCCTTGGTGGTCATGGCGAACCAGCGCCTGTCCGGCAAGGCCGCACGCGCTGCATCCCAGTCGGCATGCACCTGCACGCAGGCCATGTCGTGATAATCCAGCCCGGCGCGCGCCACCTGCTTGTCGCTGAGATCAAAACCCAGTGGCTCGACCAGATGCAGGCGGCAGCCGGTATTGGCCGCCAGACGGATGAGGTTGCCGGTATTGGGGGGAATCTCGGGCTGATATAAAACAATGTCGAACATCGGCAATGACCTAAAATGTAGCCTTCTTTGAAAGTCCTATTCTATGGTTCCTTACCTCACCACTGCACTCACCGGGCCGCTGCTCGAACTGGAAAAGCGCCTGCTCGACGCGCAGCCCGCCATTGAGCACTGGTTTCGTCTGCAATGGAAGGAACAGGCCGCGCCCTTCTATACTTCGGTCGATATCCGCAACGCGGGCTTCAAGCTGGCGCCGGTGGACACCAACCTGTTTCCCGGCGGCTTCAATAACCTGAATCCGGAATTCATGTCGCTGGCGATCCACGCCGCGATGGGCGCGGTGGAAAAAATCTGCCCCGACGCGCAGCGCCTGCTGCTCATCCCCGAAAACCACACCCGCAACACTTTCTATCTACAGAATGTGGCGGTGCTCGCGCACATCCTGCGCCAGACCGGCCTCGTCGTACGCATCGGCACGCTGATCCCCGAGATCACCCAGCCGACCACGCTGGAACTGCCCGGTGGCGGCCGCCTCACGCTGGAGCCGCTGGTGCGCAAAGGTGATCGCATCGGCCTCGCCGACTTCGACCCCTGCGCGGTGCTGCTCAACAACGACCTGTCGGCCGGTGCGCCCGACATTCTGCAGGGCATCGAGCAGACCATCATGCCGCCGCCGCACGCGGGCTGGGCGACGCGCCGCAAATCGCAGCATTTCAAGGCGTATCAGCACATCGCCAGCGAATTCGCGCGACTGATCAATATCGACCCTTGGCTCATCGATCCCTATTTCAACCACTGCGGCAAGATCGACTTTCATGCGCGCCAGGGCGAAGACTGCCTGGCCGAAAAAGTCGGCGACATGCTCGACAAAATCCGCGTCAAATACGCCGAATACGGCATCGACCAGCCGCCCTTCGTCATCGTCAAAGCCGACGCCGGGACTTACGGCATGGGCATCATGACCGTGAAATCCCCCGACGACGTGCGTGAGCTGAACCGCAAACAGCGCAACAAAATGGCCGTCGGCAAGGAAGGCGTCGAAATCAGCGAAGTGCTGATCCAGGAGGGCGTGTACACGTTTGAGAGCATCAACGAAGCCGTCGCCGAGCCGGTGGTCTACATGCTCGACCACTTCGTCATCGGCGGCTTTTACCGCGTGCACACCGGGCGTGGCATGGACGAAAACCTCAACAGCCCGGGCATGCACTTCGTGCCGCTGGCCTTCGACACCACCTGCTTCACCCCCGACCGTACCGCCAACCCCGACGCCGCACCAAACCGCTTTTACGCCTATGGCGTCATCGCGCGGCTGGCGATGCTGGCGGCGAGCATCGAGTTGGATGAAGCGTTGAATTCAGTGTGATGGAATAAAAAGAGCCCGCCGAAGCGGGCCCAGTGTTAGCTAGGTTGAGAATCAGAACCCATCTTCGCAGGACAGTCTGGTATTCGAACCGAATCCGCCATAACAGGTATCTGTACCCGCCCCACCAATGAGCGTGTCATTTCCACCCGACCCGACTATGTAATCATCGCCGAGTCCTCCGCAAATAGAGTCATTGCCAGCGCCCCCATTGAAGGAGTCATTGCCACTGAGCAGATGCACGATGTCAGCACCCGCCGTGCTCGCCAAGCTGGTATCTGCTCCGCTGGTTCCTCGTTTCGCCACCGCTTGCCCATTACAAGCCAGCTTGACGTTCGTCGATACGCTTGCCGAGTTGTTCCCCGGGACAGAATCAGTGACTCCCGAGGTGACGTTCATCGAAACTATGCGGCTCGCTTGAAAAGTTGTGATGGAGGTGTTGTCGAAGATAGCCTCGGCTTGTGCGGTGGCATTCACCGTAATAGTCGCCACCCCCGAATTTGCCAGGTTGCCCAGATTACAGGTGAGCGTGCTGCCGGACAGGCTACAACCTGATGCCGTGCCTGTCACACCGGGGGGCAAGGTGATGGTCGCCGTCACACCGGTTGCGGTAGACGGGCCATTGTTGGTGACCGTCGCGGTGTAGGTGTAGGGCACTTCAGTCAGGGCGGCGTTCGTGCCGGGATGGCTGACCGTCAAACCAGCGATTAGGTTTGCCTCCGGGTTGACCGTTGCACTCGCAGACTTGTTGGTGTTGTTGGATGCATCCAGGTCAGACTCGGTGCGCGTCGCTGAGGCACTCAGGGTTTTGGCACCCGCCGTGTCGCCCTTGAGGGTGATCGTCAATGGAAAAGATGCACCATTGTTGATCGACCCCATGGCGCAGGTCACTATTCCGCTCGCGAAGGTACATCCTGCTGAGGCTGAGATGAAGCTGGTACCCGCAGGCAATGTGCCAGTCGTCAATGTAACGTTGGTTGCGGTTTGCGGCCCAGCATTGCTGACGGTGAAGGTGTAGCTGATGTTGCTGTTGAGCGCAACGCTGGAAGGTGCCGCCGAGGCTGCGACAGCAATGTTGGCTGAAGAGGTCACTGGCGAGAAATTCGCATAAACAACTTTTTGTGCATTCATTACAACCGTGCACTTATTAGGGTCAACCGTATCGACTGTGCAATCCGTCCAAGCCACTGCGTGGCCACTATCAGGAGTTGCGATTAGTTGAACGGTAGAATTCCCCGGAAACAGCCTGTCTGTGACGGTGATACTGCCGTTGACAGTTTCTGATCTGGGCGACCTGACCGGAACTGTAGCGACCGAACCTATCGCATTCACCTTCACCAGCTTCAACTCAGCCTGAACATTGACAAACGCAGTGCCACCTCCGCTGAACTCCCCGTTCAAATCCTGACTTGTACTGATATTGGCCGCACGCTCCAGTCGGCCGAATTCGTTGGCGTACTCACTGGATGTACACGTGGCCGTGTTATCGGACGCCTCGACGCCCAGAGCGGTAGGACTCAGTACGCATGAGGACAATCCACTGATCTGCAGGCCATCTACACTTTGCGGCCCATAGTTAGTCACTGTGGCCGTAAAATCCACGTATTCATTCAAGGCTACGTCATAACGACTTGGCTCTACAGTCACATCCAGGTTCGCACGCAAGGCACGGCCCATGACCTCGATTTCAGCTAACACCAGGGCAAGATTATCCGTAGCAACGGTTTTCCATACCCGCACATACCGTCCGCTCTTTTGAACCACCACAGTACGTCCACCAGACGGGATGGCACCATCCATATAAAAGTGCCGCCCAGCACCAACTTCCAGTTTCGCGTTATCAAGCGTACTTGAAACAAATGGCTGATCACTCACTAGCACTGTGAGATTTGCGGAGCCAGTGGTATCCCCGTCTCCCGGCCAAACTCTCACTTCGCTGACATCTGCTTGATGTCGCAAATCCACCTCAAACCATCGTTCCTTGATTCCCGTGCCAGGTCTGCTACCTGTCGTTCCAAGTCCACCGCTGGAACCCGAGTCACCACTGGTATTGCCGTCTATGGGCCTCACCCTGTCCAGAACACTATAAGCGCCGTTTACGTGCTCACCTGGGTAGCTGATTGCATAACCAGAGCGCGCAAGGTTAAAGATGTCCGGCAAATCATTCGCAAGCAAGACAGTTGGCACTGGGTTGGCCGGATAATCATTCCCATCCAGCATGCCTTGCTGGGCAAGATTTCCTGTCGCAGCAGTATTGTTGCGGATCAAAGCAACATTCTCGGGAGAGAGCACCCAGTTGCCATTAATTTTATAGCCGATCATTTGGCCGTTGCGAGTAGGCCGATCCCTCATGTCCAGGTTATTCTCGATGAGTATCCCGTCATTCAAAAACCAGAGATCGACAGTCAACTGACCACCAGACTCGTTAGCGTTATTTCGATACACGTGAGTTGCCGGGGAGTTGTTTCTGTCTTTGAACCCATTCACTGCATCGGCAACCGGACTGACATAGTGAAAACCCGTCTCGGGAACGGCCCGCAAATTCGAGCCATTGGTTGTAGCCTCGGCACCTACAGATTCACCTAACCCGGCACCCTGCAGCCTAATAAGGTTGTTCAGCGCCTGATAGCCCCACCCTCGCGTCATGCTCCCACTTTCACCGCCCCGCGCTGAACCCGTCTTGCTAGACACACCAGCAGGTAGAGACTCAGTTCCCAACTGGTTATCGACGACCAGAACATCATGGGTCGCAAAATAGGTTTGGAGCTTGGGTGCAAAACTGTAGTCGTTCCCGTAAAAAATCAATCGCCCCATGTAATCAGTGATGCTGATCCAGGACGTAGCATCCGGCTGGACATCCCATGGCTTGTCTACGGTAATAACTCTGACCGGCGTGCAGGTAGCGAAACTGCACCCCGTGGGTGTCAATATGTCTGAAACCAAATGACGGTATTGCCCGACACCTTTACCCTGAACAATCTGCACCAAGGCACCTCTTTGAGCGGGAGCGAGGATGCCCTGATTTGCAGGATTGATCACTTGCGCAGTATCAGCAGCCAATGTCAATTGAAGCGCCCCTTCCGATGGAAGATTGCTGCTATCCAGTCTGCCCAGGTAAGCACCGTTGTTGCCGTCAAGAGTGGTTCCCAGATTGACACATATGGGGTGATTCGATCCAGGCATATCCTTACAGGTTGAAGAAGTCCCACCCGTCAAAGAGCGACTGGTTTTCGTGTTTGCTATGAACAAGTCACGGATGTTGTGACGAAACGCGCTGAAGAAGTCTCCCGCATCAGCCAGGTCATGAATGCTGTTTTCCTCCTCGGTTCCCTGCATGACTTCATCATTGTGGGAATAAACCAGGTTGTGCAGCGTTTTTTGCGTCTGGATAGCGGCAAAGCGCCAGTTAAAAGCGTTGCCCGAAATTCTCAAATACGCATTGGTGTTTGTCGCACCCTCTGCCATGAAATTGCTGCTATCTATCTGGCCCTGTCCATTCAGAAATACACCCACCGCCTGATCGAATACTGAATCAGTGATTTCAGTATTGATCGCGCCTCGCGTCCAGACGGCCGCGAATTTTTGTGTGTCATTCTGACCAACTGCGTTCGCGAAAACGGCGTCGTCACCGATATTCAGCGTGTCGCATTTCACACGGCGTAAGTACCCAAACTCTTCTGGAAGCCTCGTGTATGCTCTTTCTACGCATTTCGCTCCTGCAGCGCCTTGCGATCTCATGCTATGGCCGCGCTTCAAGGTCAAGTCGCTGATCGCAAATGTTGACCACCTACTCCCCAGGTTTTTACCAATGACGAGTGCATTTTGAGCGTTGCTAGTGTAGTGTTCCATTCTGTTTGGAACTTAAGCGCGCATTCGCCCGAATGACCTTCTGCAGGATGTCGGCGGCGCTCTTCGTCCAGATGAACGGCTTGGGTTTGACGTTGTGCTGCACGACGTAT
>JAJXUA010000015.1 GCA_021783275.1 Pseudomonadota bacterium
CGATGAAGCCCATCACCACCGCAACCCAGGTCAGGCTGCTGCCGGTTTTCATCATGAAGTCCGAACGTGCCAGCAGACCCGCCCAGTAAGCCAGGGTTGCCAGACCGAACAGCGCGCACATCCACATGATCGCAGCCTGGCTGGAGATCAGGTACTTGAGGAAAAAGGCCTGCTCCATCCGGACGAGGTCGCCCTGGTACTGGCTGATTGCAAACAGGCTGAGGATGCCCACCGCCACAAACAGCGTACGAAAAGGCTTCCAGAACCAGCCGAACACGGCCAGCGCGGGAATCGACACCAGCAGGATCGCCTTTTCATACAGGTCCATGTAGTCGCCAAAGCTTGACAGCGCAAACAGCGCACCGCCGGTCACGATGACGGCAAACAGCCAGTCAAACCACGACAGTCGCTTCAGCAGGGGGGCGGGTGGGGTGAGGGCGAGTTCCATTAGGTATCTCCGGATGACTGGGCCAGCGCGTCGAGCGCCTGGGTATGCTGGGTAAATTCCTGCTCGAAATCGAGGTTGTGCTTGGCGGCGGACATGGCCAGCAGCGCATGGCCGGGTTTGACGCGCAACCACACCCGGCGTTCACGCACATAGAACATGAAGAATACGCCCAGCACCAGTAAAAGCGAACCGAAATAGACCACGTTCTGACCCGGCGAGCGGGTGAGCTGCAGGCCGCTGGCCTTGACTTCGTCGTACTGCATCAATTGCAGATAAATGGGCGCGCCATAGACGAACATGTCGCTCATGCTGTTGAGCGTATCGCGCACCAGCCAGCCGGTGGCTTCGTCGCTCAGGGGCGGCGGCAGGCTGTCCTGCCGGTTTGCAATATGCAGGGCCTCAAACGCGGCCAGTTCGAGGATGCGCAGATAGGTGCCCGCCGCTTTTTCACGTTCGGCCTGGGGTACTTTTTCCTCGATGAAGCGACCCATCGACTGAAACCCGCCATCGGCAAAAATCGCCAGCATCTGACTGGCGCTGAATTTCAGCTTGTCTTCGATTTCGGTGTTCCAGGCATTGGGCGGCAAGGCCTGACGTGCGAAACGCGCAGCAATCTCGGGACGCATCCCGGGGTTGAGCAGCGCGCCGCGCAGGCGCATGAAGCTTTCCAGGTTGCCTCCCGCATCCAGCGGCATCCGCATGTATTGAAACGATTCGTTGGGCGAATTGCGCACCCCCGACATCATGTACCAGCGTCCGTCGAGCTGCAGCGGCAGCATGTAATTGCTGAATTCGCGCGCCTGCCCGCGTGCGTCGCGCAGCTTGTACTGAAAGCTCGGGCCGACGTTGCGCAGATGCCGGTTGTCCGCCACCGGACTGCCGCCGAGCACGCTCATCGCGTCGCCACCCGAGGTGATTTCACCCCCCAGGTTTTCGATGTTGAACGGCCGGAAGTCGATGAATTCGACCGTGTAGTCGCCGCCCGGGCTCGCCAGCGTGGCGTTTTGATGCACCGTACCGTCGAGCGGAAAAAAGTCTGCGGTGGGCGCAAACAGATTCCAGCCACGCAGGCTCAAATGCGTGCCGCCATCCGCAAAACTGGCCTGATAAATGGCCACCCCATCGTGAATCAGCGGGTGATTCACCGCCAGCGTGGCGGAGCGGATTTTATTGCCGGCCTTGTCGAACAATTCGATATCCGATTCAAAGCTCTTGGGTTGTCCGGTACTGTAATGCTCAATGCGGAATGCCTTGAGCGCGACGGTAAACGGCAGATCCTGCACCAGATAACCATCGGCTACATTGATGAACGCGACATCTGCACTGGAGCCTTCGGGAATCTGCACGCTGCCGCGAAACGACGGATTGTCCGGCGACAGGCGCGAAATTGCCGGTACCTGGCTTTGCGGCAGGTCACGCGTCTCGATTTTTTTGCTGCCCAGCAACTGCTGGGCCTTGAATACCAGATTGCCATCCATCAGCCCGCCGATGCAGATCAGCACAATGGACGAATGCGCCAGGAAATAACCCAGCCGGTTCCATTTTCCGGCTTTGGCTGCCAGCAGCAGCCCTTCGTCGCGCGGAATGCGTTTGACCGAATACCCACGGCCTTCCAGATACGCTTGCGCCTGCGTGGCGAACGCTTCGACCGGCTGGATGATCGTGGCCTGATGCTGGTGCTTGAACGCGGCGAGCGACTGTTCGCTGACCTGCTCGCGATAACTTTTCATTTCGCGCAGGAAGTTCGGCGCATTGCGCCAGATACAGACGCTGACCGACGCCACCAGAAACACCAGGATCAGCAAAAACCAGGCGGCGTGATACACGTCGTACAGCCCCAGCTTTTCGAATACCTCAAACCAGAAAGGGCCGAGCTGGATCAGGTAATTGGCGTAGGGTTCGGCCTGTTTCAGCACCGTGCCGACGATGGAGGCAATGGCCAGGATCGACAGCAGGCTGATGGCAAAGCGCATGGAACTGAGCAGTTCATACAGCGATTTGCCGAGGGTTTGCGCAGCGTTGGTCATAAGGTCAGAACTCGTCAGGCGGCGCACATGAAAAAAGGGTGACTCGCGTCACCCTTCATCGACCCGGTTGCGGCCAGTAAGTTTATCTGCGGGAATGCGGTTGCGAAAAAACCCATCCGCCCGGGCGGTGTCAGCGTAAACCCTGGATGTACGAAGCCACGGCCTTCATGTCGGCATCGGTCATTTTGGCGGCGATGTTGCGCATCATCTTGGCACCGTCGTTGGCGCGGGCTTCCACCCGGAAAGCGTTGAGCTGCGCATAGATGTAGTCGCTGTGCTGGCCAGCCAGACGCGGGAACTGTGACGGAATGCCCTTGCCCTGCGGACCGTGGCACGACGCACACGCCGGGACGCCCGCACCGAGCACGCCGCCGCGATAGACCTTCTGGCCCAGCAGAGCAAGGGTCTGGTCTTTCGATGTGCCCGGTTTCGGCTGCTGGGCACTGTAGTAGGCAGCCAGGTTTTTCATGTCCTGCGGCGTCAAAGCCGCCACCATGCCCGACATCACCGCATTCTTGCGTGCGCCGGATTTGAAATCATTGAGCTGCTTGTACAGATATTCTGCATTCAACCCGGCCAGCTTGGGGTTGGCAGCGGCCGCGCTGTTGCCGTCTACGGCGTGGCAGGCGGCACAGACCTGGTTGACGATCGACTCGGCTGCTTTGGGGTCGCCTTTGCTGGCGGGTGCGGCGGCAGGCGAATTGGCAAAGGCGGATGTTGCGGCCAGCGCGGCGGCCAGCATGACGACGAGTTTCATCAAAAAGCTCCTGAAGCTTGAATAAGCCGGGGATTGCAAAATTTTGGGAAGCGGGTAGTTTAGCGTCAACTAATATGACTGCCAAGCCTGTGCTGAATCGCGCCCACTTCCACACCTCGGTCGCCCAGCTGCGGGATTTGCCCGGCAGCCGTGCGGAAATCGCATTTGCCGGGCGCTCCAACGCCGGAAAATCGAGTGCAATCAATCTCCTGACCCGAATCAACCGGTTGGCGTATACCTCCAAGACTCCGGGACGTACACAGCTCATCAATTTTTTCGAGCTGGAGCCGGAAATGTATCTGGTGGATTTGCCCGGCTATGGTTATGCCAAGGTTCCGCCCGCGGTCAAAGCCAAATGGGAAGCGCTGCTCTCGCGCTATCTGCAGGAACGCGACGCGCTGGTGGGCATGGTGCTGATCATGGACGCGCGCCATCCGCTGACGCCGCTGGACCGGCAGATGCTCGACTGGTTTACCCCGACCGGCAAGCCGGTGCATATCCTGCTGTCCAAGTCGGACAAGCTGTCCAACAGCGAAAAAGCACTGACGCTGAATCGCACCCGCCAGGAACTGCAAGCCCAGGATCGCGTCAGTGTGCAGTTGTTTTCGAGTCTGTCGCGACTGGGTACCGAAGAAGCCACCTCCCTCATCGAGGGCTGGCTGTCAGACGCCACTGACGCGCAGGTTCTGCCCGAAGCGCTGACGCAGGAATGACTGGCACAAAAAAACCCCGATCAAGGGAGGGATCGGGGTCGAAAATGCCTTAAGGGGATTAAGGCATCCCGCTCAGGGAGGAGAAGCGGGAGACGGTACAAGACCATCTGCATCATGGAGCCTCGTCGCGTAAAAATAGTTCCATGATCAAATACGTATTCTTTGGAGATGCTTTGTGAACCTGCCTTTGGGTCAATTTCCCGCTGCGCGCATGCGTCGTATGCCCCACAAGGGGACTCCGACTTTCTACGGGCTCAAGCCCGTGAAAGCCTTGTCAAAAAGCCTTTGGAGCGCATTGTGAATCTGCCGTTTGCCGTCTTTCTTTCCGCTCGCATGCGTCGTATGCCCCACAAGGGGACTCCGGCTTTCTACGGGCTCAAGCCCGTGAAAGCCTTGTCAAAGAGCCTTGGGAGCGCATTGTGAATCTGCCGTTTGCCGCCTTTCCTTCCGCTCGCATGCGTCGTATGCGGCGCGATGACTTTTCCCGCCGATTGATGCGTGAGTGTTCGCTCACGGTGAATGACCTGATCTACCCGGTTTTTGTGCTGGACGGGAACGGTCGGCGTGAGCCCGTCGCATCCATGCCCGGGGTGGAACGTCTGTCGCTGGATCAATTGCTGCCGGTGGCGGAAGAATGTGTTGCGCTGGGGATCCCGGCGCTCGCGCTGTTTCCGGTCATCGACCCGACACTCAAAACCGACGCCGCCGAAGAAGCGCTCAACCCCGACGGGCTGGTGCCCCGCACCGTAACCGCGCTGAAACAGCGCTTTCCCGGGCTGGGCATCATCACCGACATTGCGCTCGACCCCTATACCCGTCACGGCCAGGATGGCCTCATCGATGCTGCCGGTTATGTGCTCAACGACGAAACCGTGGCGGTACTGGCGCAGCAGGCGGTGGTGCACGCCCAGGCCGGCGCCGATATCGTCGCCCCGTCCGACATGATGGATGGCCGGGTCGCCGCCCTGCGTGCCGCACTGGAAGGCGCAGGCCATATCCATACCCGGATTCTGGCCTATGCGGCCAAATACGCCTCCAGCTTTTACGGGCCGTTCCGGGATGCCGTCGGTTCAGCGGCCAACCTGGGCAAAGGCGATAAAACCACCTACCAGATGGATCCCGCCAACAGCGACGAAGCCCTGTGGGAAGTGGGTCTGGATTTGCAGGAAGGGGCCGACATGGTCATGGTCAAGCCCGGCATGCCCTATCTCGACGTGATCCGGCGGGTGAAAGACGCCTACGGCGCGCCCACCTATGCCTATCAGGTCAGCGGGGAATACGCTATGTTGAAAGCCGCCGCCCAGCATGGCTGGCTCGACGAACGCGCCTGCGTGCTGGAAGCGCTGCTGGCCTTCAAACGGGCGGGTGCGGACGGGGTGCTGACGTATTTTGCGCGGGATGCGGCACGGTATCTGCGTGGCTGACCTCAACCGGACTTCAGCTTATTGCGGTTACAACCGAAATAACCTATGTCGAACAATGGACGATCTGCACGGGCTCAGCCCGTGCCACGCGATGTAACCCTTGGCCATGCTTGAAATATCGAAACTGCCTTTTGGCATCAAAAATCGCAGCAAGGACCCGGACGAATGGGACAAGACGATTGTCGCGTTTCAGTCACCCTATCGCCTCAAGGATTTATGCATTGATCAGAGCCAGGTTGCGGCCAATACCGAAGTCCGGGTTAGCAAGGAAGAGTTCAAAGTACGCCTCGCGACCAACGATGACCGACGTAAATCGGCCAGCCTGCTGATCGAGAAAATGTACAGCTGGCGCGGCTACGAAACTGACGCGCTGGCGCGTAACCCGAACAAGATCACGCTTGTTGCCTACCAGACTGACAAGGTCGTGGGCACGCTGACGCTGGGGCTGGATTCAGCCAAGGGCATGGTGGTCGATGAGCTTTACAAAACCGAGGCCGACCAGTTACGCGCGGAGGGCCGCAGACTCTGCGACATCACCCGGCTGGCGGTCGATCAGGAGATCAAATCCAAGGACGTGCTGGCGGCGCTGTTTCACCTGTCTTTCATTTACGGACGGAATATTCATCAGGCGACCGATTTTCTGATCGAAGTGAATCCGCGGCATATGCTGTTTTACCAGCGCATGCTGGGGTTTGAACCGTATGGCGAGGAAAAGACCTGTCCGCGCGTCAACGCCCCGGCGGTCCTGCTGCGTCTCAATCTGGAACACGCCGACGCACAGATCATTGAGTATGGTGGTCTGGGCGCATCGGCGACAGGCGTGAAATCGATCTACCCCTATTTCTTCTCGCGTAATGATGAGTCGGGGATTACGCAGCGCCTGTTGCGGGGCGATTGATTCGTGCGTGGCAGGATGATTTCGCTTCACGCATGAGCAGCTTTGATTACGATCAGGCGTTTTCCCGCAACATCGGCTGGTTGACGAAGGACGAGCAGGCCGCCCTGCGCACCAAGCGGATTGCCATTGGCGGCCTGGGCGGCGTAGGCGGGGCACATCTGCTGACGCTGACGCGACTCGGGATCGGTCGTTTCACCCTGGCGGATTTCGACACCTTCGATCTCGTCAATTTCAACCGGCAGGCAGGGGCGTGCATGTCCACCCTGGGCCGCCCCAAACTTGAGGTCATGTCGGCGCAGGCGCGGGACATCAACCCGGAGCTTGAGATTCATGGCTTTGCCGCTGGAATAGACCGCGACAATCTGGAGGCCTTTTTGCAGGATGTCGACCTGTATGTGGATGGCCTCGATTTTTTTGCCTTTGAGGCGCGCAGGGCGGTCTTTGCGGCCTGTCATCGGAAAGGGATACCGGCTATCACCGCCGCCCCGCTGGGCATGGGCGCGGCGGTGGTGAATTTTCTGCCGGGCAAGATGAGCTTTGCGGATTACTTTGCCTTTACCGATGGCGCGCCGGAGGAGTATCCCCTGCGATTCATGCTGGGCCTAGCGCCTGCGCGCCTGCAGATGGGCTACCTGGCTGATCCCTCTGCGGTCGACCTGGCGCTGCAGAAAGGGCCTTCAACCGGGATGGCCTGTCAGCTATGTGCCGGCGTGGCTGCCACCGAGGCCCTGAAAATACTGCTTGGACGCGGACCCGTCCGCGCCGCGCCATGGGGCTACCATTTTGATGCCTACCTGAACCGTTTTTGCCGGACATGGCGTCCCATGGGGAACCGTAACCCCTGGCAACGTTTCATGTTGCGGCTTGCCAAAATCAAACTGGCTCGACTCGCCAGCAACTCCTGATTGCGTTCCGGCGAAATCATGTCCCTCACCCCTATACAACAGGTACTCGAACTTGCACGCTGGGCTCCTTCGGGCGACAACACCCAACCCTGGCGATTCGAGATTCTGGCGGATGATCGGGCCATACTGCACGCACACGATACTCGCGCGCACTGTGTTTACGATTTTCAGGGGCGTGCCAGCCAGCTTGCCCTCGGTGCCCTGATCGAAACACTGCATATCGCGGCAAGTGGTTTGGGTTACCGGGCCATCGTGGAAAAGCGCTCGAGTCCGGGGGGTGATCAGAACCATTACGCCATTACCCTCCACCCCGATCCGGCGCTGGAGAAAAGTCCGCTGATCGAAACCATCACCCGGCGCAGCGTACAGCGCCGTCCGATGTCCATGCGCAACCTCAGCCCAACGCAGAAACAAGCGCTGGAACAGGCTGCAGCTCCCTACAGCGTGTGCTGGATGGAAACCCGCAGACAGCGACTGGCAATGGCCGGTCTGTTATTCAGAAGTGCAAAAATCCGGCTGACGGCCCCCGAAGCCTATTCGGTTCACCGATCCATCATTGCCTGGCGCAGCCGTTATAGCGAAGACCGGGTGCCGGATCAGGCGATCGGACTGGATCCCCTGACATTGAGGCTGATGGAATGGGTGATGCAGCGCTGGAGCCGGGTGCTGTTTTTCAACAAATATCTGGCCGGAACCCTGGCACCCCGCATACAGCTCGATTGGCTGCCTGGATTGGCCTGTGCCGGGCACTTTGCCCTGGTTGCAGAGCGGCCGCCCCGGGCAGTTGACGATTTCGTTGAGGCAGGACGAGCCGTCCAGCGCTTCTGGCTGACGGCTACCCAACTGGGGCTACAGATGCAGCCTGAGATGACTCCGCTTATCTTCAGCTGGTATCACGACAGTCACGAGCCCTTCAGCCAGACCGGGTCGGTGCAGCAGGCCTTGCCACCCATACGCGCGCAGCTGGCCACCATCATGGGCGATCTTGTGCCCAGTCATGGCGTGTTCATGGGGCGTATCGGTAACGGCAATCCCATCAGGAGCCGTTCACTGCGTTTATCGCTCTCCCGTTTGGCACAGGGCTCAGACAGGTAGGGTGCGCTGTCGGCGATTTTTACAATCCAGTCCGATTATTCAGGCATCGTTGCCGCCCACGGGAATGCCCCGTAACCTGATTTGATTGTTCCGTAATCGTCTGGATATAGAGCCAGTGTTCTGTCGGTTTTCTTTACATGAGGCAGCGGGACAAACAGGAAATTCCGTGGCCTCAAACAAGCTCACCACATAATTTGTTTAATAATCAACAATATAAATATGAGACACCCTGAGTGGCATGGGGGTTGCTTTAAGTCTTGCGTGGCCCACATAGCGGCGCAAACAGTAAGTAACCCAATCTGCAAAGGAGTAACACCATGAATCTGAAAAAAACTGTGCTGGGCCTGTCCCTTGCCGCTTCGATGGGCTTTGCTGCCAGCGCGAATGCAGCCTTCGTCATCGATGACGTAACGATCGATTTCACCTCGGTTGGTGGTCCTGTTGTCACCGGCATCGATGCCATCGGCTTCAACGATGCACCGTTCGTTTCCGTGTTGACCGACACCGATATGAATGGCCTCGATGTTGGCGATTTCTACACCGTGACCGGCAAGGGTGCTGCGGGCACGCTGCTTGACGATATCGACGGCAATATCTCCCCCTTGGGCTTCGGCCAAACGGATGGTTTTGAACTGACGTTTGATTTCAGCGTAAAAGTTGAAATTACTGCGATCACCGGCAGCACAATCAGCTTCAAGCATCTGGCCGGTGACGATGCACTGCGTTTCTACCTGGACGATCTGGATGCAGCCAACGCAGACGGCGGCTCAAAATCCAGCCCGGGTACGGGCGCAGGCTACACCGATGGTACGCTGGTGCTGACGTTTGATGTCGAAGGCGTTGAAGGGGGTTCGGTTGATGTGACCAGCCTGTTCGATGGCTCTGATGACGCGCTCTTCAGTGTCTCGGCTGTCGATACCGCTGGCATCTTCAAAACCGCTTCGGGTGACGAGTTCACGGTAGGCAGCACCTTGGCCATTACCGACAGCAACTTCGATCTGGACTCGAACAACAATGACGCGCTTGACGAAACGCGTGGCGGGTTTGGTTGTACCGACGCGAACCAGAGCGCTGGTTTCTTCTGCGGCGTAGAAGACGGCACTGTCCGCTTCGCCGTGCCGGAACCCGGTACTCTGGCGATCATGGGTCTGGGCCTGCTTGGCCTCGGCTGGACCGCCCGTCGCAAGAATGCTGCTTGAGCCTCACGCAGTCTGAAAAAGCCCGCAGCGATGCGGGCTTTTTTTCGTCCCGACTTTGTGTCGCGTGCGAGTCATGCCACTATTCGTTTCAATCCAAACTGAGTAGAGGAAGCACTGTGCCCAGCCTGCCCGTCGTCAAGCAATTCATTACCGAGCTGATATCAAGCCGGGATGCCTGGCGGGTACCTGAACCCAATCTGGTGATGGACGACCCCGAGCAGGTGCGTGGTTTCCACGAAGCCGGGCTGGAAGGTGGGGTGATGGCGCCGGTCTACCTGTTTCACGCCATCAATGTCTCTGAAGTGGTGCGACCGGGTGATGTGGTGCTGGACCTGGGGTGCGGGCCGGCTAACCAGTTGGCGATGGTGGCGCGCCTGAATCCTGACAGCCAATTTCTGGGGCTCGATCTGTCGGATGAGATGCTGGCGCGGGCGCAGGAGCAGATCAACGCCCAGCAGCTTGGGAATGTGGCGCTACGGAAGGAAGACATTACCCGGCTGGGTAGTCTGGGTGACCAGAGTGTGGATGCCGTTTTTTCCACGGTGGTTTTGCATCAGCTGCCCGACCTCGAAGCCTTCAATGCGGTTTTCCAGCAGATACACAGAGTGCTCAAGCCTGGGGGCGGAGTGTACCTGGTTGATTTCGGGCATTTGAAAACCGAGCGGGCAATCAGCTACTTTGCGCATCAGTATGCGGATCGCCAACCCGATATTTTTACCCGTGATTACCATAATTCATTGCGGGCAGCTTTTGATCGGGCGGACTGGCAAGCAGCGCATCGCACCTATCTCGCGGGTGCGACCGGTTTTTACACTACGTTTGTGATGCCTTTCATGGTGGCGATCAAAAGTCCGATACGCCATCCGCTTACCACTGAGCAGCAAGCGGAATTCGGGCGTCTGTACCGCGCGATGCCAGGATGGCATCAACGCGATTTCGATGATCTGCGCACCATGTTCCGGCTGGGCGGGCTGAAGCTGGGACATTTTCCCCGATAGCGAACAGGCCGTCGGGCGCCTCAGCCGGTTTGGCTGACGCTTAGAGTTTGCCCAGCAGGGCGCGCAATTCGGCTTGCTGCGGAGAATCCCTGGATGCGGCGGGCTGGGCAATCGCCCGGGCCCCGCGTTTGTCGCCACGCTTATAGAGCGCTGTTGCCAGATGCAGGGCGATCTCAGGATTACCGGGTAATGCCTTGTGGGCGCTTTGCAGTGTGGCGATGCCTTTGTCGAGTTGTCCGTTTTGCGTCTGGATCCAGCCCAGCGTGTCCTTGATCAATGGGGCATTCGGCGCGGCCTTGGCTGCTTTTTCTGCATAGGCCAAGGCACGTTTGTCACCCAGCGACTGGAACAGGACAGCCAGGTTGTTCATGGCCTGGACATCGTTGGGTGCCTGACGCAGGACGATCAGATAGTGTTCGGCTCCCGATTTGGCCTGGCCAGTTTGCGCGAGGTATCCCGCCAGATGACGCCGGACGCCGAGATCATCTGGGTAACGCTTCAGCCAGTCTGCAAGCAGGGTATTGGCGGCGTCGGCCTGATCACTCCGGACCAGGGCCATGTGCAGATACGTGGCACTGCGTGAATCATTGGCGATTGCATGAGCCTTGCGGTAGGCATCGAGTGCGGGTGCAATCTGCCCCTGGGCGTCGAGCATCAGCCCTTCCTGATACCAGCCTGTCGCTGATTTCGGAAATCGTTGCTTCAACTCGTCGACCAGCGGTTTGGCCTGGGAAAATTGCTTGGCTTCTATCCGCAGATTAGCCAGCAGAGCCAGGGTTTCCAGGTCGCCTGGGGCGTAGCTGCGTGACTTCTCCAGAGTGGCGATGGCATCGCGGGACTTGTTCGCGGCCGCCTGGGCGTTGGCCAGCCGAAACAGCAGTTTTTGTGTCGGGGTACGCTGGGCGATTTTGGTATAGCCTGCGATGGCATTGTCGAGATCGTTGCGTGCATATTGCACGTCGGCGAGCAGGGAGAGCGCCACCGGGTTGTCGGGCGCGACGTTAATGGCTTCGCGCGCGGCGGCTAGCGCCTGTTCGGTTTGCCCAGCCGACAGGAGCGCACTGACGCGCATGGCATGAGCAGGCACATTGGAGGCATCGGCCTTCAGGGCCCTGTCGATCCATTTGTCGAAACCGTCACGATTCCCTTTACTGGCCTCAAGCTCGGCGAGCTTGGTCAGCGCTTGTGCGTGTTTGGGAAATTTGTTCACGTAACGCGTCAACCGGGTGATGGATTTATCCGGTGTTCTCGCCAGCATGTCCAGCTGCGCGAGGTTGAGGATGGCGGCAATCGCATCCGGGTTCAGTGTGTACGCCTGCTCGAAACTGGCATAGGCGCGCTTCGGGTCGCCAGCGGCTGAATACGCCATGCCTTTGAGGTTGTGCGCCACAGGATTGTTGGGTGCGCGCTGGACGAGCGTAGCGGCAGCCCCTATCGCGTCGGCGGTGCGCTTGTTTTTGATCAGCCCGGAAATTTCCAGCACGTCGGCCGAACCGATTTGCCCGGGTTCTTCCTTTACTGCCTGAAGCGTATTGAATGCTTGGGCGTCATCGCCGATCTGGAAATGCAGATAGGCGAGCCGCGTCAGGATCGCGGAATTGTTCGGGGCCAGTTCCTGCGCCTGGCTGAGCGATGCCAGCGCAGCGCTAGTCTCACCGCGTGCCTGCTGCGATTGAGAAAAGAGCGCGAGAACCTGGGGATCACGCGAAGTCAGGGCGACAGGAGCCAGGGTTTTGTAGGCAGCGGCGCTGTCACCGGCCAGCAATTGCGCCGAGGCCAGATATTTGCGCGCATCCAGCCGACCTGGCAGGCGGTTGACGACCTTGGAGAAGTGCACAATAGCCTGCTGGTAGGATTTCGTTTCATACAGGATCAGACCCGCAAGCATATTGGTTTGTACATGCTCGGGCTGCTTGCCCAACAGTTCCTGCACGGGTGGCAGCGCGGCCTGGTATTTGCCCTGGTGATATTTGAAAGACGCATCCAGGAACAGCATTTCAGCGCTTTTGGGCGCAGTTTTTTTCAGCACGTCCATGTCTTTTTGCGCCAGTGCAGGCTGTTTGCTCGCCAGTGCGATCAAGGCATGTTTGACCAGCGCGTTGCGATGCTCGGGCTGGATCGAGAGCGCATCTCTGAAGCTTTTTTCGGCGGCTTTAAGGTTGTTCTGGTCAAGCTCGATTTCCCCCTGGAGTATCCGGTTCTCGATATCTGCCGGAGACGTCTTGATCGCTAACTGCATCTGCGTACGCGCCAGCGCGGCATCGCCCGCATGCATGGCACAGCGGGCCAGCCCGCGATACGCTTCGCTGAGCTGGCTGTCCAGACGCAGGGCCTCGCTAAACAAAGGGCAACCTGATGTTGGCTCCCGCAAACCGAGCCGGGCTTCACCCTGCATGCTCAGCAACAAGGCTTTTTGCTTGTCGGCGGCATTGGGGGCAGGAATCGCTTTTTCGAGTGCTGCGGCATACGCGCCCTGCTGCAAAGACGCGCGGACAAATTGCGTTTGCAGCGATGCGGCTGCAATCCCCAGTGCTTCAGCCCGCTGCAGTTCCTTCTCGGCATCCGCACCCTGTCCCAGCTTGAGATAGGCTTCGCCGAGCAGCCAGCGCGACTGGGCATTGTCAGGGTCGGCTTGGAGCGCGTTCTTGAGCTCTAGCACGCCGCCGCGATAGTCATTTTTATCCAGCAAAGCCTTGGCACGCTCGACATGCTCTTCCGGACTCTGGGAGAGTGGGCCGCAGCCACTGAGCACACCACAAAGTGTTAGAACCAAAAGACCCGAACGTAGCGGGTGATAGACAGGAGCAGGCATAGTCGGGAATCTCAGGGCATCGTGGTGAGCTGTTGATAGAGTTTGCGCGCGTCAGGTTCTGCGGCAAAGGCCATGTTACGACCCAGCAGGGTCTTCAGTTCCTGGCGGGCACGGGCTTTGTCGCCACTGGCATGCAGCGCATAGGCCAGATGCCAGTGAATTTCCGGGGCGTCGGGTGCTTTTGCCTGAGCCTTTTTCAGACTGGCCAGCCCTTCGGCATATTTGCCCGAGCGGGTCAGTATCCAGCCATAGGTATCCAGCACGGCAGGATTATCCGGTTGTAGTTTCAGGGCTTCGGCTGCATAGCCCGCCGCGCGGCGGTCGCCGCTTTCGAACAGGGTATAGGCCAGATTGTTCAGCACCATCAAGTCGCCTGGTTTCTGCTTGTTCAGCGTCAGATAGTGCCCGGCGGCGGCCTTGTACTGACTGCGCTTGATCAGGTTGTCGGCCAGCACGGCACGCAGGCCGAGGTCGTCTCGATGCTTCGTCAGCCAGTCAGCAATGCGCCGTTCGCCTTCAGCACCGCGTTGCAGTGCATTCAGCATCACCAGTTGCCGGGCCAGCCAGTTGCCCGAGGGCGACACGGCGTGTGCGCGCTCATAGGCGCTCAATGCGGCGGCGTAGTTCTTGCGCGCAAAAGCGGCTTCGCCTTCAAGCACATGCCCGGCCGGGTTGCGCGGATGCTGTTTCTGGATTTCACCGGCCAGCCGAAGGGCGGCATCGTACTGGACGCGCTGGATTTCTATGCTGCCCAGCAGGATTTTCCCATCCACAAAGTCCGGCTGCTTGCGCAGCGCCTCCTGCAGGGTTTTGCGTGCGCCTTCCTGATCCTTGGCAGCGAGTTGGGTGCGGGCAAGTTTGAGTTTCAGGGTGGGATTATCAGGTTGCAGTTCAACCAGCTTGCGATAGCTCGCCAGGGCGTTGGCGGTATCGCCACTCACCAGTTGAACCGCACCCAGGGTTTCGAGTGCGCCCAGGTGCCCGGGCTCAGCATTGACAGCTTCACGCGCCATGGCGAGCGCTTTGCCCGGGTCGCCCTTGTCCAGATAGTACCGCGCCAGCGCGACCCGGGGTTCGATGGCCTTGGGATGGGCACTTGCGGCCTTGTCGAGCCAGGCGAGAAAGCCTTTCTCGTCCGCAGCGGACTTGCGCAATCCGGCCAGCGCCAGCATCGCGTTCAGGTGATTGGGGGTCGCTTTGAGTATGCTCTCGTAGCGTGCCCGAGCGCGCCCGGGCTGCTTGTCTTGAACATCAAGCTGCGCCAGATTGGAGGCGGCTGGATAAAATCCCGGATCGAGTTCGAGTGCGCGGCTAAAGCTTGCACGCGCCTTGGCCCGGTCATTCTGGCCGAGATACGCGGCCCCCCGGTAATTCAGGCTGGCGGGGCTGACGCCCTGTTTTTTGTCGAGATCATCAATTGAGGCCAGCGCCGCAGTGAAGTTTTTCCGGGCCAGGTGGGTAAGGATAATCAGGGTGTGTGCCCGGCTGCCGTCTTCCATCGCCGAGGCGGATTGCAGGTCGGCGAGTGCCCGGCTGTCGCCCTGCGCCAGCCGGGAGAGTCCCAGTTCGGTACGGATCGTGGCGCTGTCGGGATTGAGCTGTGCAGCACGCTCGAAGTAGGCCGTTGCCTGCGGATAGTTTTTCTGGGTGCGTGCAATTTCTCCGGCGAGGATCAGGCTACCGGGGTCGCGCAGTTCGTCGCGTTTCATCAGCGGAGCCAGTGTGCGCGCAGCGTCGTCCAGATGCCCCAGCCGCAACTGGGTTGCCGCGAGCAGACGCACAGCGTAGAGATTGTTGGGTGCGACCTTTAAGTATTTGTTGAGCTGGGCTTCTGCGGTTTGCAGGTTGCCCAGCGCGTATTCGATCGATGCGCTCAGAATATTGGCCAGAGCGAAATCCGGCGCGCCCTTGAGAACACCGGCCAGCTGGTCGCGCGCCAGTTCGGTTTTCTGCGCACGAAAGCTGATGAGCGCCTGAGTGTAACGGCCCTGCAAATGCGCAGGGTACTTCTTGAGAACAGCGGCGACCTGTGCTTGTGCCTCATCCAGACGCTGGGCGTTGAGTGCGATCCCCGCCAGCGCCAGGCGCGCGCCAGCGCTGGTGTCGTCGATTTTGAGCGCGGCCCGGTAGGCTGCCGTAGCCGCTTCCGTCTGACCCAGCAGGCGCAGCAGATCGCCCTTGATGAGCCAGGCATCGAGATAGTCTGGCCGTGCCTTGATGGCCTGTTCGGCCTGCTGGAGGGCGGCGGGAAATTCCCGCTTGCTCATGGCCAGTCGGGCCAGTGCCAGCCGGACTTCCGGATGGCTGGCGTCAAGCTTGATTGCCGTGTCGAGCGTGCGCTGCGCGGCAATCGTGTCCTTGAGCGACAGTTCGGCGTTGGCACGCGCAACGAGCAGTGCCCTATCGGGCGTGCCCGATTCAGGCAGGGGAAACTCGTCGAGGACGCGCTGGAATTCGCCCTGCTCGAGGATGGATTGTGCAAGGAGCGGGTCTATGATGCTTGCGTCATAGCCGGATTTGCGTGCCCGCTTCAGCTCTTTTTCTGCCGATGCCGGATCCTGGGTATCCAGATACAGCTTGCCCAGTTTGTAACGCAGGTCAGCGTTATCCGGGTCGGCGGCGATGGCATTCTTGAAGTGGATGACCGCGGCCTGGGTGTCGCCCTCGGCAATGCTGGCTTTGGCCTGCGCGACGAGTTCAACGGTGTCTTGTTCGCCGCTGCAGGCGATCAGGCTCGCGCATAGCAGCAGGGCCATGAGACGAGAGTTTGGACGGGTCGCACAGTAATGCGAAAATGGGTGCATGCGTTTTCTTGAATCAGGGACATGCCAGCGAATAAGCCGATATTGTCCGGCGACCGACAGTATTCTGCAATTGTGTCGATATCAAGTCGATATCAAGGAAGCGCACCGGTATTTGAACCCTCGACCATGAATATGCCACCTTTGATCCCGCCAGGGTATCTCGCGCGATGTGTCGCCATGCTGGGTGCTGTGTGTCTGGTGCTGGGGGGCATGGCATCGGCGCACGCCGACGCCGCGCTGGAGCTGGCGCAGAAAGTCTACGACCGTCCCAATGGCCGCGACCTGACGACGCTGGGGCGCATGGTGCTGACGGAAAAGGGCCGCGCGCCGCGCATCCGCGAACTGGTGATTTACCGGCGCGACCAGCCGGGCGGCGAGATTGCCAATCTGGCGCGCTTCCTTTATCCGGAAGACATTGCCGGGACCGGGTTGCTCAGTATCGACAAGTCCGATGACACGACCGATCAATGGCTGTATCTGCCCGCGCTGGATCGGGTACGGCGTATTTCCAGCGATCGCAAGGGCGCGCGCTTTGTGGGGTCGGATCTGTACTTTGAAGACATGCAGGATCGCAAACCCGGTCGCGACCGACATCGCCTGCTGGGTAAACAAAGCGAAAACGGCGTGCTGTGCGATGTGATTGAGAGCGTTCCGCTGCAAGCCAGGGACTCGGCCTACCGCAAACGCATCAGCTGGATTGACCCAGCCACCCTGCTGGCTCAACGGGTGGATTATTTCGAAAAGCATGCCGACCCCCCTTCCAAACGCTGGTTGTTGCGCAGCAAGAAGCGCACACAGGGGTACTGGACCATTACCGACAGCCGCATGATCGATCTGGACAGCGGCCACGAAACCCGCATGGTGGTAGATGAAGTACTCTACGACCAGAAATTGCCCGCCAAGCTGTTTACATCGCAAACACTGGCTGATGAAACCCTGGAATCGGAATATCGCCCATGAAAATCCTGCTGCTTGCCTGCTGCCTCTCCCTCGCTTCATTCCCCGCCTACTCGGCGGACGATCTGCCACCACCCCGTGCCTCGGGGCAGGATGCCCTGGATGACCTGCCGCCGCCCCGTACCTCGACCCGAAAGTCGCGGGCGGCGGCAAGTGAGGTGCCCGCTGCGGCCACACCGTCGGCAGAAGTGGCGGTCACGCCCCTGGCAGATGATTTGCCAGCACCGGTTGCGCGCAGTCGCAAGCCGGTTGCAAAAGGCTACAAGCCGTCGCTCAAATTCGGGCTGGACGATGTGCTGATCGAGACCGGAGCGTTGCCCGACGCGCCCGAAGCGGACACCTATTCCACCTTGCGGGCCAGTGCATTTGTGATGTGGCAGCCCAGCCGGGACTGGGAGTTTCGTGCAGGCGCGCGACTCGATGGCATGACGCAGGACGGCGGTGCGGTGGATCACGACGAACTGCTAGGGGACTACACCGATACCTATGTCCGCTATCGCAGTGGCAACACCCGCCTCACACTCGGTGCGCAGACCATCATCTGGGGACGCGCCGATGAAATTCCGCTGGCCGACCGGGTCAGCCGGGTCGATCTGACACGCTTTGTGCTCGACGACCTGGCCGACCGCCGCCGCGCACAGCTGGCTGCGCGCTGGGAACAGACGCTGGGCGACTACAAGCTGGACGTGGTGGTGTTGCCGGTGTTTCGCGGCGCGCAACTGCCCGACACCGACAGTATCTGGAGTCCGATCAATCGCAGCACCGGTTCCGTCTTGGGTGTTGCGCCCAGCCCGGCATTGGCAGCGCTGGTGGGTGCGGCGCGTATTGAAGAAGACGAACACGGCAGTGGCGGCGGCGCGATACGGTTGACGCGCACGGGTGAGCCGTTTGATTTTGGGGTGACGCTGGCGCGTACCCGTCAGTCGCTGCCGTATTACCGGGTGGATACCGTGACCCCGCGCCTCACGGCGACACACCCTTACAACAGCTTCGTGGGGGTCGATCTGGAACGGGTCACCGGCGGCCTGACCTGGCGCATGGAACTGGGTTACACCGACGATGTGCCGGTGACCTTGCCGACCGCCGTGCAGGACAGCACCCAGGCACTCGACTGGATCGGTGCGCTGGAGTTTTATCCGGGCGGCGCCGATACGCGCGTCAACCTGCAATTGCAGGCGCGTGCCCTGCAAACGGATCGCAGCATACTTGAACTCAAGGAATACTACGGGGCCAACGGCGAGGTTGAAGCCCAGTTTGGACAAGGGCGCTGGAAAGCGGCACTGCGTTTCAATGTCGGCCTGAATGTGGACGATGTTTATCTCAGCCCGCGTATTGCCTATACCGGATGGGAGCCGTCTGAAATCTATCTTGCCGCGCATTATTTTGACGGCGAAGCCCGCACCCTGGGCGGATTCCACGAAGACCATTCGCTGATTACGCTGGGCGTGCGGACGCGTTTTTAAGCCTCGCTGATCGCCCGCGCGATGTTCAACGCCTGGCTGCATGGGCGCCGTATGCTGCCCCCCTGGGTGGCGCTGGTGATCCTGCTGGGTTTGCAGATTGCCGCCCTGCCGTTTCTGCTGAAGCTGCATTTCAACAATGCGGGCGATATCTATTCGCCACCGGATGCGCCGATCATCCAGCTGCGCGAGTCGCTGTTTCGCGAATTTCCCAGCGACGATGTCCTGATTGTCCTGTTCGAAGGCAGGGATCTGTTTGCGCCGCCCTTTCTTGCCGCGCTTGACCGTGTTGCACGCAAGATGGAAGCCCTCCCGACCGTGGATCGGGTATTGACGCTGACGACGGTTGAACACATCGAAGCGACCGAGGATGGCTTTACTGTCGCGCCACTGATCGACCCCGACGATCCTGCTTCAAGATCCCCCGCCGAATGGAAAGCGCGCGTGATGAAAGACCCGCTGGCACCGGGCATCCTCGCCGCCAAAGATGGCCAGGCCGTCGCCCTGGTGGTGCGCGCCAAGGTGTTGAAGGAAAGTCTGGCGCGCCGTGATATCCAGCAGGCGCTGAATGCCGCCATCACCGCGCAGAAGCTGGATGGCTATCGTACGGCGACCGCAGGCACCATCGCGCAAACAGTCGAGGAACTGCGTTCGTTGTGGCGCGACAGCGCCATTTTCATTCCGCTGACGGTGGTGATCGGTCTGGTGCTGCTGGGTTGGGTCGTCGGTCGTTTGCGTCCGGTGATGGTGGGCGGCATGGCCATGGGCATGGTGGTGTCGGTCAGCGTCGCCGGTATCGTGCTGTCGGGCCAGCCCTATACCCCGATTACCGCCATGATCCCCACCCTGATGGCGGCGTATACCACCGCAACCCTGCTGCATCTGTATGCAGCCATCCAGCGTGGACGGATTGCCCTGCTGTCACGCCCGCAGCGGATTGCCCGGGCGCTGTCCGAAACCCTGCTGCCCGGATTGTTCAACGTTCTGACGACCGGTGCCGGACTGCTGAGCCTGATGTGGGTGGATATCCCGCCGGTGCAAACCTTTGGCCTGGCCGGCGCACTGGGTACCCTGATGGTGTTTCTGGTGGTCTACATACTGGTGCCGCCGATACTGCTGAAATGGGATATCCCCCGCTGGCCGCGTCACCGTTCCGGGTTGGGACATATTCGCCGGGTTGCGGCGGCGATCGCTGTGTTCAGCTTGCGCCACGCCAAAGCGGTGCTGGTGACCACAGCGGTGGTAGTGATCCTGGCGATTCCGCTGGCGATGCAGGTGAAAGTGGAATCCAATCTGATCAAGTTTTTTGCCCCCGACCACAGCATCCGGCTGAGTACAGACCGGGTTGGCGCACGGCTGTCGGGGGTGACCACCATGGAAGTCGTACTGACCGCGCCGGGACGGGATGGCCTGAAAGACCCGGCCACGCTGGCCGGCATCCAGGCTTTTCAGACCTGGCTGGAACGACAACCCGAAATCGACCGCAGTTTTTCGCTGGTCGAGGTCATCGAGGAAATGAACCGGGCATTCAATGGCGGGGAGGTGCCGGGCAATGCGCTGCCGGACAACCGCAAGCTGGTTGAACAGCTGCTGCTGATTTATGACGGCGAAGACCTGTACGAACTGGTGAACCGGGAATTTCAGCGCGGGCGCATTGCGCTGAATCTGAATGTCCATGGTGCCAATGAAATTGGCCGGGTGATTGCGCGCATCGAGCAACACCTCGCCGCGCAGCCGATCCCGGGCGTCAGCACCGACATCGCCGGGTTTGGCAAGCTGTTTTCCGATCAGGAAGACCGCATAGTCGAAGGCCAGGTCAAGAGCTTTGTTTCGGCGTTTGTGCAAATCCTGTTGCTGCTCGCGTTGCTGTTCCGTTCCTGGCGCGGCGCGCTGATTTGTCTGGTACCGAATCTGGCGCCGCTGTTTTTCATTTTTGTCGTGATGGGGGTAAGCGGCATCGCGCTGGATGTGGCGACGGTGCTGATCGCGGGGATTATTCTGGGGATTACGGTGGACGACACCATCCACCTGTATCACGGCTACCGGCATCGCATCCGGCGCGGCATTGATCCGGTGTTTGCCATCGTGCGCAGTGTGGAAAGTTCGGGACGTGCGGTGATTGCCATCTCGGTGGTGCTGATTGCGCAATTCAGCCTGCTTGCGCTGTCGGATTTTCAGCCGACTGCAAACTTCGGCTTGCTGTGCGCAGTCGGGCTGTTTGCCGGACAGGTTTTTGAAATGTTATTGATGCCTGCGCTCCTGAGCCTGCGGCATGGCAAGAACCAGCCGTTTCCGCCGAGCCTTATTTCAGACCGATCTTCGCCATCAGGTCATACAGCGTCGGGCGAGTGATCCCGAGCAGTTCTGCCGCCTGCGCAATGCTGCCATCGGTATGCGCCAGCGCGCGGGTGACGGCCAGACGCTCCGCCCCTTCACGTGCCTGCCGCAGATTGAACGGCTGGGCTGTGGCCGCACTGGCTTCCAGCCCCAGATCGCTGGCCGAAATCTGGCTGCTGTCGGCCATGATGGTGGCGCGCTTGATCATGTTTTCCATCTCGCGCACATTGCCCGGCCAGGCATGGGCTTCCAGCGCCACCATGGCATCGGCGGTAAAGCCTTTGATACTGCGTCCGAGTTCGCGGGCGTAGCGTTCCAGAAACGCCTGGGCCAGCAATACGGCGTCGCCCGGGCGTTCGCGCAAGGGCGGGATTTTCACCGAGATTTCAGACAGCCGGTAGTACAGATCCTCGCGGAAACTGCCTTCCCGGATCATGCCGGCCAGATCGCGGTGGGTTGCGCAGACGACGCGCACATCGACCGGGATTTCGCCCCGGCCGCCCAGCCGCTCGATCACCCGCTCCTGCAGAAAACGCAGCAGCTTGGCCTGGAGCGGCATCGGCAGGTCGCCGATTTCATCGAGAAAAAGTGTGCCTTCGTTGGCATACTCTATCCGTCCGATGGTTTGTTTGGCTGCGCCGGTAAACGCGCCTTTCTCATAGCCGAACAGTTCGGATTCGAGCAGGGTGTCGGGTATCGCCGCGCAGTTGATGGCGACGAAGCGTTTGTCGGCGCGGGGCGAGAGTTCATGCACCCCTCGCGCCAGGACTTCCTTGCCGGTGCCCGATTCGCCGAGCAGCAGTACGGTGGCATTGGCCGGGGCGACCTTTTCCACGGTGCGACAGACTTTCAGCATGGGCTCGCTGCTGGTCAGCAGCCCCTGGAGCGCAGTCACGGGTTGCCGTGCCATCAGCATCCGGTTCTCGATTTCCAGGGTGTGCACATGCAGGGCGCGCACGATCATCAAGGCCAGCACGTCGGGATCGAAGGGCTTCTGGAAAAAATCGTAGGCGCCCAGGTGGATGGCCTTGACGGCATTGCTGCGATCGAGATTGCCGGTCACTACGATGACCTTGGTGGCCGGAGCCAGCGACACGATCTGCTGGAGTGCCGCCAGGCCTTCGGACGCGCCGTCCGCGTCCGGCGGCAGCCCCAGGTCGAGCAACACCACCGAGGGTTCGTGACGGCGCAGCTGGGTGATGGCGCTGTCGCGATCCGAGGCCATGATCAGCTCGTAGTCGGACAGGCTCCATTTCAGCTGCTTTTGCAGCCCCGGATCGTCTTCCACCAGCAGGATTTTCTGTTTGGCGTCGCTCATGCGGCGTCTCCTTGTGAGTCAGTGTTCAGGGGCAGGGTCAGCCGGAAGCAGGTGCCCTGTCCGGGGGTGCTGGTCACTGCAATCTGGCCGCCCAGCGCGCGCAGCGTTTCGCGGCATTCATAGGCGCCGATGCCCATGCCCGCCCCCTTGGTGGAGTCAAAGGGCTGAAACAGACGGGTGCGAATGAACTCGTCGTCCATGCCACTGCCTGTATCAGTCACTTCGATGATGGCCATACCGGATTCCTCGTGTGCACTCAGCGTCACGCTGCCGTGTGCGGGTGTCGCTTCCAGTGCATTTTGCAGCAGATGTCCCACGGCGCGAACCAGTCGCTCGCGCTCGGCGCGCACGCGCAGGGTGGCTGGCGGCAAGTGTAGCGCGGGACGCAGTTTGAAAGCCTGTTTGCTGGCGGCCGCATCCGACAGCACGTCGGCAATCGCCACCTGTTGCAGCCGGGTGGTGTCGCTGCCGCGACGCAATTGAGTCAGGACCTTGTTCATGCGGGTGACAGCGCTTTCCACTGTATCGAGCATGTCGGCCTGGAATTCCGGATTGTGTTTGTGTTTCTCGGCATTGGCCAGCAGCAGCGAGAGCTGGGCAATCAGGTTTTTCAGGTCGTGGATGATGAACGTGGTAGTGCGGTTAAACGATTCGAACTGCCGCGCCACGATGAGCTGGTTGGAGGCGCGCATTTGCGCCAGATGGGCGGCCACCTGGCGCGCTGCCACCTTGAGCAGGTCGCTGACTTCCCAGTTGAACGTGACCTTGCCGAGCGAGTGTTTCAACACCACAAACCCGAGCAGTTCTTCATGCAGCATTAGCGGCACCACCAGCCATGCATCGGGTGCCTGTTGCAGCCAGACGGGCGCATCGAGCTCGCCATACAGATCGCGGCGGGTTTTCATTTCGTCGAGATCGACGACCCATTGTTTGCCGGACAGCCATTGCACAAAGGCCGAGTCGTCGGGCTCGATACCCTGAAGGTCGGCCCAGTTCCAGTGACTGGCGCGTTGATACCCGCTGTTGCCTTCGCGCATCCACAGCGCACCGCCGGGGCTTTCGAGCAGTCGCGCCAGGGCTTCGATGGCACGTTCGCTGAGGTGCTCGCCAGGCCGGCCTTCCGTGAGGGTGCGGGTGAAATTGAGCCACTCTTCCCGGTAATCGTAGCGATAGCTGAAAAAATGCTTGGACAACAGCACCCGCAAACGCGCACGCAGCGTGCCGGAAAACAGCAGTAGCATCAGCAGCAGCGCGGCGGCGAAAATGAACACGGTTTGCACCACGTCGCCCCACTCGCCGCCGAACAGGCGCAGGTAATATCCCGCACCGGCCATCAACAGCAGATACACCCCGGCCGCCAGCAGGGTGGCGGTATGGAACACCATGCTGCGCGACAGGCTGACCGGCGCCGACCACTCCGGATTGCGTGCTGCCGACACTGCAATCAGCGGCGCGACCAGCACCGCGACATACCCCCGCGCCGCCCAGACCTGGGGATCCATGACGGTAAACAGGGTGGCATTGGCATACAGATAAAAATCGTAAACCAGAAAAGCCCCCAGGCCGAAACAGAGGAATTTGATCGCCCAGCGGTCTTCGGGACGGGTGCTGCGGTAGACCTGCTCAACCAGCACCAGCCCCATCACAATCAAAATGACCAGCCCGAGATTGCCGATCCAGCGCAAGGCTTCAAGCTGGGAAGGCACCAGCAGTGCGTAAACACTGGCAAGCAGCAGCCCGGCCACGACCAGGGCTGCCAGCAGACGCACCATGCGCAGGGGCGTGGGCAGACGTCCGTGTTCAGGCAGGCGCAGATGCAGGATATGGAACAGCAGCGCGAGCCAGGCGGCATTGCGCGCGACTTCGGCACTGAGCGTCAGCGCCGGAGAAAACGTGCCCCATGCGGTCAGCAGTGAACCCAGACCCCAGACCGCACTCAGGCCCGTGGCCAGCACCAGCTGGCGCCCTTGGGGGCGGCGTTTCCAGCTGGCAATGATGAGTCCCGACAACCCCAGATACACCAGACTTGCCAGGGCATAGCCCGTGGCTGCCAGCAGGAGCAGGGTGCTAGACATGCGAGTTGGCGGGATCGTGCGCCTCAGCGCACGCCTTTACCCCACAGCACGACCTGGGCCGTCTGGAACAGGATCATGAGATCGAGAAACAGGCTGTGATTCTTGACGTAATACAGGTCATATTGCAGTTTGTGCATGGCGTCTTCGTCCGTGGCTCCGTAAGGGTAGCGCACTTGCGCCCAGCCGGTAATGCCGGGTTTGACGGTGTGCCGCACGCCGTAATACGGAATCTTTTGCGTCAGGTCTTCAACAAAATACGGGCGTTCGGGACGCGGGCCGACGAAGCTCATTTCGCCAAAAAACACGTTGAATATCTGCGGCAATTCATCGATGCGGGTGCGCCGGATACAGCGCCCGGTGAGCGTGATGCGGCTGTCATTTTTGCGCGCCCAGCGTGGCGTGCCGTCTTTTTCAGCGTCCACACACATGCTGCGGAATTTGAGGATGGTGAAATGGCGGCCGTTCTGACCGACACGTTCCTGGCGATACAGCACAGGTCCCGGGCTTTCGAGCTTGACGGCCAGCGCGGTCAGCGCCATCACCGGCAGTGAAACGGCGAGCAGGCCCGCGCTGACGACCAGATCGAACAGCCGCTTGATCGTGTCGCGCACGATGCCCTGATGGAAGCCTTCAGCCAGGATCAGCCAGCTGGCGTTCATCGAATCAATCTGCAGGTGGCCGTTCTCGCGTTCGAAAAAGCTCGACAGTTCCATCACGCGGATGCCGCGCAGCTTGCATTTCAGCAGGTCCTGAACCGGCATCCCGCCGTTACGCCGGTCGCGAACCGCGAGGATGATTTCGCTGATTTGCAGGCGTGCGGTCAGATCGGGCAGCGATTCCTGGGTGTCGAGAATCCGGCCATGATCGACGAAATGATGACTTCCGCCCATCGCCAGATAACCGATGACCTGGGTATTGCTGGAATGATGCCGTTTGGTCAGCAGGGCTTCGACATGGGCGGCGCGGCTGCCGGTGCCGATGACCAGCGCACGGGTCTTGAGCGCCCCCACCCGTGCCCAGCGGATGAACAGCGCGCGGCTGAGCATGATGCCTGCAAGCGCGAGTCCGAACGACAGCAGAAACGCACCACGCCCGACCAGCAAGACCGGGAAAAAGTAAAACAGCAGGCTCATGGCCAGCAGGCCCAGTCCGAAACTGATTCCCAGGCGCTGCAGCAGCATGCGGACGCCGCCTTGCCATCCTGTACTGTAGAGGCCGCTGGCGGTCATCAGTCCCAGCATCACGAGGGTAAAGGCCAGAGCCTTGGGGAACAGGGGCTGCAAGTCACCGGGGATGCTGTTGCCATCGATGAAGCGCGCGTTGACGCCGGCATAGATGGCCCCGCCGAGTATCAGCGTTTCGCTCAATACCAGCAGCAATAAGTTGAGAGGCACGTAGTGCCGGAAAAATCGGATCACGACTGTTTGCTCGGGTGGATCATGTGATGCGGGTTCAGCAGCTTTTGTGCCAGTGATAGCGGCAGCATGCGACTCAAACCAAAGTCCGCACCTGGGGCAGACGCAACCGGCGCGGATTGCCGTCGGCCTGGAGCCGCTTCATATTGCGTAGTTCGGCTGCCGGGTAGACCACCAGATCAACGGGTGCACGCGCGTCGTCGATCAGGAATCGGGGATAACTACGCCCGGTGGCGTCGTTTGGACGCATTTCGCCGGTTTGATAAGGGCGATTGAGCCGCATCAGGTGAAATTCGACCTCTTTCTGGTCGTCGGTAAACAACTGGAGGTTGATGTCGGCATGGGGTCCGGCCGTGCCATTGAGCACCGAGCCGGTGAGATGCGGGTCGAAAGCGGCCAGGTTTTCCATGTATTCAATGGCCGTCTGTCGCAGCAAGGCCAGCTGGCTGCGGGTTTCGTCTGCCAGATACAGCGCCTGGTAGCTGCGCAGGGCTTCTTCAATCTGCTGGTTGTCGGGCAGGCTGCCGCTGTCCGGCGCACCCAGCTGTCGCGCCGCCTTGCGCTTGGCGCTGCCGTAGTCAAGGCTGCCATCCTCGGCCAGCAGACGCGCGGCCGTATGCGCAATCTGGCGGCGCATGTCCTGGTTTTTCATAGCGGTAGCGCGGGTTCAGCGGGGGCTTCGTCGGGTGTGTCCGGGCGGGGCTGGCCTTCGACCCAGTCGGGCGGAGCGACCTCGGGCGGGGGGAATTCCTGGTAAAAATGCTCGACCATGCCGGTGGACGGCGTCCCCAGCAGCTCATCGAAGATGTCACCTATCAGGGTGGGGGCAGCACGGCGTGCGCCGGTTTTGGGGTCGATTTCTACCGAAATGATCCCCGCAGGCATGGCCCAGCCTTTTTGCGGCGTGCCTTTGAGTGCCGCCCCCATGAAATTCATCCAGATCGGTAAAGCGGACTGTGAACCGGTTTCGCCGCGCCCCAACGAGCGGGGCTGGTCGTAGCCCATCCAGGTAATGGCAACCAGATCGGGGGTGTAACCGGCAAACCAGGTGTCACGCGAATCGTTGGTGGTGCCGGTTTTGCCCGCCAGATCGCTGCGTCCCAGCTGGCTGGCGCGGGCGGCCGTGCCATAGCGCACCACGTCCTGCATCATGGTGGTCATCAGCCAGGCGTTACGGGGATCGATCACACGCGGGGCGTTGCTGCCCACAATATTGGGGGTTCCCTGCATGAGCAGACGTCCGTCTTTGTCGTAGACCTTGTCGATCAGGTAGGGCTTGATATTGAATCCGCCGTTGGCAAACACGCTGTAGGCCGCCGCCAGCTGCAAGGGCGTGACACTGCCCGCGCCCAGAGCCATGGTGAGATAAGGCGGATGTCGCGACGGATCGAAGCCGAAGCGGCGGATGTAATCGCGCGCGTAGTACGGGCCGATGCCCTGCAGGATACGTATTGACACCAGATTGAGCGATTTGGTCAGGGCGGTGCGCATGCGGACCGGCCCGTTCAGGCTGCCATCGTAGTTTTTCGGTTCCCAGGCGGTGCCGCCCGCTTCTTCGGCGCTGAGCGTCAACGGGGCATCGTTGATGAGGGTGGCCGGGGTGTAACCTTTTTCCAGCGCGGCCGAATAGATAAAAGGCTTGAAGCTGGACCCCGGCTGGCGCCAGGCTTGGGTGACCCGGTTGAACTTGTTGCGGTTGAAGTCGAATCCACCGACCAGAGCGGTAATCGCACCGTTATTCGGGTTGATCGCCACCATGGCGGCTTCGACTTCGGGTAACTGCGCGAGTCGCCATACTGGCTTGCTGCCCGTGGCCTGCACCCGCACCAGAGCACCGGGCTGGAGCTGGCGGCCTTTCTTGCCAGATGCCCACTGGGCCACCCACCTCAGGGAATTGCCGCCGATTTCAACCACTTTGCCGTCGTGCAACTGCGCGCGCAGTAGCTTGGGCTTCGCACTGATGACGACGGCGGCCAGCATGTCGCTGACAGCAGGCTTGTCGTCCAGCGCGGCAGTAATGGCGGCATCGCGCCCGGCCTTGTCTGTCGGCAGGGCGATCTGTTTTTCGGGGCCCCGGTAACCATGACGCTGGTCATAGTCGGCGATGCCTTGCCACACTGCCGTATTGGCGGCTGTCTGCTGCTTGCGTCGCAGCGTGGTGATGGCTTTGTAGCCGGAGCTGTAGATCGATTCGCCATATTTTTCGAACAGCGCCTGCCGCACCATTTCAGCGGCGAAATCAGCAGCAACATCGGTTTGTTTGCGCGAAGGGCGGATCACCAGCTTTTGCGCCACGGCAGCCAGCCAGGTCGCCTGATCGATGAACTTCAGCGTGCGCATCCGGTTGAGCACGTACTCCTGGCGTGTTTTGGCACGCGGAAAATTGACCACCGGGTTATAGCGGGACGGGGCTTTGGGCAAACCGGCCAGCATCGCGAATTCGGCCAGCGACAGATCGCGCATCGGCTTGCCAAAGTAAGTGCGCGCTGCCGCCTCAAAGCCGTAGGCGCGCTGGCCCAGATAGATCTGGTTGATGTAGAGCTCAAGAATCTTGTCCTTGGACAAATTGTGCTCGATCTTCATCGCCAGCATGGCTTCGGACAGCTTGCGGGTGAGGGTTTTTTCGTTCGACAGGAAGAAATTGCGCGCCACCTGCATGGTGATGGTCGATGCCCCTTCCTTAGCACCACCCGACAGCAGATTGGACCCTGCGGCCCGTAACACCCCCAGCGTATCGACCCCGCCATGGCTGTAAAAGCGCTCGTCTTCGGCGGCGATGATCGCCTGCTTCATGTAAGACGGTACCTGGGCTATGGCAATGAAGGAGCGCCGCTCCTCGCCGAATTCACCCATGAGTGCGCCGTCTGCGGTGTAAATCCGCAGAGGTAGTTTGGGCCGGTAATCCGTCAGCGCTTCCAGTGGCGGCAGGTTGGGATATATCAGTGCACCCGCCAGTCCCGCCAGCGCCGTGCCCACCACCCCGATACTGACGAAAAGGGCCAGTGCGTAATGCCACCATTTGGAAAACATCTGCTTCCTTTGCTTTGCTGCCTAAAGTTTCGAGAGATTATAGGCGTTAGTGGTGTTGGAAATTGGACACATCTGTTCATCTGTTGAAGTGCCGCGAGAAAAAAACTGTTAAAAACCGTGTGTTGTTGCTAGCATCTAAAAATATTAATAAGAAAAAGCGCCAACTCACAGAAGCGTAAAGGAAAAAGTCTTGCCACTGAATATCAATCTAGACTGGTTGTCCGCCAAGGGGCTTCCCATGATTGGACTCGACATCAGTACGACTGCGGTCAAACTGGTGGAGCTGTCTGACGCGGGCAAAGGCATGCTGCGGATCGAGCGCTATGTGATCGAGCCCTTGCCGAAAGATGCCGTCACCGATGGCAACATCGCCAACCTCGATCAGGTGGCGGACACTTTGCGCACCGCCTGGAAAAACCTGGGAACGCGAGTCAAGAACGTGGCGCTGGCCTTGCCTTCTTCGGCGGTCATTACCAAAAAGATACTGGCACCGGCTTCGCTCAAGGGTATCGACCTGGAAAACCAGGTTGAAAGTGAAGCCAATCAGGTCATTCCCTTTTCACTGGATGAAGTGAACCTGGATTTTCAGGTGATGGGCGCTTCGCCGGGCAGCCCGGACGACGTACAAATCCTGCTGGCCGCCGCCCGCAAGGAAAAAGTGGAAGACCGCGTAGCGGCAGTTGAAGCTGCCGGCCTGAAAGCCCTGGTCATGGATGTGGAGTCTTACGCCACGCAAACCGCGTTTGAACAGATCGCGCACCTGCTGCCGGGCAGCGGGGCGGGACAGACGGTTGCAATTATTGACGTCGGCGCGCAGAACATGCACATCAACATCCTGCACGACAACGAATCGGTTTATCTGCGTGAACACGGCTTCGGCGGTAACCAGCTGAATAATGAAATCGCGCGTCGCTACGGCATGAGCAGCGAAGAGGCTGAAAGCGCCAAGCGCAAGGGTACTTTGCCCGAAAGCTACGACATGGAGGTATTGCAGCCGTACAGCGAAACCCTCGCCATGGAAATTGGCCGTGCCATCCAGCTCTTTACCACCTCGACCCAATACCGCAAAGTTGACCAGATCCTGCTTGCGGGCGGCGGGGCGATGATCGCCGGGATTGATGACGTGGTGAGCCAGCGCACCGGTACCCCCACCCTCGTGGTCAATCCCTTTGCCAACATGGCCGTCGGTTCCAAAATCCGGCCGCAGGCACTCACTGCCGACGCACCGTCGCTGTTTGTCGCGTGCGGTCTGGCCATGCGGAGGTTCGATCCCCAATGATCCGCATTAATCTACTCCCCCACCGTGAACTCGCGCGTGCTGCACGACGCCGCCAGTTCAATGTTCTGCTGGGTATTGCCGTGGCTGCGGGCGTGGCGGTATTTGCGCTGGGCCACAGCATTATTGCTGCGCGGCAATCCAACCAGGCCGAGCGTAATGCCTATCTGCAACAGGAAATCGCCAAGCTCGATATCCAGATCAGTGAGATCAAGAAAATCCGTGAGCAGACGCAGGATTTGCTGGAACGCAAACAGGTTGTCGAAACCCTGCAATCCAACCGGACCGAGGTGGTGCATCTGTTTGACCAGATGATCCGCCTGCTGCCTGACGGCCTGTATCTCAAATCCTTCAAGCAAGAGGGCAACGTGGTGACGATGAGTGGCTACACCCAGTCCAGTGCGCGCGTTTCAACGCTGATGCGGAATCTGGAAGATTCGCCCTGGTTTGACTCTGCCGGACTGGTTGAAATCAAATCCGCTACTGTTAACAACCTGCGTGCCAATGAGTTTGTCCTTACGGTCAAACAGACCCAGCAGACTCCGGAAGCAGAGACAGCCAAGGGGAGCAAAGCATGACCCTGGACGATATCAACAAACTCGATTTCAAGACGATTGCGGACTGGCCGCTGCCCACCAAGCTGGTTGCGCTCGCTTTGCTGAGCCTGGCTATCATTGCTGCGGGCTGGTGGTTTGACTGGCGCGGCGGCATGGCCGAACTGGAAGTGGCGCAACAGCAGGAAACTGAATTGCGCGCCACCTTTACCACCAAGAAAAACCAGGCGGTCAATCTGGATGCGTATAAAAAGCAGCTGGCGGATATCGAGCAGGCGTTCGGCGCTCTGCTCAAGCAGCTGCCCAACAAACAGGAAATGGATGCGCTGATTACCGATGTCAATCAGGCGGGTCTGGGTCGCGGCTTGCAATTCGACCTGTTCAGGCCACAAGGCGAAACCATATCCGAGTTTTACGCAGAAACACCCATTGAGGTCAAAGTGACGGGGGGGTATCACGATATCGCCGCGTTTGTCAGTGACGTGTCCAAGTTGTCGCGTATCGTGACCCTGCAAAACATTGCCATGACACCGAGCAAGGAAGGCGTCCTGAATATGGACGCTATTGTGAAGACGTACCGGTATCTGGACGAAGAGGAAGTCAATAACAAAAAAGCGATCACAGACAAGGGGCAGAAAAAATGAAGTATCTGGCCAGTATCCTGATTGTGTTGACCTTGTCGGGTTGCGGCGTGGGCGACATGGAAGACCTGAAGTCTTTTGTGGCGGACAGTGGCAAGGACATGCAGGGCAAGATCGATCCCTTGCCCCAGGTCAAAGTTTATGAAGCGTTCAGTTATGAAGCCTTCGATCTGCCCGATCCCTTCAAACCGAGAAAGCTTTCGACCGGGGGCGGGGGCGCGTTGCAACCGGACCTGTCACGGCCCAAAGAGCCGCTGGAAGGGTTCTCGCTGGAAACGCTGAAAATGGTTGGCGTGTTGTCCCGCAAAGGCGTGGTCAATGCGGTGATCAAAACCCCGGATAACGCGGTTTACCACGTTCGCAAGGGCAATTACGTCGGCCAGAATTTTGGCCTGATCACGCAGATAGGCGAGAACGACGTCACCTTGCGTGAGATTGTCCAGGATAGCGCCGGGGATTGGTCCGAGCGCACCA
>JAJXUA010000016.1 GCA_021783275.1 Pseudomonadota bacterium
TCAGGACGCGCGGCAGTGCTTGATACCGTTCGTGGTGAGCTTGTCGAACCACAAAGTAAACCTACTTGTTCAGCATTTGCTTTGCCGAGGCTGCTGACTATTGAGATTTCACTCTTACATGAAATTTCTCAGTCATTGCGAGGCATAGCCGAAGCAATCCAGATTTCGGACGCACGCTATTGGATTGCCCCTGAAGGGACTCCGATCCACAGTGCGTGTCAGTCCGCCTGCCCCGGCACCTGCGGCGTCGCGCGCACCACGTCGCCACAGTGCGCACGGTGACGCAACGCGTGATCCATCACCACGATCGCCATCAGCGCTTCAAGGATGGGCGTAGCGCGGATGCCGACGCAGGGATCGTGGCGGCCATGGGTGACGACTTCGATCGGCTGGCCGGTGCTGTCGATGGATCGTCCGGGCAGGCGGATGCTGGACGTGGGCTTGATCGCCACGTGGCAGACCAGGTCCTGACCACTGGAAATGCCGCCCAGCACACCGCCGGCGTGGTTGGATAAAAATCCCTGCGGCGTCAATTCATCGCGGTGCTCGGTGCCCTTCTGCTGCGCCACCGCCATGCCGTCGCCGATCTCCACGCCCTTGACGGCGTTCAAGCCCATCAGCGCGTGGGCGAGGTCGGCATCAAGCTTGTCGTAGAGCGGCTCGCCCAGGCCCACCGGCATATTCTCGGCGACCACGGTACAGCGTGCCCCCACCGAGTCGCCGGATTTCCTGAGCGCGTCCATATAGGCTTCCAGCTCGGGCACGATGCGGGCGTTGGGCGCGAAGAAGGCGTTGTTGCTGACTTCGTCCCACGCCTCGAAAGGGATCGCGACCTCACCCAGCGCGCTCATGTAGCCACGGATGCGCACCCCATAGGTTTCCATCAGCCACTTCTTCGCGATGGCACCCGCGCCGACAATGGGTGCGGTCAAGCGCGCCGACGAACGTCCGCCGCCGCGCGGATCGCGAAAGCCGTATTTCTGCGTATAGGTGTAGTCGGCGTGACCGGGGCGGAAGGTGTCGGCGATGTTGCCGTAGTCCTTGCTGCGCTGATCTTCATTGCGGATCAAGAGCGCGATTGGTGTACCCGTGGTTTTACCCTGATACAGGCCGGACAGGATTTCCGCCGTATCGGATTCCTTGCGCTGGGTAACATGCCGCGATGTGCCCGGCTTGCGGCGATCCAGATCCTGCTGGATGTCGGCTTCGGCGAGCACCATGCCGGGCGGGCAGCCATCGACCACGCAGCCAATGGCAGGCCCGTGCGATTCGCCGAACACGGTGACACAGAACAATTTGCCGAGGGTGCTGCCAGACATGGAAATCTACCGCGAACGGGACTGAGGGAATGGCCGGAAGTCTAGCACAGGCGCGACCTCCGACACTGGAACAGCAATTTACTCAGCCATAAAACCATGCTGGGATAGTCACGTGCATGACAAACTTTTCCCCAAACGACACGGCAAGCTGATGAGACGCGTAAACTTCCAGAGTCCCGGCTCAGAGATAGTGGTATGGCAATAGATGTTCGTGATGCGGATAATGTCATCCGACGGGAAAGCATTCACGATATCGCATTGCGAACTGGGAAACCCTGACTGCTGACTGTGCTACTCGGAAAACTGATGACCACCTCCAGGAAAAGCAGACGCCGTCCCATCGGTATCGATTTATTTGCCGGTGCAGGCGGCATGTCGCTGGGATTCGAACAGGCTGGTTTCGATATCGCCGCCGCCGTCGAAATCGACCCGATACACTGCGCCACGCATGAATTTAACTTCCCTCATACCGCGACAATGTGCGCGAGCGTGGTCGATGTGTCCGGCGATGACATCCGCCAACGAGCCGGTCTGGGCGACGCCGATATCGATGTTGTATTCGGCGGTGCTCCTTGCCAAGGCTTCTCACTGATCGGCAAGCGCGCACTCGACGACCCGCGCAATCAACTCGTATTCCACTTCGTCCGACTGATCGACGAATTGCGTCCCAAGTACTTCGTTTTCGAGAACGTCAAGGGGCTGACACTGGGCAAGCACGCGGATTTTTTGCACGAACTGATCGCGGCTCTCGACGAACGCGGCTACGACTGCCTGCTGCCGTATCGCGTGCTGAATGCGGCCGATTACGGCGTACCGCAAGACCGCCGCCGCCTATTTCTGATTGGCACGCGCCGCGGTCTCAGATTGCCTCGATATCCCGAAGCCTCCAAGACCACGGCCACGGTTGCCGATGCAATCGCCGACTTACCCAACGCCGACGCTTTCGTCGAGTTGTATGCAAGCGATGCGGTACGTACTGTATGGGAGACGCACGCACCCTACGCTCGCCGTCTACGCGGACTCGACCGCGACCCGAGCGATTTGGCGTATCGCCGCGAATTCGACGCCGATCTGCTGACCTCCAGTCTGCGCACCGAACACACCGAGTTATCCAAAAGCCGTTTCCTCGCTACCGAACCGGGCAAGACCGAGTCCATCAGTCGTTTCCGCAAACTACCGGCGGACGGTTTGTGCAACACCTTGCGCGCCGGCACCGACAGCGCGCGCGGCGCATTCACCTCGCCGCGCCCCATCCATCCGAACCTACCGCGCGTGATTACCGTACGCGAGGCCGCTCGACTGCATTCCTACCCGGATTGGTTCCGCCTGCATTCGACGAAATGGCACGGTTTTCGTCAGGTCGGAAACAGCGTTCCGCCCCTACTCGCACGCGCGGTAGCAAGCGAAATCGTCCGTGCGCTGGGTATAGCACCGAACCGCCCGAGCGAAGTCGTCGAGCGCGGCGACGAGGAACTCCTTTACATGGACATGGGCGAAGCAGCGAGTCGTTTCAGGGTGCCGCGCAACGTCATTGCGCAGCGACTACGCAAGAAAGACCCGAATCAACCCGATTTGCTGGAAGAGGCTCATGTCCAAAGCTAAAAGGCCGCCTAATCGTTACAGCGCAATCGTCTCGCGCATTTTCGAAGACCATTATCGGGATGGCGTCGTCGAATTCGAATTCACGCGCGACGAATTCGTTTCGGTTGCAAACACTCTGAACGTAGTCCTGCCTAAAAACATCGGCGATATGCCGTACTCTTTTCGCTATCGCAACGAATTGCCCGCGACCGTTTGCGCGACCGCGCAGCCGGGTCACGAATGGATAATCGAAGGCGCTGGTCGCGGCAAATACCGCTTCAAGCAAGTTCGCTTGAACCGCATCGTCCCGCGCGACGAATTGCTCGCGATCAAGGTACCCGATGCGACGCCGGAAATCATCGGTGCCTACGCGCTCTCCGACGAACAGGCGCTGCTCGCCAAAGTCCGCTACAACCGCCTGGTCGACATCTTCCTTGGTATCGCCGCTTTCTCCCTGCAAAACCATTTGCGTACCACGGTAAAAAACGTCGGCCAAATCGAGATCGACGAGGTCTACGTCGGCATCGACCGCCACGGTCGCCAGTTCGTCGTACCGGTTCAGGCCAAGGGCGGCAATGACAAGCACGGCAGCGTACAGACGCAACAAGACATTTTGTGCTGCGCAGAAAAATTCCCCGCTCTGATTTGCCGCGCCGTCTCGGCGCAATTCATGGACGACGAGCGGATCGCGATGTTCGAACTCGCCCTGCACGACGGTGAAATTCGCGTTGTTGACGAGAAACATTATCGACTCGTGCCATCGAGCGAGATTTCCGCGAACGATTTGCGGACATACGGCTCCCACGTTTCCTGACTTTCTACTTTAGAAGGGAATAGCGCATGAACGCCACTCAACAAGCTGCCGCGCTCGGCCAGAGCCTGTGGCTCGACAACCTCTCGCGCAGCCTGATACACGACGGGGAACTGGCGAAGCTGATTGCCGAAGACGGCGTGACCGGCGTGACGTCGAATCCGTCGATTTTCCAGAACGCCTTTGCCACCAGTCCCTACTACGCCGACGACCTGGCGCGACTGAAAACCACCGAGCCCGATCCCGAGCGTCGCTTCGAAGCGCTGGCGATTCCCGATATTCAGGCGGCCTGCGATCTGCTGCTGCCGGTGTACGAACAAACCGGCGGCAATGATGGCTATGTCAGCCTGGAAGTCGCCCCGCGCTGGGCGTATCACGCGACACGCACCATCGAGGAAGGCCAGCGGCTGTCCGCCGCAGTCAATCGCCGCAACCTGCTGGTCAAGGTCCCCGGCACGCCGGAGGGCGTCGCGGCTTTCGAAGCGCTCACGGCGCTGGGGATCAACGTCAATGTCACGCTGCTGTTTTCCGTGTCGCAGACGCAGGCGATTTTTGATGCCTACCTGCGCGGGCTCAGCGCACGCGTCCGGGCCGGGGCCGATGTGCGGCGCAGCAAAGCCGTCGCCAGCCTGTTCCTGTCCCGCGTCGATACACTGGTCGATGCGCAGCTCACCGCCATCGGCACGCAGGAAGCGCTATCGCTGCGCGGCAAGGCGGCAGTGGCGATGGCGCGAGAGGCGTATCAGCATTATCTGCACACCTTCCACGGCCCGGCATTTGCCGAACTCGCGCAACAGGGCGCAACGCCGCAGTATTTGCTGTGGGCCAGCACTGGCGTCAAAAATCCGGATTACCACGACCTGCTCTACGTCGAGCCCCTGATCGGGCCCGAAACGATCAACACCCTGCCCGACAAAACCCTCGCAGCCCTGCGCGACCATGGCCAGCCCGCTGTGCGCGTCACGCAGGGCGTAGACGAAGCCCGCACACAGCTCGCCGAACTGGCACAGCTGGGCATCGATATGGAAACCGTGGGCAACACCTTGCAGGCCGACGGCGTGAAAAGCTTCGAGGCCGCCTTCGACAAACTGCTCGCGCAGACTGCCTGAAGTTATTGGCATTGTCGGCCCTGCGTGATTGCGGCATCATCGCCGCGACCTGCCAGTGGCATGCTGTTTTTTTCCATCAGCGTCACCGTCCCACCTCAATCAAGGAATCACTATGAAAGCCCGTGCCGCCGTTGCCTGGGAGCCGAAAAAACCGCTCGCCATCGAAGACATCGACGTGGAAGGCCCGCGCGCGGGCGAAGTCTTGTTGCAAGTCGTCGCGAGCGGCGTGTGCCACACCGACGCCTTCACCTTGTCGGGTGACGACCCCGAAGGCGCGTTCCCGTGCGTGCTCGGGCATGAAGGCGGCTGCATCGTCGTCGAGTGCGGGCCGGGCGTGAAAACGCTCAAGCCCGGCGACCATGTGATCCCGCTCTACATCCCCGAGTGCGGCCATTGCGAGTACTGCCATTCGCCCAAGACCAACCTCTGCCAGTCGATCGCGAGCACGGTGTGGACGGGCTACATGCCTGACAAGACGCGGCGCTTCTCGAAAAACGGCTCGCCCATCTATCACTACATGGGCTGCTCAACCTTTGCCGAATACACCGTCGTGCCGGAGATTGCCTTGGCGAAAATCAACCCGGCAGCGCCGCTCGACAAGGTGTGTTTGCTCGGCTGCGGCGTGACGACCGGCATCGGCGCGGTGTTGAATACCGCGAAAGTCGAAGCGGGCTCGACCGTCGCTGTGTTCGGCTTGGGCGGGATTGGCTTGTCGTGCATTCAGGGCGCGGTGATGGCGCGCGCCAAACGCATCCTTGCGGTCGACATCAACCCGGCGAAGTTCGAGATGGCGAAGATGCTCGGCGCGACCGACTTCCTGAATCCGAAAGATGTGGACGGCAACGTCGCTGAATACATCCGCGACCACTTCAACGGCGGCGTCGATTATTCGTTCGAGTGCATCGGCAACGTGAACGTGATGCGCGACGCGCTCGAATGCACGCACATGGGCTGGGGCGTGTCCACAGTGATTGGCGTCGCAGGCAGCGGGCAGGAAATCAAGACCCGACCGTTCAATCTGGTGGTCGGACGGCAGTGGCGCGGCACGGCGTTCGGCGGCGTCAAAGGCCGCTCGCAGCTGCCGGGTTATGTGAACGACTACATGAACGGCAAGATCGTGCTCGATCCGCTGGTGACGCACACGATGCCGCTCGAAGACATCAACACCGCGTTTGACCTGATGCACGAAGGCAAGAGCATCCGTTCGGTGATTATTTTTTGAACGCCATGAACCGCATTGAACGAATCAAGGAATCCGGCGGCTGGCTGGAACGCTGGCAGCACGAATCGACTTCGTGCGCGGGCACGATGACGTTTTCGATCTACCTGCCGCCACAGGCCGCTGCTTTGAATCAAGGCGGCGCAAATTGCCCGGTCGTCTACTGGCTCTCCGGCCTGACCTGCACCGACGACAACGTGCGGGTGAAAGCCGGGGCGCAGCGCTATTGCGCCGAGCTGGGGCTGATTCTGGTGATGCCCGACACCAGCCCGCGCGGCGATGATGTGCCGGACGTGCCCGAGCGCTATGACTTGGGTAAAGGCGCGGGTTTTTACGTCAATGCGACACAAGCCCCGTGGGACAAGCACTACCGCATGTACGACTACGTCACGCAGGAGTTACCGGCGTTGATCGAAGCGAATTTCGCGGTGCTGCCGGGCGTGTGTTCGATCAGCGGGCACTCGATGGGCGGCCACGGCGCCTTGATCTGCGCGCTGAAGAATCCGGGGAAATACCGCTCGGTGTCGGCGTTCGCGCCGATCTGTCACCCGAGCGTGTCGCCGTGGGGGCAGGGCTGTTTTGCGGCCTATCTCGGCGATGACAAGGCTGCGTGGGCAGCGTACGACGCGACCGAACTCGTCGAGGCGGGCGCGACCCTGCCGCCGTGTCTCGTCGATCACGGCACGGACGACGAATTCCTCGCCGGGCAATTGTTTCCGCAAGACCTGCAAGCCGCGTGTGCGGCCAGAAACCAGGCGCTCACGCTACGGATGCAGGAAGGCTACGACCACAGCTATCACTTCATCGCGAGCTTCATCGGCGAGCATCTGGCGTTTCACAAACAGGCACTCAGCCGCGCCGGATGATCGGAATACGTAACCCGCGCACCGGCCCCGCGCTTGACGCTGTGCGGCCAGCCTGACACAGTCCCCCCTACGAAAAAGACATCGGATCACCATGGACACTGCCAAGCTCTACGAGCAACTCATCCACAGCGCAGGCGAAAACACCCAGCGCGATGGCCTGCTGAAAACGCCCGAGCGTGCCGCCGCCGCATTCAGATTCCTGACCCAGGGCTATACCCAGTCGCTCGACGACGTGCTCAACGACGCGGTGTTCGATTCGGACAATGACGAGATGGTGATCGTCAAGGACATCGAACTGTATTCGATGTGCGAACACCATCTGCTGCCCTTCGTCGGCAAGGTGCACGTCGCCTATCTGCCGCAGGGCAAGGTCATCGGGCTGTCGAAGATCGCGCGCATCAGCGACATGTACGCCCGCCGCCTGCAAATTCAGGAACAGCTCACCAAGCAGATCGCCGAAGCCGTGATGACCGCTACCGGCGCAGCCGGCGTCGGCGTCGTCATCGAAGCCCAGCATTTCTGCATGATGATGCGCGGCGTGCAGAAACAGAATTCGTGGACGATTACCTCGATGATGCTGGGTGCGTTCCGTGATCATGACCGCACGCGCAAGGAGTTTTTGCAGCTGATCGCCAAGTCGAACTAAGGGTTCAGTTAGACCCTGGAAAACCACGGTCAACCTGCCTGGCAGGTCGCGAATAGAATTGGCTATTTACCAAGCAAAAATATAGTTAATTCAAAACGGGACATCACTCGCAAACGCCAACCGTGCGCCACTCACAGGATGCGTCAACATCAGTGTCCTGGCGTGCAACAGCAAACGCGGCGCACGCATCTGCACGGCAAGCGATGCATACAGCGCATCCCCCAAAATCGGATGCCCCAGCGCGCCCAGATGCACACGCAGCTGATGCGTGCGTCCGGTTACCGGCTCCAGTTCAACCCGCGTGGTGTCATTGAGTGTGTCGTGTTCCAGGATGCGCCAGCGGGTGACGCTGGGTTTGCCGTGTGTGACATCCACTTTTTGCCTGGGTCGGTTCGGCCAGTCGGCCATGAGCGGCAGGTCGATCACGCCCCAGAGGTCTGCGGGTGCCTGCAATTGCCCTGCCACCACGGCGACATAGCGCTTGGCCACCTGACGCGTGGCAAACGCATGACCCAGCGCGCGCTGGGCGATCGCTCCACGCGCCATCAGCATCAATCCGGACGTGGCCATGTCGAGCCGGTGCACGATGCACGCATCGGGATAACGTGCCTGCACCCGCGCAGCCAGACAATCCTGCTTGTCCTCACCCCGCCCGGGCACAGAGAGCAGTCCCGCGGGCTTGTCGACGACGATCAGGCTGTCGTCCACATGCAGCAGGGTCAGTTCATCTTTGTAGACGGCTGCGATCTCGCTCAGGAGGTCAGGCTTTCCAGCAGCGCCACGCCCCAACCCACGCCGAAGCCGTTGGTGTCGCTCATCACCGCACCCAGACCGCCCTTGCAGATGTGCGCGGCGAGATCGACATGGATCCACGGCGTGTCGCCGACGAAGCGCGACAGGAAACGGGTGGCGAGAATGTGATCGGCTTCACCGTCGAGCGTGCACTGCTTGATGTCGGCGACATCAGAATCAAGTGCGCTGTCGTAGTCTGCCGGTGCGGGGAAGGCGACGACGCGCTCGCCGGACGCCGCCCCGGCGCGACTGGCCTGGTGCGCGAGTGTCGAGTCGGTGGCAAAGATGCCGGACATGCGCACGCCAACAGCCACGTGCATGGCCCCGGTGAGGGTGGCGAAATCGACGATCTGTGCAGGGTGTTCGCGCGCGGCGAGGGTGAGCGCATCGGCCAGCGCCATGCGGCCTTCGGCGTCGGTGTGAACGATTTCGATGGTGGTGCCGTTGAGTGCTTTCACCACTTCGCTCGGCCGGTAGGCATCCGGGCCGATGTGGTTTTCCGCGATGGCGAGCCAGGCATCGATATTGACCGGGCGCTTCATGCGGCTGACGGCGGCGAGGATGCCGAGCACCACCGCCGAGCCGTTCATGTCTTCGTTCATGCGCTGCATGTAGCGCGCGGGCTTGAGGTTGTGGCCGCCGGTATCAAAGCAGATGCCCTTGCCGACCAGCGCCAGCGGACGCACTTTTTTGCTCGCAGCGCCACGATACGAGAGCCTGACGATGGCCGCGTCCTTGACCGGCGACCCCTGCGCCACAGCGCAGAACGCGCCTGCGCCCATTTTCTTCAGCTTCGCGTAAGACAGCTCCTCCACTGTCCAGCCGTAGTCCTTCGCCAGCGCCCTGATCCGCTTGCGATAGTCAGCAGGTGTCAGCGCGTTGGGCGGCAACGCGGTGAGACTGCGGCACAGCACATTGCCCTCGGCCACCGCCCGCACCCGTGCGTACGCGTCCTTCGATAGCTGGCCATGAACCGCGATGCGCTGTAGCGCGTTATCCGTTTTTGCTTTCCGCGTCGGCAACGGACTGGCATTGACCAGCGCGACATACACGGCGGCCTCGGCGGCCCGGGTTTTGAATTCCGCATTGCCCAGCACTGCGATCGCCAGGCGTTTGGGATGCTCGGCCAGCAGCACCGCCAGTGCCTTGCGTATCTGCTCGTGGGTATCGAACAGGCTCGCCTCCGGCGCGAGCATGGCGTACACCGCCAGCGTGCCACCCGCCAGTTGCACTGCCACCGGCGACTGGGCGAGAGCATCGGGTTTCAGGTCACGGCGCTTCAGTGTCGCGCGCAGCTCGGCCGCGCCCGGCAAAGCCGACAAAGGTGCAGATGCCGCCAGCAGCACCAGCGCGTGCCCCGCGGCAGCCAGCGATTTGGCGGATATTTCCTGTTTGTTTTCAGCGAGTTCAGGCAGCATGTCGAGTCCTTGTGGATGGCGTTTTTCTTGATGGTTGGCAGGGTTTCCCTGATAATTCAGCGTTTGCTGATTTTCTGGCAATCTCCGGCGCACCAGAGGCAATTGTATCCAGCGCATTGCGCGCTGCACTCAACCAGGGTCAAGAATGAAGATAGAAGACAAGAAACGCGTGCTGCGCGAAATGGTGCTGCACCGCCGCTTTGAAGAGCGCTGCTACCAGGCCTACATCGAACGCAAGATCGGCGGCTTCCTCCACCTCTATCCGGGCCAGGAAGCCTGCTGCAACGGCGTGATGGAAGCGGCGCGGCCCGGGCACGATTACGTGATTACCGGCTACCGCGACCACGTCCACGCCATCAAGTGCGGCGCCGATCCGAAAGAAGTCATGGCCGAGCTCTATGGCAAGGAAACAGGCTCATCCAAGGGGCGCGGCGGTTCGATGCATATCTTTGATGCCGCGCATCGCTTCATGGGCGGCTATGCCCTGGTGGGCGGGCCCTTCCCGCTCGCCGCCGGTATCGCCAAGGCGATCCAGCTGAAAGGTGGCGACGAAATCGCCATCTGCTTCCTCGGCGACGCCGCGAACAACCAGGGCGTGTTCCACGAGACGCTCAACATGGCCGCGCTGTGGAAGCTGCCGGTGCTGTTCGTGTGCGAAAACAACCTGTACGGCATCGGCACCTCGATCGAGCGTTCCACCGCCGTGATTCATCAGCACAAGCGCGTCGCTGCCTACAACATCCCGGCAGACGAGTGCGACGGCCAGGATATCGACGTGGTGTATGCCGCCGCGCGCAAGGCAGTGGATCATGTGCGCTCCGGCAACGGCCCGTATTTCCTGGAACTGATGACCTATCGCTATCGCGGCCATTCGATGTCGGACTCGCGCGGCTACCGCTCGCGCGAAGAAGAGGAAATCTGGAAACAGCGCGATCCCATCCTGATGCTGCGCGACCGCCTGATTGCAGCGGGCGCGTTGACGATGGACGCCTACGAGGCGCTGGAAAAGGAAACCGACGCCTACATCGAAAACGAAGTGATGAAGTTTGCCGAAGACTCGCCGGAACCGCGTGTCGAAGACCTCGAAAAATATGTACTCGCCGACCGCGCAAGCCAGCAGCCCTGGATCAGCGGGCAAACGGCCTGACCAGAAACATTGCGATGAACGCTTTTAACTACCCGCTGCTTTGCCGCGACAGGACTCCGATTTTCAGTGGGCTGAAGCCCACGAAAAGTCGTATGCCTTGGCTGACCGGCCAAGCCGCTTAAATCTCAGGGATCAATCATGGCTCAAATCATGCTGTGGGAAGCGATACAACGCGCCCACGACGAAGAAATGTCACGCGACCCGCTGGTCATCTGTATGGGTGAAGACATCGGCGTGGCCGGTGGCACCTATAAGGCGACCAAGGGTCTGTACGAAAAATACGGCCCGCTGCGGGTGATGGACACCCCGATTTCCGAAGGCGGCTTTACCGGTCTCGGCATCGGCGCGTCCTTTCTGGGTGTGCGCCCCATCATCGAAATCATGTCGGTGAATTTTGCCTGGCTGGCGATGGATCAGATGTTCAACTCTGCCGCCAAAATCCGCTACATGTCGGGCGGCCAGCTGCAGGCACCCTGTGTGTTTCGCTCGGCCGGCGGCGCAGCGCACCAGCTCGGCGCGCAGCATTCGGCGCGGATGGAAAAAGTCTTCATGGGAATCGCGGGCCTGCGCGTGGTCACGCCGTCCAATCCCCGGCAAGCCTACGGTCTGCTGAAGTCCGCCATCCGCAGCGACGACCCGGTGTTCATCAACGAACACGAGCTCATGTACAACATGAAGGGCGAAGTGCCGGACAGCGAATTCTTCCACCCGCTGGAAGGCTCGGAAATCGCTCGCAGCGGCACCGATGTCACCCTGTTCGGCTACAACATCTCGGTGCACTGGTGTCTCAAGGCGGCTGAAATTCTCGACAAGCAATACGGCATTTCGGCCGAAGTCGTCGATCTGTATTCGCTCGCCCCGCTGGATCGCGCGGGCATCAGGCAATCGGTCTCCAAAACCCACCGTGCCGTCATTGCCGAAGAAGACGAAGCGCCGGTCGGCGTCGGTTCTGAAGTCATCGCGATCATCAACGAGGAATGCTTTTTCGAACTGGATGCCGCCCCAGTGCGCGTTCATTCCGCACTGGTGCCGCAGCCCTACAACCACACGCTGGAAAAAGCCGCCATTCCGGATCACGAGGATGTGGTGCAGGCCGTACTGAAATTATTTGGCAAGGCGTAATTTGGTGAGGCGTGAGGGGTGAGGCGTAACCGCCCCCCTCTCGCCTTACGCCTCACACCTCACGGAAGAAAACATGTCCCAACACTACGCCATCACCATGCCCCAGCTCTCGGACACCATGACCGAGGGCGTCGTCGTGACCTGGGAAAAGCAAGCGGGCGACCGCGTCGAGCGCGGCGACATCGTCGCCACGGTCGAGACCGACAAGGCCATCATGGATGTCGAGGTCTTCAAGGCGGGCTATCTCGCTGGCCCCCTGTGCGACATCGGCGCGACGGTTCCGGTCGGTGCGGCGATGGGCTACATCACCGACACGCAGGGCGACCTCGCGATTGCCGAAAACGAAGTCGTCGCCGAACAGGCGCAGACCGAAATGATCCCGCACCACGCGGGCACGCCTATCGTCATGCCGCAGCTCTCCGACACGATGACCGAAGGCGTCGTCGTGACTTGGGAGAAAAAACCCGGCGAGCAGATCAAGCGCGGCGACATCGTCGCGACGGTCGAGACCGACAAGGCGATCATGGACGTCGAGGTCTTCCAGGAAGGCTTTCTTTCCGGGCCGATTGCCGACGTCGGCAGCGTGGTCGAAGTCGGGCACCCGATGGGCTTCATCGTCGACGACGCGGCCAAGGCCAACGACACCGGCGTGACCATCGGCGCCGACCACAAGATCACGAACACGCATCACGTCGCGCCGAACGCCGCCGACAAACCCGCGAACAAGCCGACGCCGAAAGCCGCACCGGCGCACGTTGCGGTCGCGGGCAATCAGCCGCCCGCGCCGCGCGTCGCGGGTCGCCCGGCGTCGCCGTACGCGCGCAAGGTCGCGGCGCAACTCGGTGTGAATCTGGCTTCGCTCGCGGGCTCGGGCCCGGCCGGTGTGATCGTCGCGGCGGACGTGGCGCGCGCGCGCCCCAGCATGGCCGAAGTCGCGCACTCGCTGCCGCAGGTCGATGTGCCCGGCCAGGGTCGCGCGATGACGTCGATGGAAAAAGCCGTCAGCCACGCGATGACCGCGTCGCTCACGCTGCCGACCTTCACCGTCACGATGAACATCAGCACCGCCGCGCTGACCGCCGCTGCCAAGGCCAACAAGGTCTCGGTGACGGTGGCGATTGCCAAGGCGTGCTCGGTCGCGATGGAAAAATTCCCGCGCATGAACTGGGCGTATCAGCCGGTCGATAAACTGGTCGAGCGCGGCAATCACGACTTCGGCATCGCCGTCACCTCGAACGACGGCGGGCTGGTCGTACCGATTCTGCACGGCATCGAGAAAAAGCCGCTCGCCGCGTTGCAGGGCGACTGGGCCGGGTTGGTCGAGCGCGCGCGCATCCGCAAACTCGCGCCCGCCGAATACGCCAACCCCACGTTCACGATTTCGAACATGGGCATGATGGGCGTGTCGCACTTCACCGCGATCCCGACCCCCGGCATCGCCGCGATCCTGGCGATTGCCGCGAATGGCCCGCAAGGCACGCCGTTCACATTGACATGCGACCACCGCGTGCTCAATGGTGCGGAAGTTGCGCTGTATCTGGGCGCGCTGAAGGCGGCGATTGAAGCGCCGGACGGCTGGATTGCCGGTGAGGCGTCAGGCGTGAGGGGTGAGGCGACCGCCAACGCCGCCGTCACCCATGCCGCGCCCGTCTCGCCCATGGTTGAAGGGAACTGGGACTATCAAGTCGTCGTCGTCGGCGGCGGCCCCGGCGGCGAAGACTGCGCGCGCGACCTCGCCGACCACGGCGTCAAGGTCGCGATGGTGCACAACGAACCCTTCCCCGGCGGCGAATGCCTGTGGCGCGGCTGCATCCCTTCCAAAGCCTGGCGCGCGGCGGCGGACAACATCCGCAACCGCGCCCACGACGCGCACATGGGTGTGGACGGCACGAACACGCCCAAGCTCAACTGGGCGCAGGTCGAAGAACACCGCCGCTGGGTGCAGACCTCGCGCGGCGAAATGGCGCTCAAGGCCGACAAGGGCATGAAGATCGCCGTGATCGAAGGCTACGGCGAATTCGTCGACGCCCACACGCTGAAAATCACCGGCCCCGACGGCGTCGTCAGCCAGCTCACCTTCGGCGCCGCAGTCATCGCCACCGGCGCGCCCGCCTTCGTCCCGCCGATCCCCGGCGCGCGCGAGAATCTGGCGACCGGTGGCGTCGTCACCTCCGACACCATCTGGAATCTCGCCGCTCCGCCGAAAAAAATGGCCATCGTCGGCGGTGGTGTTATCGGCGTGGAAATGGCGCAGATCTTCCGCGACTTCGGCACCGAGATCCTGATGCTCGAACGCAACGAGCGCATCCTCGCCGAGATCGAAGACGAAATCGGCAAGGTGCTGATCGGCCTGCTGGAAAAGGAAATCACCGTCGTCACCAGCGCGCAAATCGATGGCGTGACGGGCGCGCCGGGCGACATGCAGGTCAAATACACCGATCAGGGTCAAGCCAAAACCTTCGGCTGCGACCTCGTGCTGATGGCTACAGGCAAGCGCCCCGACACGTCGAAACTCGGCTTGGATAAAGCCGGGGTCGCACTCGACGGCGCAGCGATCAAGGTCGATACGCGAGGTGCAACCAGCGTGCCGCATATCTTTGCGGTGGGCGACGTCGTCGGCGGGCTCATGCTCGCCCACACCGCCGCGACGCAAGGCCGCGTCGCCGCATCGAACTTGCTGGGCCACGGCGGCGACTACGATCAAGACCGCGACTGCGGCGTCACCTTCTCGCGCCCGCAGGCCGGTTTCGTCGGCCTCACGGTCGCGCAAGCCAAGGCCAAAGGCATCGACGCGGTCGAGGCGAAAATGCCGATGTCCATCGACGCCAAAGCCATGATCACCGGCGAGACCGACGGCATGATCAAACTCGTCGCCGACAAGGCCACGGGTCGGATCATCGGCGTCCACTTCCTCGCCGACCACACCGACACCCTGATCGGCACCGCGGTGATGATGGTCGCCGGCGACATGACCCTCACACAAGTCGCTAAGGCCATCTTCCCGCATCCGACCCAGACCGAGCTGTTTGGCGAACTCGCGCGGCGCTTGTTGAATCGCCTTCGCCGTACGGCGAAGAAGTAAAAGCAGGCGGCGGACGGCGAAGAAATAAGCCCAAAACGTTTGCCAATGACTGGAGTCGCTTTTGCGGCTCCAGTCATTTGTACCGCGGGTAGGTCAGCACCCCGTCGGCCAGTTCCTACACGCGCCACTGCGCTGTAGGAGCCGTCCTATTTGCCGCGAATCGCCCGCAAGCGTTTGAAAAGCCCGCTGAATTGGTTTACAAAGAGGGCTGCTGGCGTGGGTCTCCTGTCATTGCGGGTTGCTGTCGCGTCTGGCTGACTTAATTCAACACGCTGACTTAATTCAACACATCGAGGGATACAAATATGCGAACCCACCCCAACCCCATTCGTTTCGGTCTGATCGGCTCGGCACTCATGCTGGCCGGCCTGTCCACTGCCTATGCCGCGCAGGGTCTGTACTACGACCCCTCCAATGCCGCGAGCCCAACCGGCAAAACCATCGGTTACGAACTGTTTCGCACCATAGGCTGCCCGGGCAAACAATTGTTGGATGCGCCCTGTCCGGTGCCGCCGGAAGACAGTGATGGCGACGGCGTGATCGACAGCAAGGACAAATGTCCGGGCACCCCCAAGGGCCGCAAGGTGAATGAAGATGGCTGTGAACTCGACAGTGACGGTGATGGCATCGTGGACGGCGACGACAAGTGTCCGGACGTCTATGCCAAAACGGCAGATGGCTGTCCCGCTGCGGCGGCCGCACTTGCACCCGCCGCACCCGTCGCACCTGCCGCCCCCCCTCGGCAAAAGCTGGTACTCGAAAATGTGAACTTCGACTACGACAAGGCGACCTTGCGTGCCGACGAAACAGCGGTGCTGGACGAAGCCGTTGCCACACTCAACACCTGGGGCAATATCAAGGTTGAAGTGGCAGGCCATGCCGACAGCCGCGGGAGCGACGCCTATAACCAGACACTGTCACTGCGTCGTGCTGAATCGGTACGCCGCTATCTGGTCGGCAAGGGCATTGCTGCCGAACGCCTGAACACCGTGGGTTACGGCGAGCGCGAGCCCATTGCCGACAACGCCACACCAGAAGGCCGCTTCAAGAACCGTCGCGTCGAACTGCTGCCCAAGGAATAATCGCAAGCAACTGGCTGTAAACAAAAAGCCTGCCCGGTTCGGGCAGGCTTTTTAACGTCGGCGGGCTGGCCATGTCCATCCCGGAACAGGAAAGATTCAGCCGAACAGGCCTTTGAAAAACAGGCGCAGCCCGTCCCACATGCGGCGGAAAAATCCACCGGCTTCGACGTTGTCTGTCGCCACGAGATTAGCTTGCTGCAGCACCTTGCCATTTTGCAGCACGGCGATGGAACCGATGACCTCACCCGATTTCACCGGCGCGATCAGGGTGGGCTTCAGTGCCAGGCGGGTGGTCAGTGCGGCGAGCTGGCCGCGCGGCACGCTCACAGCGAGCGCTGCATCGAGTCGGGCCTTGACGGTGCGTGCGGTGCCTTTCCATACGGGCGCGCTGGCGAGAACTTCACCCTTTTGATGAAACACCTTGCCCTCGAAAAAGCGGAAGCCGTACCCCAGCAGCTTGGCGGTTTCGGTCGCGCGCGCCGCTTCGCTGTCGGTGCCGAACACCACCGCAATCAGACGCTGACCATTTTGCTGCGCGGAGGCAACCAGACAGTAACCGGCTTCTTCGGTGTGGCCCGTTTTCAGACCGTCCACGCCATCGTTGCGCCACAGCAGCAGATTGCGGTTGGGCTGCCGGATGCCGTTCCAGAGAAATTCCTTTTGCGCGTAGATGGCGTAATGCGCCGGGTCTTCGTAAATGATCGCGCGCGCCAGTTTCGCCATGTCATGCGCAGTGGAATAGTGGCCTTCGGCCGGCCAGCCGGTGGCGTTGAGGAAATGGCTGTTCGCCATACCCAGTTTCTTCGCCTGCGCATTCATCAAGGCTGCAAAGGCCGTTTCATCCCCGGCGATGTGCTCAGCCAGCGCCACGCTCGCGTCATTGCCCGACTGGATGATGATGCCGCGAAACAGGTCGTGTACCGCAACCTGTTTGCCCACCTCGATAAACATTTTGGAGCCGCCCATGCGCCAGGCTTTTTCGCTGATGGTGACCGGCTGGTTTTCCTGGATGCGGCCCTGATTCAGTTCCAGCGTGGCGATATACGCCGTCATCATCTTGGTCAGGCTGGCGGGTGCCAGTCGCTCATCGCCGCGATGCGCGGCCAGCACCTTGCCGCTGGCGGCATCCATCAGCAGCCAGGACTGCGCCGTCACTTCGGGAGGCGGGGGGATTTCGGCAGCGTGGCCGGGCAAGGTCAGCAGAACAAGCAGCAGAGCGGATAGACGGGTCAGTAGGGTCATAGTGGATTCAGGTCAGGCGGATTCAGGTCAGGAACGGGACAAAAGCAGGCGTCGGACAACGCGCCGATGCGCAAGTTTACCAGCCTGGCGCCAAGCCCCGGCCTGTTAAACTCGGCGCTGGTTCGAACTCCGCCTGTCACCATGCTTTATTCCCTGCTGCGCCCTGCGCTCTTCAGTCTCGATCCGGAAACCGCGCATGGCCTCACGCTGTCCAGCCTGGATCTGGCCCAGAGCTGCGGCCTGCTGAAATTATTGCCGGATGTGCCGGTCAAACCGGTGCGTGTGATGGGGCTGGATTTTCCCAATGCGGTGGGGCTTGCCGCCGGGCTGGATAAAGACGGTGCGCACATCGATGCCCTGGGTGCACTGGGTCTGGGGCATATCGAAATCGGTACGGTCACCCCGCGTCCGCAGCCCGGCAACCCACGGCCACGGCTGTTTCGCCTGCCCGCCGCGCAGGCCATCATCAACCGCATGGGTTTCAATAATCTGGGGGTGGACAATCTGGTGAAAAACGTCGCGGCAAGCCGCTACCGGGGGGTGCTCGGCATCAATATCGGCAAGAACAAGGACACGCCGAATGAACGCGCGGCCGAGGATTATCTGGCGTGTCTGGACAAGGTGTATGCGCACGCGCATTACGTCACCGTGAATATTTCCTCACCCAATACGCAGAACCTGCGTGAGTTGCAAAAAGACGAGGCGCTCGATGCGCTGCTGTCGGCGATCAAGCTGGCGCAGGCGCGGCTCGCCCAGCAGCAGGGTCGTTACGTGCCGATTGCGCTGAAAGTTGCCCCCGACCTGGACGAGCACCAGATCGCGGCCATCGCGGCGCTGCTGATGATGCACCGCATCGATGCGGTCATCGCCACCAACACCACGCTGGCGCGGGATGCCGTCGCCGGGCTGCCTCACGCCGGGGAAGCCGGTGGATTGTCCGGCGCCCCGGTGCGCGCCGCCTCGACCCGGGTCATCCGGACGCTGGCGCATCACCTCAAGAACGAAGTGCCGATCATCGGCGTCGGCGGCATCCTCAGCGGTACCGACGCGGCTGAAAAAATCGCCGCAGGCGCGTCGCTGGTGCAACTCTATTCCGGCCTGATTTATCGCGGACCGTCGCTGGTCCGCGAATGTGTGGAGTCGCTTGCATGATCCGTTTAATCACCCTTCTGGCTGCGGCATGGTGTGCAGCCACGGTCTGGGCCGCGCCGCCCGGCAACGCCCACGTCGCGAGCTTTGAGCAGCCTGCGCTCAGTGCCGACCAGCTCGGCGTGATCGTCAATGACAGTGATCCAGACAGCGTGGCCATCGCAGCGTATTACCGCGACAAGCGTGGTATCCCGGCCGCCAACCTGATCCATGTGCGGTTCGTGCCAGGCACGCCTGTGCTGAGTCGCGAAGTGTTCATCAACCTCAAGCGCCAGGTTGACCGCAAAACCCCCAAAGGCGTGCAGGCGTATGCCCTGACCTGGGCACAACCCTATCGGGTGGACTGCATGTCGATCACCACCGCGTTTGCGTTTGGCTTTGACGCAACCTTTTGCGCCAGCGGCTGCACCCCCACCCGGCTCAATCCGTATTTCAACAGCCCGTCCAGCCGCCCCTACACCACGCACAAAATACGCCCGACCATGAGCCTCGCGGCCGCCACAGTAGCCGAAGCCAAAAAATTGATCGACCGGGGTGTGGCGTCTGACAACACTAATCCTGCAGGCACGGCCTATCTGCTCAGCACTAGCGACACGGCGCGCAACGTGCGTGCGGCTGATTATGAAACGTTGCGCACGCAGCTCAACCCGGTGATTCCGACCGAAATCGTGAAGGCCAACCAGATCGAAAACCGCCGCGATATCCTGTTTTACTTCACCGGTCTGGTGCAGGTTCCGCTGCTCGACAGCAATACTTTTTTGCCCGGTGCCATCAGCGATCACCTCACCTCCGCAGGCGGAGTGCTGTTCGGTGGCAGCCAGATGAGCAGCCTGCGCTGGCTGGAAGCGGGTGCGACCGGCAGCTATGGCGCGGTCGTCGAGCCGTGCAATTTTCCCGGCAAGTTTCCGGCGCCGGGGGTGGTGATGGCGCACTACCTGCAGGGCGAAACCCTCATTGAGGCGTACTGGAAAAGCGTGCAGATGCCGGGCCAGGGACTGTTCATCGGCGAACCGCTGGCACGGCCCTTTGGCGGCTATACCCAGCAGGCAGAAGACGGCGGGCTGCGCCTGAATGCACGGCTGTTTGCGCCCGGCGTCTACGACATTCAGGCCGCCCCCACGATGATGGGACCCTACCGCACCGTTGCGCAGTTGCCGGTGAAATGGGGCAGCCGCGAAATCCGCCTCGACCGGGTTCCGCCCGCGTACTACCGCTTTGAATACCGTGGCATCCCCACGCCGCCCGCCACCGCCCGCCAGCCCTGATACGAGATCACCATGCAGATCGGCATCCCCCGCGAAATCAAGGATCACGAATACCGCGTGGCGCTCACGCCTGACGGTGCCCGCAGCCTGGTCAACGCAGGCCATCAGATCGTCATCGAAACCGGCGCGGGCTGCGCCTCGGGCTATGCCGACGCGCAGTATCAGGCCGCCGGTGCCCAGGTCGTCGCCGACGCGGCCAGCGCGTATGCCGTTGCGCTGGTATGCAAGGTCAAGGAACCGCAGGCCAGCGAAATCGCTTATCTGCGCGCAGGGCAAATGCTGTTCTGCTATCTGCATCTGGCGCCCGCGCCCGACCTGGCGCGCGCACTGCAAACTGCAGGCGTGGTCGCCATTGCCTACGAAACCGTCAGTGCGGCCGATGGCAGCCTGCCGCTGCTGCAACCCATGTCGGCCATCGCAGGTCGGCTTGCGCCACAAATGGGCGCGCTGGGCCTGCACACCTCGCACGGTGGCAGCGGCAAACTGATCTGTGGTCTGCCCGGCGTGGCTCCCGCGCATGTGGTCGTCATCGGCGGCGGCACTGTCGGCATCAACGCCACCCGCATCGCCGTGGGGCTGGGCGCGCGCGTCACCCTGCTCGACCGCCACGGCGACGCGCTGGCACGCGCCGACGCCTTGTTCGGCGCACGCGTGGAAACCCGCTATGCCTCGCCCGACAGCCTGGCGGATAGTCTGACCGAGGCCGATATCGTCATCGGTGCCGCGCAAACGCCCGGACGCCACGCACCCCGCCTCATCAGTCTCGAATTGCTGCGCACCCTGCCCACCGGTTCGGTACTGGTCGATGTGGCCATCGACCAGGGCGGCATCGCGGCCAGCTCACGCCCCACCACCCACAGCGCCCCGTATTTTGTTGCCGAAGGCATCGTCCACTACTGCGTCACCAACATGCCCGGTGCCGTGGCCCACACCGCCACCCAGGCGCTCACCCACGCCACCCTGCCGTATCTGCACGCCCTGGCCAGCCAGGGACTGGCCGCGCTGGATGCCGACGCCGGCTTGCGCCAGGGCTTGCAGGTTCAGGCCGGAGAAATCGTCCACGCCGGACTGGCACAGGAGCTTGGCACCGCCTGAGCACGGTGGCGCTCAGGACGAACGGCAAGTGCTTGATTCCGTTCGTGGTGAGCTTGTCGAACCACCAGGCAAACCCACTTGTTCAACGCTTTCCCAAGGAAACGCTGATTTATTCGGGCATAGCGAGGCGCGTAGCGACGCGCTGGATTGCTTCACTGCGTTCGCAATGACAGAACCTGAATAAATCAGCGCTTCCCTAACGCCGGGCCACCCACCGACGCTGGCATCGCAGGCCAGGGATCATTCACCCGACCCATACAGCAGACGCGGCGGTATCTGCGCTGCCTGCCAGTCTTTCGGCTGGCGCAGTTTGTTCAATGTGGACCTGTAAAAAAAACTGCGCCGCGCCATTTTTTTCGCTTCGTCCGGATGGCGTGCGACCCAGTTGCACACTAACTCAGCCGCGGTGGGGGCCAGGGTGTCAACCGCCCTCCGCTCGACGGCAAAATGCTGCCGCACCGCACGGTTTTCGAGATCGCCCTGCATTTGCCGCAGCGTGCGCTTGAACTGGCTTTTCAGATCGGACAGCGACCACCAGTGCCGCACGGGAGTGGCCCAGGACGCATCCGGCTGCACCCGTATCCGCGCCGGATTCCACTCGTTCGCTGCCGGATCGAGATTGAATTTGAGCGCCGCGCCGAGCGCAGAGTCAGTGCGGTAAATACCACGGGGCAGCCTGAACCCGCTGTCCACGATCCGCCGCACCGTGTCGCGCCGCAGACAATACAGATTGCCGTGTATCCCGCCCTGACGCAGCATCGCTTCACGCAACTTGCCCGCGGTGCGCCCCATGCGCGGAATACCCGTGGCACCCAGCGCCAGCGGCGAAGTCTGCAAGCCCGCCTCCAGCCGTTCGAACGCATCGCCATCAGGTCGCACATAGCCGTCCATGAAAAACGCGATCTCAGTGCCGGGCCAGATGACCTCGAGATACTGGTTCCAGGCATGCGCCTTGTCGCCCATTTCGATGAACCACACCCGCACCCGCGCCAGGCTGTTTTCAGCAAGGCCAGTCCCCTGCCGGAGCTGCGCGGCACAGTCCTGCGCCAGCGATGGGTTGCCGTTGATTACCAGATCGACCGTGGCAGAGCGGGATATCGCCGACAGCGTGCTGTTCAGCGTCAGCATCAACTCCGCCAGCGACTCGCGCGCCGCGAATATGGCAATCGACCAGGGGGCGGGATCAGACACGATAGTTTTCCATCAATCCAGGTTCGAGGCGGAGGGATGTTGCAAGACGGCGGGAATCGAGAGTCATGATGGTTATTGATCCGGCACGAATTTACCTTGAATACCGTTCGCCCTGAGCCTCGAAGGGCTGCGCTTCGACAGGCTCAGCACGAACGGACGCACGGATAAACCAGGCCGGATCAGTAGTGGGTTGAATTATTCGAGTCCATTTATTTCGCTGCGGAACCGCTTGGATTGGCGTCTGCCCGCGTTGAATGCTTCACGTTTTTACCCCGCGCTCAGATGCCCCACCTTGACGAAGATCGTACATCCCTCGCGGCTGAACGGCTGGTGCCGGCTCATGTGTGGACTGCGCAGCCAGCTGCCGGCCGGATAGCGGCCGAACTCGTCTTCGAACACGCCATCGAGCACCAGAATCTCCTCGCCGCCGAAATGCGCATGGCTCTGGAAAAACGTCTCCGGCTGCCAGCGCACCAGCGCGGCATGTTCGCCCGCGTGCTGGTGCAGCGGCATCACCGCCAGCCCCGGCACCAACCCGGGCAGCCACGGCGTGGACGCCGTATCCAGCCGCACCACCGCCGTATCGTCGGGATCGAAGGCGTAGCGCTTGATGAACAGCACACACCCCGTCTCGCTGTGCAGCGCCGTCTCCGACCCCGGCGGGTTGCGCAGGTAGGCACCCGCCGACCACACACCGCGCGCATCCGTCAGCGTGCCATCGAGCACCAGGATTTCTTCTCCCAGCGCCCCACCCGGCGGCGCGAACACCGCGCCCGCCGTCGCCCGCACCAGCGTCGTCGTGCCCGCCCCCGCCGCCAGGCTGTCGAGCGGCTTGCACGTGCCTTCGCCATCTGCCGTGGTCAGCCAGGGCACCGCCTGCGTCTCCACCAGGGCGCGCGCGTTCACATCGGCATGCATGTCATGTTCCAGTGGCTAACAGTGAATGGGGGCATTTCAGCGACAGCATTTAATGGTGTCCGACACCATTTGTTTTGTACGTAGGCAGGATCATGTAGCTGTGTAGTCGGGGCAGGTTTTTCACCGTCACATTCCCACCCTACTTTCACGCAGCCAAAGCCCGCATCACCGCCTGAGGTTCCCGGTCGATCAGATTCAACAACACCAAGGCGGGGCCGTGGGGCATACGGTCACCGCGCTCCCAGTGGCGTAAAGTGGCGACCGAAAACCCGAAGCGGGCGGCAAATTGCACTTGCGTCAAACCCAGGCGCTTGCGCAAACTCACCACGTCGACTTCGTAAGGCTGGTATTCGTTGACACCGACCTGCTTGCCTTTGGCATGGGCAACCGCTTCGGTCAATCCTTGTTTGATACTTTGAAATGCGCTCATGTTTATTTCTCCAACCATGCCGAGACCAGGATATCCACCAGTCCAGCCAGTTTGTTGCGTTCTGCCTTGGTGAGATTGGCGCGCTCGTTCTTGGCGAACAGGGTCAACGAATAAAAAGGGTCAGCTTCTATGTACTGTCCACTCAAAAAACAATCCGAAGCTGGGCCCTTAGTTGTCCTATCGGGCAAGGCCCCCGAAATGAATCATATGCTCAGGTTCCTCTATAAACCACACTCAAAAAAACAATACGAAGCTGACTCTTTTAGTTGGTCTGATCGTCAGGCTGACTGATGTAAACATACTTCGAATACGGCAAGTTATAGGCCCCTTCGAGATAAGGCTCCCAAACAGGATCGAGTTCCACTCGGGGGGTCGCCAGCGTCGATATTGTCCTCGTCCACAACCTGAACTTCCACGTCGCCTATGCATAGATATTCCGCCACGCCCTTATGCACCATGATCAATACCCGAGGTTTACTCATGCTGGTTCCTTTCACACAAAGAAACACTCAAGACTCATAAGGCCCCAGGAATCGCGTGCCATTGAAATGGATCATGTGCTCCGGCGCATCGGCAATCCAGACCTCGGTTTCCCAAGCTACATCGGCACAGTATCTACGGTAAGTCATGCGATCCGGGAATGCCGTGACATAAACCAGACCGGCGTTTGCCCCAGCAAACAGAACGGCCAGCTCATCGCGCCGCTTGCCGTCTACCGGGCCATGGCTGGTGACGGACTCCACCAGAAGCAGCCAGTTGCGCTGCGTGTCATGCAACACCACATCCGACATCTTGCCGTGGGCATCGATGGCCACACCCAAGGATTTCAAGTGTTCGACATCGAAATACGCCCATTTGCGACCGGTATCGCCTGCATAAATCAGCACGCTACCCGGCGCGAAACGTGGCGCAAAGACTTCTACAATGGCCTTGATCAGTTGACTGTGCGCGCCGGGGCTAAACTTAAGTTTTCCCTTGCCATGCTGTACTGGCACCTGTTCCAGCTCACGATTGCGCGCGTATCGCGCAGTCAGAGTCTGGCGCGATTGTAGCCATTCTGCCAACTGCTTTTTCCACGCACGGCTTCCCCAGGTCCTGAGAAGCACCAGCGTGGCGGCTTCGATCTGGTACACCGTACGGGGGCTGTTCACCGGACGTTTGGGGTCGTCCGGGTTGTACTGTGCGATCCCCGCCGCGACGAACTGATGCATGGTCTGGCGACGAAACGTTTCGCGGGTGTTAGGGGCGTAGTCCGCGCCGTAGTGCGCTTTCGCCCAACCCATCATGGGCGTGATGCCGATCTGGGGACTGCCGGCCTGCTTCCATTTCCGCGCAGGCGTCAGGTCGAGCAGCGCCAGCAGACACAAGGCCGAACGTTCGTTCTGCTGGGCACGCGGCAAACCCAGTTCAGCCAGGATCGCGAGCGCAGCGTCGATGTGCGGATGCGTGCTCAAACCAAAGCCTCGATCCTGCGTTCGAGTGCATCCGCCGAACGATCCGGTTGCGCGGCAACCCACTGTCCCAGTTCAACGAGCGCCTCGCGCGACGGATAACGCAAGCGGCGCAAGTCGGTCGCGTTCACCTGGGTATGCCCGCTGAACAGGCGGAAGTAGCGATCCACGCATGCACTGTTGAGATACGCCGCCAGCCCGCGCGCCAGATCGGCAGACAAACCGCGTCGGGCGGCATGAAACACGTTCAGATGGTTCTCGAAACTGACGAGCCCATCCACTGCGAGCGACTCCGGCACCACCGCCGCCACCACACGGCGCTTTTCCTCTTTCGACGAAAACCGCCGCACCGCGACGTACCAGCCCGCCGGGAATACGGCCTTGCGCGTTTCGTCCGTAAGCCTGAGTGCATTCGGCTTGCGCCCATCCAACTTGGGCCACGCCACCTCAGCGCCAGAAAAATGCGCGGGATAGAGCAGCGGCACGCAGCCGGGCTCGGGCGCATCGCGCAAATCGGGCTTTGCACGGAAATCGACCACCGGCCCGGTCGAAACCGCCACGCCCAGGCTCGCCAGCGTGGCGCAACAGGAAGCGGGCAAATCAGGGTCAGCCATCGCCGCGCCAGACGGGATGTGGATAAAAGCTTCGGGGTCGCCGGGGAACACAATACGCTCGAAGTCATGCGCGTGTTCCACGTAATCCGCAAAGCGGTCGTCGGTGGACGTGGATACCGTCACCGGTCCGGCGGCCCCGTCGCGTTCCAGTCGCAGAATCACGTTCTCCTGCAACACCGCGTCGTCGCGAAACGCCTGATCGCGTGACGCGAACAGATGGATATGCCGGATGCGCGCACGCGCCAGCAGAAATTCGCGGAAGGGCCGGTAATACGGCCCGTTGCAGAAACTGCGCGGAATGATCGCCACCAGTTGCCCACCCGGCGCCAGTAGCGCCAGTGCCAATGCGACAAACGCGGAATACAGGTTGACTGTCTCGATCCCCGCTTGCCGCAACAGCAGGCGATGTCGCGATGCACTGTTGATCTTCTTGTACGGCGGATTGAGGATCGCATGCGTGTAGTGCGCACCCGTGCCGAATTGCAGCGCGTTGACCGCGTCCTCGATGAAATCCGTTTCCACGACGCGCGACGCGCCCCCGCAAGCCGCCAGGGTGTCAGCCAGCCCTGCACGCATCACGGGGTCGATTTCGTAGGCAGTCGTTTCAATCGCCGCAGACCGCACCCAGCGCGCCACGAATGCGGCCGTCAACGAACCGATTCCCGCGCCCGCGTCGAGCAGGTGCACCGCCCCCACCGGCTGGGGAAACAAGCCCGCCATGAAATCCGCCACAGACGTGGGCGTCAAAAACTGCCCCAGGCTCGACCGTTGCGAACGATCAAGTCGGGATGAGATTTCGAGACGCCGTAAGTCGAGGTGCATGGTGGTTATTGGGCCGGATTATTCGAGCCAGGCCCCTTTGATTATGCTAAAAAATCAAAAGCCAAACATGTCTCTCTGCTGATCTTCTAGGGGTTGCCCGATAGCTGGTTTATTTGCCTGAACGGGCTTAGTTGCAAGAGTTTCTTTTGCAAGTAGGTAGCCCTCAGCGAACACCGCCAGCATTTCATTTTTACGGCTTTCCGAGAGTCTCGGTATGTCTCTTGTGTCAAACACTTCTAGCCGACGGGGACTCGATTTTTCAGGAGCACTGAAATCGAGAATCTGGAACAGAGTGTTATCTAGATCCGCATCCTGTTTCAATATCTCCTCGACAACTGTCACAAATAAAGACAGACGCTCATTTGCGAGTGGGTTGGTTTTCCAAAAACTAAACCATGGAAAAACCAATCTTCCGTTTACGCCATAGATCAATGGTGGAGCGAAAGGAATCATTAAATCCCGCGCCAAGGGATACATCCTGCCGTTTACAGTTTGAACGAAAGTGGGAGCAGCTTCCTCGAAATAACCACCAATCAATGGAAGAATTTCCAGAAAATTATCTCTAATATCTTTACGACTAACTTTTCTGCGCACACCCTCCATTACATCGGCCAGTGGCTGATGTAACACAACTAAATCTCGTACCAAGTCATACAAAATCGTGTAGCTAAAAGTTGGCGGATGTTCCGCTAGACCAATTAGCTTCCGGCTAACCTTCTCTGGGGTGTCACACCAGTTGCGCGACAGATGCTGGAGTGTCGGGACATTTAGCTTTTTCATAATTGCCTTTTGCTTTGAGTTATTGGATTCCAAACTGGGGCATGGCTTTTGAATAGAAGGCAATGATTTCATCGTTATCTATTTTCATACCCGGGTTGATACTCCCTCCGTGGTTCCATACCGAATCCCACGGCCCTCCGCTTACATGGCTAAGATCAACCAAATATCCCGCCCCGAGTTGGCTATAAAAATCGATTACTTGATCAAGCAACCGACCTGTAGCTTCATCAAGCGAACATCTCGCCACTACTTTTTTTCCTGTACATAAATCTATCGCTAGAGCACGCCTTGTTATTGGCTCTCTGTCATACTGCTTAAATTCCTGATAGAGATATTGAAGCACTGGCCCATGTTGCCATGCCTCAAACCGATGCTTAATTAACGGCTTTTCAAGTTCTAGCAATGTCCAAACATGGCAGAAGTACACGATCTTTTGCAAAGCAAGATTCGTAACAGGGCGGCCATGCTGATCACATCGATCAAGAATGTAATTGGCAATAGCTCGCCCGTCGAAAGCCATACTGTTTGTCACTACTCCAACTTTTGGATGCACTTCATTCCCAACTCGCTACAGTGGTTAGAGTAGCAACGATATCGCTGAAATGACTGACTGTCTCACGCGCTGTACTTATATGTGCTCCCCTCAACCCATCTGACGAAGTGCAATTAAACACAGGCTTTCTTGCTGCCAAAGAATAAGGGATTAAGCTGTGCAAGTTCGGTATTTGGCCCAGCTTATATTCCCCATCGTCCCAATCAACAATTTGGTTTAGTGGGCGGAGCTTATCTACGATATTTTGCTGAATGGCGGGACCAAGCTCCTCACCATAAATTTGCCAACCCTGAGTCATTCCTTCCGAATTTGAACGAATATTATGGCCTTGAAGCACGTAGCCCAAATAGGCTGGCTTGCCCGCAGGTAAGCTCAGGGTATCGTCATGCCACGCAGAATTGCATTGATCCCACTCTTTCCGCCAAGCAACTAACTTATCACCTAAATTTTCTGTTCCTTGAATTGAGAACAAGTCTGGGGCGACAGGCGTAATGAAATAGTCACTGGCAGCAAGCACGGCTCGATTTAATGAGCCCAGATTTGGCCCGAGATCTACCAAAACAAGATCAGCAGATATTTTCTCGGCAGCAAAATTTATGTATCTGTGTATTGCGGATTGTGCTCTGAGCGCTGGCTCACTGCCACCGCGCGCCGCGCTCCATGTGTCTCCTAGTAGATCTTCAAAGTTACTAAGTCGCAAATCCCCTGGGATAAGAAAAAGGTTGCCTTCCGCTTCTGTAACACGCGATGGGCTTCTTTTCCTAACATCACCTACTCCACGATAGACCTCCTCAATAGCGCGGAAGATACTATTTCCCTCAGGCTTCCATGCGTTTCTTATTTCAGTATCTGTAAGTGAATAGGCAGTCAAATTGCATTGACTATCACAATCAACCATAAGAACCGTTTTTCCCTTTCGAGATAAAAGATGCGCAGTGTGATAAAGGTAGGTGGTTTTGCCTACACCACCCTTGTTATTGAATACGCTAATTGTTTTGGCCATCTTCTAATATCCCGGAAACCAGAAAAGCCCACTTCATGTTTTACTAATCCCAGCTCAACGCCCCACCCGTCTGGTACTCCGTAACGCGCGTCTCGAAGAAGTTCTTCTCCTTCTTCAGGTCGATCATTTCGGCCATCCAGGGGAAGGGGTTGGTGACGCCGGGGAACATTTCGTCGAGGCCGATCTGCTGGCAGCGGCGGTTGGCGATGAAGCGCAGGTATTCCTTGAACTGGCTGGCGTTCAGCCCCAGCACGCCGCGCGGCATGGTGTCTTCGGCGTATTTGTATTCGAGCTCGACGCCCTTCTGGATCAGGCCGCGGATTTCGGCCTTGAACTCGTTGGTCCACAGGTGGGGGTTTTCGAGCTTGATGGTGTTGATGAGGTCGATGCCGAAATTGCAGTGCATGGACTCGTCGCGCAGGATGTACTGGTACTGCTCGGCGGCGCCGGTCATCTTGTTCTGCCGGCCCAGCGCCAGAATCTGCACGAAGCCGACGTAGAAGAAGATGCCTTCCATGATGCAGGCAAAGACGATCAGCGACTTGAGCAGGTCCTGGTCGGCCTGGGGGGTGCCGGTCTTGAAGTCGGGGTTGGTGAGCGTGTCGATGAAGGGGATGAGGAAGTCATCCTTGTCGCGGATGCTGGCGACTTCGTGATACGCGTTGAAGATTTCGCCTTCGTCCAGGCCCAGCGATTCGACGATGTACTGGTAGGCGTGGGTGTGGATGGCCTCTTCGAACGCCTGGCGCAGCAGGTACTGGCGGCACTCGGGCGCGGTGATGTGGCGGTAGGTGCCGAGGACGATGTTGTTGGCGGCCAGCGAATCGGCGGTGACGAAGAAGCCAAGGTTGCGCTTGACCAGACGGCGCTCGTCTTCAGTGAGCGCGGTGGGGTCCTTCCACTGCGCGATGTCGCGGCTCATGTTCACTTCCTGCGGCATCCAGTGGTTGGCGCAGCCGGCGAGGTATTTTTCCCACGCCCATTTGTACTTGAAGGGAACGAGCTGGTTCACGTCCGTCGCGCCGTTGATGATGCGCTTGTCGGACGCCCGCACGCGCTGGGCGACCGCCGGCTCATCGGCGATATCAGCAACCGGCATGGGCGCAGCAGCGGCCATGCGGGGGGCGGCGGGGGTGAAGTCTTCTTCAAAATTCAGCATCGTTTACCTCTCCTTTGGTTCTTAAACCACGGTGGTTGCCCACCGACATTCAAACTGTTGCTACGGCCTTCTGTTTGCCTGCGGCCCTTCGACAGGCTCAGGGCGAACGGCCAGCAAAATATTCACCTCTGCGCACCCCTTCACCCGCAAGGGGTACGCCAGTGGGTCCCGCTGCATCCCTTCTGCGCCACCTCGACTGAATCGAGTCAGCGGGGATGAAGGCGAGCACTGTTCGAGCTCCGCAGCAAGCCGCGTTTTGTGCGGCTTGCCAGGGCGAGTTGCGCAGCCGCCCCGATGGCTCGGTTCAGTCGAGGCCCGCCCCGAAGGGGTGGCGCAGCAGGGTCGCCTTTTCTTTGGTTACTTTCTTTTGGCGAAGCAAAAGAAAGTAACTAGCCGCCGGGCTACCCCCGGCCAATGACCCCATGCACAGCACTCGCCGTTCCAACATCATCAGCATCCGAGATGTTGGGCTTGTCAGCCCAACCTACGCCTGCTCAAACCTGATCGAGCTTTGCGCCAAACTCGACTGGTTTGCTTCACTGCGCTCGCAATGACGGCACGACCCGGCTTACTGACACGCCTCACACTCCTCAAACCCCACATCCCCCGGCCGCATGGTGCAGGCCTTGCCGACAATCTCCGGCTCGGGCAGATGCTGCGGTGCCGCATTACGCGCCATCGCCCCTGCCCCACCACTCGCCGACACGGCGTTCAACTCGCCGCCCTTGCCGGTGGACTTCTCCGCCGAGGTCGCGCCCATGGTGCGCAGGTAGTACGTGGTTTTCAGGCCGCGCACCCACGCCAGTTTGTAGGTCTCGTCGAGCTTCTTGCCGGACGCGCCCGCCATGTAGATGTTGAGGCTCTGCGCCTGGTCGATCCACTTCTGGCGACGTGACGCACATTCCACCAGCCAGCTCGTTTCCATCTCGAACGCGGTGGCGTACAGCGTGCGCAAATCCGCCGGGATGCGGTCGATCTTGGCCAGCGAACCGTCGAAGTACTTGATGTCGGCGACCATGACCTCGTCCCACAGGCCGAGCTTTTTCAGGTCGTTGACGAGGTACTTGTTGGCGACGGTGAATTCGCCCGACAGGTTGGATTTGACGTAGATGTTCTGGTACGTCGGTTCGATCGACGCCGAGACGCCGACGATGTTGGCGATGGTCGCGGTCGGCGCAATCGCCAGGCAGTTGGAGTTGCGCATGCCGTGCTCGGCGATCCTTTGACGCAGGCTGGTCCAGTCGAGCGTGCTGCTCGTGTCCACTTCCAGATAGCCGCCGCGTTCTTCGGCCAGCAGCTTCAGCGAATCCTGCGGCAGGATGCCACGGCTCCACAGGCTGCCTTCATAGCTGGAATAGCGGCCGCGCTCGGCGGCGAGTTCGGTCGACGCCCAGAAGGCGTAGTAGGCGACGGCTTCCATCGAGCGGTCGGCGAAATCGACGGCCTCGTTCGACGCGTAGGCGACGCGCAGTTCCTGCAGCGCGTCCTGGAAGCCCATGATGCCCAGACCCACGGGGCGATGCTTGAGGTTGGAATTACGCGCCTTGCCGACGGCGTAGTAGTTCACGTCCACCACGTTGTCGAGCATGCGCATCGCGGTGTGGATGGTGGTCTTGAGC
>JAJXUA010000094.1 GCA_021783275.1 Pseudomonadota bacterium
CTGCGCAAAGGTCTCGTTGAACTGATCGTCCATCGCCGAACGCACGCGACACTGCTCGAACAACCCGCCACGGATGGCCGGGTCGCCGCGATATTGCCGCCAGTGCGAGTCGGGGTCAGGGGGCATAGGCGATATGGGTCAGGCAGCCTCCTTGGGCCGCATCTGGCGGTTGTAGAGAAACTCCAGCACCTGTCCGCGCAGCGCGTGATAGCGCGCATCCTTGGCGAGCTTGAGGCGCTCACGCGGGCGCGGCAGATCAACCGTGAGAATCTCGCCGATGGTCGCCGACGGGCCGTTGGTCATCATCACGATGCGGTCGGACAAGAGCACCGCCTCGTCGACGTCGTGGGTGATCATCAGCACGGTGTTGCCGAGCTCGGCCTGGATTTCCATGACTGAATCCTGCAAATGCGCGCGGGTCAAAGCGTCCAGCGCACCGAAGGGTTCGTCCATCAACAGCACGTCGGGTTGCATCGCCAGCGCGCGGGCGATGCCGACGCGCTGTTTCATGCCGCCGGAGATTTCACCCGGGCGCTTGTCCGCCGCGTGTTCCATGTGCACGAGCTTCAAGTTGTGTAGCACCCAGTCGTGGCGCTCTGGCTTGGGTTTACCGGCCATGACCTTGTCGACACCGAGCTTGACGTTCTCGTAGACGGTCAGCCACGGCAAGAGGCTGTGGTTCTGGAACACCACCGCGCGGTCGGGGCCGGGGCCTTTGACTTCCTTGCCTTTGAGCAATGCGAAGCCTTCGGTGGCGTCGAGCAGGCCGGCGACGATGTTGAGCACGGTCGATTTGCCGCAGCCCGAGTGGCCGATGAGGGTGATGAATTCGCCCTGTTCGACCTTGAGATTGATCTGGTCGAGTGCACGGAAGGGCCCGCGCGGGGTGGGGAATTCGATGCCGATGTTTTGCAGATCGAGATAGGCACTCATGGCGGGTTCCTTAGCGTTTGGTGTAGTCGAGGCGCGACTGGACCGCACCCATGGCGAGGTCGAGCACGATGCCAGTCAAGCCGATGATGACGATGGCGAGAATGATCGACGGCACGTAGAGGTTGTTCCATTCGTCCCACACCCAGAAGCCGATGCCGATGCCGCCGGTGAGCATTTCGGCGGCGACGATGACCATCCACGCGACGCCAAGCGAGAGCCGCATGCCGGTGACGACGTAGGGCAGGGTCGCAGGGAAGAGGATGCGCCGCATCATTTCGACCTTGCCAAGTTTCAGCACCGCGGCGACGTTGAGATAGTCCTGCGGAATCGCCTTCACCCCGGCGGCGGTGTTGAGGATCATCGGCCAGATGCAGGTGATGAAGATGACGAAGATCGCCGACGGATCGACCGCCTTGAACACCAGGAGGCCGATCGGCAGCCACGCCAGCGGCGACACCGGGCGCAGGATCTGGATCAGCGGTTCGAGCGCGAACTGCACGTTGCGGCTGCGCCCCATCAGAAAGCCCAACGGGATGCCGACCAGCGCGGCAAGGCCGAAGCCCGCCGCAACCCGGCCGAGCGAATACAGCAATTGCCAGCCGATGCCCATGTCGTTCGGGCCGTTCTCATAAAACGGATCGGCGAGCGTGGTGACGGCGTGATCCCAGGTTTCCAGCGGGGTCGGCAGTTCGGGCGCGACGGTGTTGCGCAAGCCGCTCCAGATCGCCAGCACGACGAGGAAGGTGAGGCACGGCAACAGGATGGCCGCAGCGATACGGCGGTTGCGCGCGCGGTCGGGTTCACGCCTGGACTGTACGGCGGGCTCGGGCGTTGGAGCGGCAACAGCCGGGGGTGCCACGGACGCCGCCAACGGCGCGTCCTCGACGCGACCGGCGAGAGGGATGACTTGTGCATGCATGGTCGTAGCCTCCGCCGAATCAGGGGTTGAGTTTAGCGAGCGCAGCCATGTCAACCTTGGCGTTCGATACCTTGAAACCCTTGAGGTAATTCATCAGCTTCTTCGGGTCGTAGGTCATGCCGTCGAAGAAGACATCGGGGCCCATTGCGATTGGCTTGGTCGCGTCCTTGAGCATCCATGGTGTCTTGTGCGTGCCCTCGGTCTTCCAGTCGCCGGTCGGGCAGGCGATGCCCATTTCCTTGGCGATGCCGCGGTAGATGTCGGGACGGTAGATCGACGCGGCAGTTTTGCGGATGTCGAGCGGGCGGTCGAGCTGGCCCCAGCGGTACATCTGGGTGATGTACCAGGCGGCGTGCGACAGCCACGGGTAGGTCGCGGCGTAGCGGTAGAAGACGTTGAAGTCGGCCATTGGCGCGGGCGCTTCCGACTTGTTGTAGCGCCAGGTGCCGGTCATCGAGTTATCGACGACGGCTTCCGGCGCGTTCACGTACGACTTGGCCGAGATGATCCGCACCACTTCCTTGCGGTTTTCGGGCTTGTCGGCCCACGCTGCGGCCTCGATCAGTGCCTTGATCGCGGCCTTGTGCGTGTTGGGGTATTTCTCGGCCCATTCGAGGTTCACGCCGAAGACTTTTTCCGGGTTGTTCTTCCAGATCTCGTAGTCGGTGACGAGCGCATGGCCGATGCCAAGCTCGACCGCGCGCTGGTTCCACGGTTCGCCGACGCAATAGCCGACGATATTTTTCGATTGCAGGTTGGCGACCATCTGCGGTGGCGGAATCACGATCAGGCGCACATCGTTATCCGGGTTGATCCCGGCCGACGCCATCCAGTAGCGCAGCTCGTAGTTGTGCGTCGAAACCGGAAACACCATGGCGAAAGTCATCGGTTCCTTGCCCGCCTTCTTGTCGGCGTCGATGACTTTCTTCAATGCTACCGCCGAGGTCGGGCGGGTTTTCATCGCCACCGGGTCGGCTTCGACCATGCGTGCGTAGAGCTCATTCGACACGGTGATACCGTTGCCATTCAAGTCCATCGAAAACGCGGTGATCGTCGGCTTGGGCGTCGCACCGATCCCGAGCGTCGCAGCAATCGGCATGCCGGCGAGCATGTGCGCGCCGTCCAGTGCGCCGATGCTGACCTTGTCGCGGATATTGGCCCACGACGCTTCTTTCGAGACGCTGCTGTTGAGGCCGTATTTCTTGAAATAGCCTTTTTCGTGCGCGATGACGATGGGCGCGCAGTCGGTCAGCGGGATGATGCCGAAGCTGACATTGGGTTTTTCGATGCCGTCGGTGCCGGCAGCCCACGCGCCTTCGCGCACGCCGGGCGGTACCAGGGCCATCAAGGCGGCGGCAACAGAGAGTCCTGTGGTCTTTTTCATGAAATCGCGCTTGCTCGGGTCTAGCAGAATGAGTTTGTTCTGGATGTCGCTCACGGTCTTACTCCAAATAAAAAAGGCGTCGCCTTCAGGGCGGACGCCTTTGTCCAGTTTCGAATAGTTTGACAGTCACAATGAAAGCCGCGTCTTTGCGACTCTTCGAAACGAGTAAAGCAACCGCTGTGCCAGATGGACAAGAATGCTGGGAAGCCACGTTAATTGGGCGTTTCGACTTGGGATGGGGGAACGCGCTGTGTGTGAGCGTGCACCCGAGTGGTGCGTATGGCGTCATGTGTGCACCATCAACCGGGTTTCTGCAAGATCTGCCGCGCGATGTCTACGAGTTTGACGCTGCGATCCATCGCGGCCTTGCGCATCTCGCGATACACCTCGGGTTCGGACGCGCCGGTCTGCTTGATCAGCAGCGCCTTGGCCTGATCGATCAGCTTGCGCTCGCTGAGCTCAAGCTGGGTTTGTTCGAGCTGATGGTGCAGTGCCTGATACGCCTCGAAGCGGGATATGGCGACATCGATAATGGGTCGGATACGGGCGGGGTCGAGTCCATCGACCACATACGAGGTGACGCCGGCCTGCATCGCCGAACGGATCGCCTCGGTGCTGCCGTCGTCGGTAAACATGACGATGGGGCGCGGGCAGCCCTGATTCGCAACACAGATATTTTCGAGCGTATCGCGGTCGGGTGAATCCGTGGCGATGATCACGGCATCGGGTTTCAGCGCCTGTATCTGTGCGTCCAGACTGCGGGCCGAATTGAGTATGGCCGTCACGACGCAGCCTGCCGCCTCCAGTGCAGGCACCAGCATCGCCAGCCGGTCGGGCTGGTTTTCAACGACTAAAACGCGCATTGTTCTTCTCGGTATGTGGGGTCTGTCATGGCACCTCCAAAAAAAGGCGGCCTCCGGAGAGGCCGCAATATCGGAGGAGACTGCCTGAGCAACCTGGCCTTGCGGTTTGGATACTCAAACTGGATATAGCAGGCAGCGTGCCAGCTCTGGGAGTACTGAAATATCAAAAACTTAGCGTGATTCATCGGGTTTGAAATGGCTGCGCGGCTGTGCGCTTGTGGTGCACGATACGCCGAATCCGAATCAAAACGGGGCGGACAGCTCATTGAGCACAGCGCATCGCGGGCGTCAGTTTCATCCATTGCATCAGCCAGGTTTTCGCACGTTCGCGGGCGTGGCGCGTGGCGATTTTTTCTTCCGGTGTCTGGTCGGGGCGGAAGTCGAATGCGCGCCGGGCCATTGGGTAGACCTGGTATTCCACGGGGATGCCGCGTTCCCACAACGCATAAAACGCGCGGCCGCCGTTGATGCGGCGCAGTTCGAAATCCTGTTCGCCGATCAAAAAAAGCATGGGGGTGGTGATTTGCAACACTTCCGGCGCGACGCGGAACAGCTGGTCGGGCTCGGGCGCATTGGGATTCTGCATGTGGCCGTAATAGCTGACGATGGCAGCGATGTCTGCGCTGCGTTTGGCGGCCAATCGAATCGCGTAGTAGGGCCCGCGTGACAGGCCGACGATGCCGACCGGCTGTTTGCATACATTCGGCAGCGACTTCAGGTAATCGAGCCCGGCTTCCACGTCGAATTCGGTTTCCGGGTTGTGTGCCGAGGGCCAGCGTTCGATGAAGCGGCCACTCTGCCAGTCAGGCGCAACCACCAGAAAACCCTGTTCGGCGAGTTCCAGGATGTGCGCGCGTTCATCGCCTTCGTAGCCGCGCTTGGCATGGATGAATAGTACGGGGGGAAAGGGGCCGGTGCCGGCGGGGGTGGCGATTTCCACCGGAACGTCCGAGCCGTCTGCGGCCTTGACGGTCGTTTTGCTCAGTTCGGCGGCGGCCAGCCCCGGGCTGGCGTACAGCGCCGATGCTAAGATGACAGACGCGATGGCGCATATTTTCACAGTGATCTCCGACCGCAGGACAGGCCTCCATTTTAGGGCAGCCCGGGCTGTTACATGGCAGTTTTCATTGCGCCACGAACAGGCTGCGGCATGCTGAACACCGCACTGGAAGAGCCCTCGATTCCCATCTCGGCACAGCGTGTACTCGGTGCGCTGTGGATATCGCTGGGTTTGCACGGCGCGTTCGTCGCGCTGGTGCAGGTCAGGCCTGCGCTGCCTGCCGCCGGGTCTACCACACTGGAAGTCCGGCTCGATCACACGCCGCGCGCTGCGCATCCGGAACTGAAACCGGTGCCGCTGCTGGTACCCAGCCTGAGTACCGAGGCGATCCCGGTGATCGCCGAAGCCGCCGCGCCGCTGCCTGTGATTACGCCCTCCGAGCCTGAGCCTGCGCCCGAACCGCAGCCTGTCGCTGACACCCCTGCACCCACGCCAGCCCTTGCAATCAGCAGCGCAGTCGATCTGACGTTTTATGCGGCACGGGATGTCGATGTCCATCCGCGCGCACTGCGCAACATCGAGCCGGCGTATCCCGAAGCCGCCGAGCGTTTGCGGCAGTCCGGCACGGTGCGGCTGCAACTCAAACTGGAAGCCGACGGCAGTGTCAGCGATATCGAGGTGGTGAGTGCCGATCCGCCGGAGCTGTTTGAGTCCTCCGCCCTGGACGCGTTTCGCGATGCCCGTTTTGCGCCCGCGCAACGCCAGGGCCGGCCGGTGCGCGCGCTGGTGTTGATCGAAGTAGTGTACGACTGGGAAGGGCGGCAACCTTGAAACAGCGCTGAACAGGCGCATGCGCTGTGTGCTTCGACTAGTTCACCCCTTCGGCGTGCGTCAATCCGTTTTTCCCTGATCGCGTGGCTGCGTTTCCAGCCCCCGCAGGATGGGGCAATCAGGGCGCTGATCACCGCGACAGGAACGGCTCAGGTCCAGCAGCGTGGTGCGCATGTCGGTGAGTGCGGCGATCCGCGCATCAAGCTCGGCGATGCGGGTTTCGGCGAGCGCCTTGACATCGGCGCTGGCGCGCGCCGGGTCGTCCCACAGCGAGAGCAGCTGCTGGATCTGCTCGAGCGAAAATCCGAGATCGCGGGCGCGCCGGATAAAACGCAACACATGCACGTCGCGCTCGCCGTATTGGCGGTAACCGGCTTCCGTGCGGTGGCTGGGGCGTATCAGCGCGATGCTTTCGTAATGCCGGATCATCTTGGCCGAGACGCCGCTGGCGCGTGCCGCTTCGCCTATGTTCATCGCGATGCTCCGGCAGGTTTCCAGCGTTTGAGCAGCAGGGCATTGGTCACCACGCTGACGCTGGAAAACGCCATGGCGGCTCCGGCGACGACCGGATTGAGCAGGCCGAATGCAGCAAGCGGAATCCCGATGACGTTGTAAATCATGGCCCAGAACAGGTTCTGGCGAATTTTGCCGTAGGTGCGCTGCGAAATGTCGATGGCGTCGGCAACCCGCGCCGGATCGCCGCGCATCAGCGTGATGCCTGCGGTGTGCAGCGCAACATCGCTGCCGGTGCCCATGGCGATGCCGATATCGGCCGCGGCGAGGGCGGGCGCGTCATTGACGCCGTCGCCCACCATCGCCACGGTATGGCCACCGTCTTTCAGCGCCTGCACCTGCGCGGCCTTGTCTTCCGGCAACACTTCGGAAAATACCCGCTGGATGCCGAGCGCGGTGGCAGCGGTCTGCGCGGCACCCGCGTTGTCGCCGGTCAGCAGCACGGTCGTGATGCCGCGTGCATGCAGTTGCTGGATGGCCTGGGCGGCATGGGGTTTGAGCGCGTCGCCGAAGGCAATCACACCGGATGCCGGCGTACCGGGTGTGAGCGGGTTGTCCACGGTCCCGGCGCGCGCCAGCCAGGCCACGCTGTAGCCTGCGGCTTCAAATGCCGATGCTTGCGCGGCCAGTGCAGACAGATCCACACCGTGTTCGACCATCAGGCGGCGATTGCCCAGCAGGGTTTGCACGCCGTCAATGACGCCGCTGATCCCGCGTCCCGGCAATGCCTGCGTGGCCATAGCCCCAGGTGGGGTGAGTTGCCGGGTTGCACTGGCCGCGAGCACGGCGCGCGCCAGCGGATGTTCGCTGCCCGCCTGCAATGCGGCGGCCAGGGCCAGTACGCCATCGACATCGCCATCCTGCGCGACGCAATCGACAACCCGGGGAGTGCCATCGGTGAGCGTGCCGGTCTTGTCGAACACCACGGTGTCGATCCGGTGCGCGCGTTCCAGCGCATCGGCGTCCTGGATGAGAATGCCATGGCGCGCCGCCACGCCGGTTCCGGCCATCATCGCGGTCGGCGTGGCCAGCCCCAGCGCACAGGGACAGGCGATGACCAGCACCGCCACGGCGTTGAGGATGGCGTGTTCGACATTGCCGAGCAGCAGCCAGCCGCCAATCAGCGTAACGAGCGCAATCCCCATCACCACCGGGACAAACACCGCGCTGACCCGATCCACCAGACGCTGGATCGGCGCCTTGCCCGCTTGCGCGTGTTCGA
>JAJXUA010000095.1 GCA_021783275.1 Pseudomonadota bacterium
GGCAAGGGGCAGGTGCGCGTCTCCTCGCTGGACGATGCGCGTGCGGCGTTCGCGCAATTCGGCAACACGCCGTGCGTGCTGGAAGGCTACGTCCAGCTGGAATGTGAGCTGTCGGTGGTGCTGGCGCGCGCAGATACCGGGGAAAATGCATTGTTTTCTCCGGCTGAAAACCGCCACGTGAAGGGCATCCTCGATGTATCCATGGTGCCGGTGCAGAGGGCGGCGTCCTTTGTCCAGCCCGCCTGCGATATGGCACGGTCGATAGCCGATGCGCTCAATTATGTCGGCGTGCTGGCGGTGGAGTTTTTTGTCGCCGGAGGCCGCTTGATGGTCAACGAGATTGCACCGCGCCCGCATAATTCGGGCCACTACACCCTGGACGCCTGCGTGACCGACCAGTTCGAACAGCAGGTGCGCGCACTCGCCGGATTGCCGCTCGGCGACCCGCGTCTGCTGTCTCCGGTGGCGATGGTCAACATCCTCGGCGACCGCTGGCAGCACGGCGAACCCAACTGGCACGCCCTGCTTGCGCATCCCAACGTCAAGCTGCATCTGTACGGCAAGGAAGCAGCCCGACCCGGACGCAAAATGGGGCACTTCAACGTGCTCGACGCCGATGCTCACGCCGCGCTGCAACTGGCCGAAACCCTGCGCGACGCGCTGTAGCAAGGGGCTGGCTTTCAGCACACGCGGTCGCTATCGTCTTGCCGCCTGCCTGGGTCTGATTGCCGGTATCAGCCTGGCTGATACCCCGCACGCCGCTGCCACCCTGCAGCTGTGCATCGGCACCCATGTTTTCCAGGTCGAGGTGGCAGACACCCCCGCTGCCCGCGCGCGCGGGCTGATGCAGCGTTCGCGGCTGGCTGAAGCCAGTGGTATGGTTTTTGTATTCGAAGCTCCGGCGCGTCACTGCTTCTGGATGCGCGATACGCCCCTGCTGCTGTCGATTGCGTTCATCACGCCGGACGGGCGCATTGCCAGTCTCGCCGACATGAGTCCCCTGACCGACACACTGCATTGCGCGGACCAGGCGGTGCGTTATGCGCTGGAAGTGCCGCAGGGGGCTTTCCGCACCCGCGCCATCACGGCGGGGATGCGGGTACGGGGCTTGCCCGGCAGCGCTTCAGGGTGTGATCGATAACAGCCGCAATTCGACTTCGTTGCCTTTGTCATCACTGCGCACGACACGCAGCGGCAGGTAGTGACGGTCGATGGCGAGCCAGGCTTCAAACCGTCCATCGTCGCCGGTATCACGCACCAGATGCAGCGTGCGCAAGGATCCCAATGCACTCTCCCGTGTCTCTTCGCCACGCACGGTATAAGTGTAATCGCGGAGTTTCTTGCCATTGAAAACGGTGTAGGTGAATGGGCTTGCTGCGGGCGGCGCGGTCAGCGCGAACTGGAAAAACAGGCTGAGCGCATCCTGTACCTCGTCCGCCCAGGCAAAGTGGCGCGGCGCACCCCCCGACTCCAGCAGCACGGTTTGATTGACCGCATCAAAGCGTGCACTGCTGCGCTTGTCGCCGCGCTGATCCCAGAACTCCTCCGGCTGCAAGCCCCGTGACGTGATGCGGCCCCGGCTGGTCTGCACAAACCGCCCGCGATAGAACATGCCGGTCAGACCCGTGGCCGCCGCCACACTGGTCACCGTGTAGTGCGTGCCATCGCTCACCCACAGCAGCGTTTGCTCACCACCTGCCAGACCGTAACGGACCTGGTAGCGCAAATCGAGGCGCGCCGGAAAGGTGTTGAGTGCGGGCGGGGCGGGGTCGGGTGCCACGGGCCCGGTCTCAACAGTGGGCACTGCGGCAGGATCAACCACACCTGACTCAATCTCTCCTGGCTCAACCGTCTCGACGGGCGACGTACTGTCGGAGACAACCGTCGGCTCCGGCTCGGCCGACGGGGAGAGCGGAACAGGTGGCGAGACCGTTTGCCGGGTGGCAACAGGCGGCACGGAAACCGGTGGCGGAATGGGTGCGGGCGGGGTCACCGCGCGTAGTTCCACTTCGAACGGCAATCCTCCGCGCAGGCGCTGTCCGAGCCACATCGTGTCATCCAGCCCGAGCAGCAGTATGAGATGCACCAGCAGCGATACCCCGAGCGCCAGCGTCCAGGCACGAACGTGGCGATCCATGCTTCAGCCCTTCAGGCTGGCACGCACCAGTCGCTGCTCGAGCGTCACGCCATCTTCGACCACCCGGATTTTTACCGGCAGATTGCCGCGCGCCGGGGCAATCCAGACGGTGACGGCCTTGTCGCCGGATTGCTGAACCACTCGCTGGTATTGCCGCGTCACCAGCTTGCCCATCGGCGTAGTCAGCGTGTCGCCTGCCTTCATCGCATAGCGATAGTCATTGAGATCACGCCCGCTCACCACTTGCAGGCTGAAATCGCCCGGCAGTTTCGGCATGAACATGAACTGGTACACCTGCGACAGCTGATCCTGCGCACCGGCTTTCAGATCCGGTACCTGCCGGGATTCGCCCTTGTACTGGTAGGCAATGGTGCGCTGCGCCCAGTCCAGCCTGGCACTCGCCAGCTTGTGCGGCGCATCGCTGCGGGCGTGCTCGAAGCGTGCCGGACGCAGCCCCGTGGCGGTTACCGTACCGGCGCTGTGCAGGCGGATATTGCCCGGCCACAGCAGCTTCAACGGGCCGGTCGCCCGCATTTCGCTGGTGAGCGTGTATTGGCTGCCGCGCTGGGTGTAGGTGTCGGTGACCTGACCGAGTTTCTGACCATTGCGGTAAAGGTCGTAGACCAGATCCATGCGCGCGGGAACGGCGTGGACAGCGGCAGACCACAACAGGCTGACTGACAGCAGCAGGGATTTGAACATGGTCACTTTCAGGAAGGGAACACTGACTGTGACGTGAAATCATCCTTCAAGTTTACGTGGCCACACTTGTTTACCAGTCGGCCTTCGGCAAACCAGCGGATGGCCTGCGGATAAATCCGATGCTCCTGCACCAGCACCCGCGCTGCCAGTGACTCGGCTGTATCGTCGGCGCGCACCGCCACAGCGGCCTGAACCACGATCGGCCCGTGATCGAGCTGCGCGGTGACGAAATGCACGGTGCAGCCGTGTACCTTGACGCCTTCGTCGAGCGCGCGCTGATGGGTTTTCAGGCCGGGGAAGGCGGGCAGCAGTGAAGGATGGATATTGAGCAGGTGGCCTTCGAAGCGCGCAACGAAAGCCGCGCTGAGCACGCGCATGTAACCTGCCAGGACAACGAGATCCGGCTGATGGCGCTCGATGGCCTCCGCCAGCTGCGCGTCGTAGGCTGCGCGGTCAGCGTGGGCAGCATGATCCAGCGCCAGCGTCGTCAAGCCCTGCGCGCGCGCATAATCGAGTCCGCTCGCCTGCGGACGGTTGCTGATGACGGCCACAATATCAATTGGCAGCCGGGCTTCGACAATCGCCTGCAGGTTGCTGCCGCGCCCGGACAGCAGCACGACAACACGACACCTCACGAATACAGCACCTGCTCGGCACCCTCGGGTCGCGCCACGATTTCGCCGATTTGCCACACTGTTTCGCCGCTGGCCTGAAGCTGCGCCATCGCCGCCCCGGCATCACTCGCCGCCACGACGACACACATGCCGATCCCGCAGTTGAAGGTGCGCAGCATTTCGTCTGCGGTCACGTCTCCTGCCTGCTGCAGCCAGTCGAACAGCGGCGCACGCTCCCAGCTGGCCGGGTTGACCTGCGCGGCCAGGGTATCGGGCAGGCAGCGCGGCAGGTTGCCGGTGATGCCGCCGCCGGTGATGTGCGCCATGCCCTTGACCGGCAACGCGGCCATCAGCGCCAACAGCGGTTTGACATAAATGCGGGTGGGCGCCATCACCACATCGGCAAAAGGCCGGCCATGGAAATCGGACTTGAGCCCGATGTGCGCCAGATCAATCAGCTTGCGCACCAGCGAATAGCCGTTGGAATGCGCACCCGATGACGCCAGCCCCAGCACCACATCACCGGGGAGGATGGTTTTGCCGCTGATGATGCGGGATTTCTCCACCACCCCGACGGCGAACCCGGCCAGGTCGTATTCCCCCTCCGGATACATGCCGGGCATCTCAGCAGTTTCACCGCCAATCAGCGCACAGCCCGCCTGTTCGCAGCCGGTGGCAATGCCCGCAATCACGGCCTCGGCGGTGTCGAGGCTGAGTTTGCCGGTAGCAAAATAATCGAGGAAGAACAGCGGCTCGGCCCCCTGCACCAGTATGTCGTTGACGCTCATGGCCACCAGATCGATGCCGACGGTGTCGTGACGGTTGAGTTCGAACGCCAGCTTGAGCTTGGTGCCGACGCCATCGGTGCCCGAGACCAGCACCGGTTCCTGATATTTTTTGGAAATTTCGACCAGCGCGCCGAAGCCGCCAATACCGGTCAGGACCTCAGGGCGCATCGTGCGCCGGGCCAGCGGCTTGATGCGCTCGACCAGCGCGTCACCGGCGTCGATATCGACCCCGGCATCTTTGTAGGAAATGGAAGGCACACCCGGCTCCGTAAGCAAAAAGTGCGCTATTTTAGCGCCTATGCCTGCCATTCGCCCGTCTACGCTCCCCTGGTTTGCCCTGGCCGCCCTGCTGCTGACAGGCGTTCTCATTTATGTGCTGGCTCCGGTGTTGACCCCGTTTCTGGCGGGCGCGCTGCTGGCCTATATTTTCGATCCGCTGGTCGATCGCCTGCAGGTGCGCGGCCTGTCGCGCACGGCCGGCACCGTCGCCGTCATCATCCTCGCCGGGCTGGGTGTGTTCATGCTGATACTGGTAGCGCTGCCGCTGTTTCAGGGGCAGTTTGCCGAACTGAGCCAGCGCATTCCCGCCGCACTCGAACTGGTACACACCCGCTTGCTGCCCTGGCTGCAAACCACCTTTGGGCTCCAGCTCGATCTCGATCTCGCCACGCTGAAAACCTGGCTCGCCGACAAGGCCGCCCAGAACGGGGCCAACTGGCTGCCGACGCTGCAAACCGGCGCGCTCGCCATCGTCGGCATCCTCGCCAACCTGCTGCTGATTCCGGTGGTGATGTTTTATCTGCTGCGCGACTGGGACGTGATGGTGGCACGCGTGGCCGCACTCACCCCCCGCCCGTGGATCGCCCAGGTCACACGCGTGGCGCGCGCGATGGATACGGTGGTCGGCGAATTCCTGCGCGGCCAGATGTCGGTGATGCTGGCGCTGTCGGCGTACTACGCGCTCGCCCTGTGGGCGGCAGGTCTGGATTATGCATTGCCGATCGGCCTGCTCACCGGCGTGCTGTCCTTCGTGCCCTTCCTCGGTTTCGGGCTGGGCATGATCCTCGCGCTGATCGTCGCCATATTGCAGTTCACCGACTGGACGGGCGTGGCCTGGGTCGCCGGGATCTATCTCGCCGGGCAAATCCTCGAAAGCTACGTCTTCACCCCGCGTCTGGTCGGCGAGCGTGTCGGCCTGCACCCAGTGGCGGTCATTTTCGCGCTGGCCGCCTTTGGCCAGCTGTTCGGTTTTGTCGGCGTGTTGCTGGCGGTGCCGCTGGCGGCGATACTGCTGGTTGCCCTGCGCGAGTTGCGCGGTGCCTACGAGGCCAGTCACTTTTATCGCGGCGGCTATAATGCCGCGTCCCCAGACGACCCCGCTTTTGCCATGTCCGCGCCACTCCTCGAATCCACGCTCACCTCCCTGCCCCGGGTTCATCGCGGCAAGGTGCGCGACATCTATGCCGTCGGCGACGACCGCCTGCTCATCGTGACGACCGACCGGCTGTCCGCGTTCGATGTCGTCATGCCCACCCCGATCCCCGGCAAAGGCGAAGTGCTGACCCGCGTCTCCGCTTTCTGGTTCGACCGGCTGAAAAGCATCGTGCCCAGTCAGGCGCTCGACATCGACCCGGAATCGGTCGTGACCGACGCCGAGCGGGAACAGGTCCGGGGGCGTGCCATTGTGGTCAAAAAGCTCAAGGCGCTGCCGGTCGAAGCGATCGTGCGCGGCTATCTGGTCGGCTCGGGCTGGAAGGAATATCAGGCTCGCCAGTCGGTATGCGGCATCGCCCTGCCTGCCGGGCTGAAACAGGCCGACCGCCTGCCACACCCGCTGTTTACCCCCTCGACCAAAGCCGCCGTGGGGGCACACGACGAAAATATCGCCTTCGAGCAGATGGCCGCCCTCATCGGTGCCGATCTCGCCGCACAGGTGCGTGATGTGAGCCTTGCCCTGTACAAGGCGGCCGCAGAGTATGCACTCACACGCGGGATCATCATTGCCGACACCAAGTTCGAGTTTGGCCTGGATGCGGCGGGCCAGCTGGTGTGGATCGACGAAGCCCTGACCCCGGATTCGTCGCGCTTCTGGCCCGCAGATCTATACCGGCCCGGCAGCAACCCGCCCAGCTTCGACAAGCAGTTTGTACGCGACTGGCTGGAAGCGAGCGGCTGGAACAAACAGTCACCGGGGCCGGACCTGCCGCCCGATATCGTGCGCCAGACCGCAGACAAGTATCGCGAGGCGATGACCCGGCTGCTGGGCGCATAAACGGCGCATAAACGATGACCCGGCTGCCCGTTCAGGATTACACTGACGCGACTGAACAGGTTGCGACACGTGCGCGCACCGTGGATTGACCCATCACGGGAGAGTTGATGAATACCTTGCCTACTGCCAAACAGGTCCGCCAGACCCTCTCGGCCTATGCGGTGTCCAGTACCGCGCACGGCCTGACACTCTTCATCATCGATCTGCTGCTGTATCTGGCAGCGCTCGCCGTCGTCCTGTTTGCGCCGTGGCTGGCCGTCAAGCTGCTCGCCGCCATCGTTGCCGGTGCCAACATCGCCAACCTGGTCACGCTGGGGCATGACGCGGCGCATAACTCCTTGACCCGATCACGTCCGCTCAACAAACTGATCGCCTTCATCGCGTTTACCCCGGCGCTCTTCAATTACCGTTTGTGGCTCTACGACCACCATCAGCTCCATCACCACAGCACCAACGAAAACCAGCCCGGCTCGTTCACTCCACTAAGCAAGCCGGCATTCGACGCGCTACCGCGCTGGAAACAGCGCCTGCAGCGCCTGTACCGCTCGCGCTCGCTGTGGACGCTGGGTCTGTACTACATTGTCGAGCGCTGGTGGCAGGTCAATTTCGTTCCGCGCCGCGACATGCCCGATTCCGTGCAGCGTAGCGGGTGGCCGCATTTCGCCTACCTGCTGGTGTATTGCGTGGGGTTCATCGCCTTGCTGGCCGCCGCACCGCTGTATTCGGACACCTCTGCGCTGACGGCCATTCTGCTGGGCTTCGTCGTGCCTTTTTATGTGTTTCAGTCGCTGTTTTCCTTCACTGTATACATCCAGCACACCCATCCGCGCGCGGCCTGGTTCAATGCCCGACCGGACCGCAACACCCAGGGCCGGCAGGATCTGCTTGCCATCCAGCTGCGGTTTCCCAAGTGGTTCACGCTGCTGACGCACAGCATCTTTGACCACCCGGCGCACCATGTGCATCCCGCCATCCCCAGTTATCGCCTGTCGGAAGCCCAGGCCAAGCTGAATGCCATGGTGGGGCCCGCGGTAATCTCGGAACGGTTCACGCTGGCCTGGTTCGCCCAGGTGCGACAGCGCTGCAAGCTCTATGATTACGAGCAGCATCGCTGGCTGGATTTCGACGGCAAACCGAGTTCA
>JAJXUA010000096.1 GCA_021783275.1 Pseudomonadota bacterium
TCGACATATCGAAATCGCATACTGATAGACCTATGCAGCAGATTCGGCCAATCGCGCATGCCGCGAGGAATTCGGAGGGACAGTGGCGAGACCCGCATGACCTCGAAGCGCATCTTATTGATGTCGCTGTATTCAGCACCCCGAGAACTGCAACGAAGTTCTGCGACTGCAAGGAAATGCCAGTCGCTGAGCCCATCGTGCCCTACATTCTTCCACGCTGATGAAGAGCCTCAAGACTGTTCAAGCCATCGCCCACGTTCGTGGCGATAGTGGAATCTGTCAGACTTTAGAAGCTCATCTAACAGGGGTCTCGGCCCGAGCCTCAGGATTTGCTGCAAAGTTCGGCTTGTCTTTGCAAGGCGAGTTGATTGGGCTTTTGCACGATCTGGGGAAGTACAGCACAGCATTCCAAACCTATATCCAATCAGCGACAAACCTGCTGAATCAGGACGAAGACGAAGAGTTCGTCGATGCAACGGGCCTCAAAGGCAAGATCGACCATTCGACCAGTGGCGCGCAATTTATCTGGCAACACTTCGCAAGCAAGGACGCGCTGGCGCAAATCGCAGGGCAAATTCTTGCGCTGTGTATCGCTTCTCATCATTCCGGCTTGATCGATTGCCTCACTTCGACACCGGGCAAGCCTGCGGAGGACGGCTTTACCAAGCGCATGAACAAGGCCGATTCGAAGACGAATCTGCAAGAAGTGCTAACCAAAGCTGACCCGAGCATACTGGCCGACGCACGGCGACTGCTTGCAGAGGCCCAACTTGGCTCGGCTTTTCAGGGTTGGCTCTCGAAACTGCTCGACACCGCGCCCGGTGCGACTCACCAAGACAAGGCGACCAGCCCGGCCATGCAGCAGCAGATTGGCTTGCTGGTGCGTGCGCTATTCAGTTGCCTCATCGACGCTGACCGAATCGATTCGGCTGATTTCGAACACCCCGGTCGTGCCCGTAAACGCCTGCGCGGCAACTACACGCCGTGGGAAACGCTGATCGCGCGACTTGAAGCGCACCTGGAAAGTTTCACGCCGGCGCAGCCCATCGACACCTTGCGGCAGGATATTTCCCGCCACTGCCTTGAAGCCGCTACCCGCGACACCGGCATTTACACGCTGACCGTGCCGACCGGCGGCGGCAAGACGCTGGCGAGCCTGCGCTTTGCGCTTCACCATGCGCAGAAACACGGCCTCGACCGCGTGATTTACATCATCCCGTTCACGTCCATCATCGACCAGAACGCCGAAGTCGTCCGCCGGATACTCGAACCTGAAGGAGTTGAGGCGGGCAGCGTGGTACTGGAACACCACTCCAATCTCACACCGGAGGACCAAACCTGGCGCAGCAAGATCCTCTCCGAAAACTGGGACGCGCCAGTCGTCTTCACCACTATGGTTCAGCTGCTGGAAACGCTGTTCGGCGCGGGCACGCGCGGCGCGCGGCGGATGCACCAGCTTGCCAACGCCGTGCTGGTCTTCGACGAAATCCAGAGCCTGCCGGTGCGCTGCGTACACCTCTTTAACAACGCGATGAATTTTCTGGCCGATCATTGCCGCAGCACGGTCGTGCTCTGCACCGCCACCCAGCCGCTGCTCGACCGGGTTGACGCGACCAAGGGCGCGATCCGCATACCGCCCGGCAATGAAATCATCCACGACGTACGGCAGTTGTTCGATGGCCTGAAGCGCGTCGATATCGTGAATCTGCGCAAGCCGGGCGGCTGGTCACAGGAGGACATTGCTGCGCACGCGCAAGAGCAGGTCGAGGCCGCGGGCAGTTGTCTTGTGATCGTGAACACGAAAAAAGCCGCACGGGCGCTATATCGCCTTTGCGGCAGTCACCACGCCACCGCCGTTTTTCACCTTAGCACCAGCATGTGCCCCGCACACCGCAAAGCGAGACTTGACGCCATCCGCAGCCGTCTAGAAGCGACCCCGCTATTACCGACCCTATGCTTCAGCACGCAACTGATCGAAGCCGGGGTCGATGTCGATTTTGCTTCTGTGATCCGTTATGCCGCCGGGCTCGATTCCATAGCGCAGGCGGCTGGACGCTGCAACCGCCACGGCAAGCGTGCGCGTGGCACAGTGTTTGTCGTCAATCCGCGCGACGAAGACGAAAACTTGGGCAAACTGCCCGACATCCAGATTGGCCGTGAGAAGGCCAGCCGCGTACTCGACGACTACGACGCCGCCCCTGAAAAATACGGTTCGAACCGCATCGGCCCGGAAGCGATGACCTGGTACTACGCCAATTATTTCTTCGACCGGGCCAAAGAAATGGCCTACCCCGTATCCAGCAGCGAACTCGGGCGTGACGACACCCTACTCAACCTGCTGTCGCACAACACGCTGGCTGTCAGCGATTACGCGCGCACCCAAAGGCAGGCTCCGGCGCGCTACCTGAGGCAATCCTTCATGAGTGCTGCCCGCGCCTTCAAGGCCATCGACACCCCGACGCGCGGCGTGATCGTGCCGCACAGTGAAACCGGCAAGGCGCTGATCGCCGAGCTGTGCGCGGCATATTTGCCGGACAAAGAGTTCGAACTATTACGCCGCGCTCAGCAGTACAGCGTCAATGTGTTGCCTCATCAGCTCAAAGCGTTGAGCCAAGCTAACGCCGTGCGTGAAATCCAGGAAGGAACCGGCATTCTTTATCTGGTCGATTCTCGCTATTACAGTGAAGAATTTGGCCTTTCCGACACCCCCGACAGCTTGATGGAGATTCTCTGTGTCTCACCGTAACAGCATCGAATTCAAAGTCAGCGCACGTCATGCGCTCTTTACCGATCCACTCACCCGCATCGGCGGCGAGAAGTGCTCGTACCACCTGCCGACCTACGAAGCCCTCAAAGGGATCACAAAATCGATCTACTGGAAGCCGACCTTCATCTGGATCATCGACGACGTGCGGCTGATAAAACCGATCCGCACACAGACCAAAGGCACGAAGCCGCTCGAATACGGTGGAGGTAACACGCTCGCCATCTACACCTTCCTTGCTGATGTCGAGTATCAGGTGCGCGCACATTTCGAGTGGAACGAACATCAACCCGGACTGGCGGACGACCGTATCGACGGCAAGCATTCCGCCATCGCGCGGCGGATGCTGGAACTTGGAGGGCGGCAGGACATTTTTCTGGGGACGCGAGATTGTCAGGGGTATGTCGAGCCCTGCGAATTCGGGTCAGGCGTCGGGCATTACGACGGCATCGACCGCATGGACTTCGGCCTCACTTTCCACGGATTCGACTACCCGGACGAAACCGGCGACACCTTGCTGACCGCACGCTTCTGGCGACCTGTCATGGAATTCGGCCAAGTGCACTTTCCGAGGCCGGAAGTGTGTGACATCCGCAAGCCCATCCGCCCCATGACCGCGAAGCGATTCGGCAAGAACCGGGTGCGCAGCGTCGAAGACGAAGCCAGCGAACTGGGAGTGTGAAATGAGCTGGATACAGAAGCTCTACGAGACTTATGAGCAATGCAAAGGACACGAGCCTGAGGGCGAAGAACGCTTGCTCCCCGTCAGTCATACCTTTCAGCAAGCGCATGTGGAGGTCACGCTGGATTCACACGGCAACTTCAAGTCTGCGCGAACGCTGGGCAAGGAAGAGACCGTTATCCCCGCAACCGAAAAATCGGCAGGTCGAACTGGCAAAGCGCCGCCGCCGCATCCGCTGTGCGACAAGGTTCAATACTGCGCGGGGGATTACACCGAAATGGGTGGTGGAAAACCTTCGTTCTTCAACGACTATGAATCGCAATTGGCAGCTTGGTGTGCGTCCGCCGATAGCCACCCCAAAGCCGAGGCAATACTTGCCTATGTACGAAAAGAACGGGTTGTCGCGGATTTGGTTGCTGAAAGCGTCCTGCATGTCGGAGCCGACGGAAAACTCCTGAATAACTGGAACAGCGACACACCCACTCCCGAGGTCTTCAAGGTTCTCACCCCGGACGCCAAAACCAAGCTTCGTGACCAAGGGAATGTTTTTGTCCGCTGGCACGTTCACGAGCCAGACAATCCCTGCTCGGCAGTCTGGGAAGATACGGGTTTGCAAGCCGCGTGGGCGAAATACGACGCCAGCGCCAAGGCAACACCGGGGGTCTGCATGGTGACGGGCGAATCCGGAATCAACTTGGCTTTGAGCCACCCAAAACGTATCCGTCATGCGGGCGACGGCGCAAAGCTCATCAGTGCCAACGACGGTTCGGGTTACACGTTTCGTGGCCGGTTCACTGACGACACTGGCCAGCAAGCCTGCGGTGTCGGCTACGAAGTCACCCAAAAAGCCCACAACGCATTGCGCTGGCTGATCCAGCGTCAGGCCTACCGCAATGGCGATCAGGCCATCGTCTCGTGGGCTGTTGGCGGCGCGCCCATCCCCGATCCTTTCGGCAGCTCGCTCACGTTGCTGCTCGTGGGTGGCGACGCGAGCGAGCCATCCGCCGTCATCGTCGACACCGATGCAGGACAAGCCTTCGCCAAACGCCTGAACCTGGCGATGAAAGGCTATCGCGCAAAACTTGGCCCGACTGACGACATCGTCGTGATGGGTCTGGATTCCGCCACCCCCGGACGCATGGCGATCACCTTCTATCGCGAGCTGACCGGCTCAGAATTTCTCGCGCGCATCGAGCGTTGGCACAGCGACTTCGCCTGGCATCAGAACTTCGGCAAGGACAAGCACTTCGTCGGCGCACCTGCGCCACATGACATCGCCGAGGCCGCGTATGGGCGTCGCCTCGACGACAAGCTCAAGAAAGCCACAGTCGAGCGCCTGCTGCCATGCATCGTCGATGGGCAGGCGCTGCCGCGCGACCTCCTTGAGTCGGTCGTCCGCCGCGCTTGCAATCGGGTCGGGCTGGAACGCTGGGAGTGGGAAAAATTTCTGGGTATCGCCTGCGGTCTGTACCGGGGCGCTTTCAAAAACGAGGGATACGAGATGGCACTGGAAACCGACCGGCGCAGCCGGGATTATCTGTATGGACGATTACTGGCAGTGGCCGAGCACATCGAGAGCCGCGCCCTGTACGTGGGCGGCGAAAGCCGCGACACCGCCGCTGCCAAATTGATGCAGCGATTTGCCGACCGGCCCGCGAGTACCTGGCGGACGATAGAGCTGGCGCTGGCACCCGCCAAATCCCGTCTGCGAGCGCGGCGAGCCCCGTTCATGCTCAACATGGACAGGTTGCACGACGAAATCGTCGCGCTGTTCGAGGGCGATGCGTTCATGGACGATAGCAAGCTTTCCGGCGAATTCCTGCTCGGCTATCACTGCCAGCGGCAGTCGCTGAACCCACCCAAACCCGACACCGTTCCGTCGGCTGATGAAGACACCCCAACCGAATAATTTCACGAGGACACATCCATGAGCACCCTGCAAAACAAAATCGATTTCGCCGTGATCTTTCGCGTGAAAAATGCCAACCCGAATGGCGACCCGCTCAACGGCAACCGCCCGCGCACCGATTACTCGAATTTCGGTGAAATGAGCGATGTCTCGATCAAGCGCAAAATCCGCGACCGCCTGCTGGAGCGCTGGATCGACGCAGGCCGGAACGACGACGGCAACATGATTTTTGTCCAATCCGACGACCGCAGGGCCGACGACGCCAAAAGCTTGCGGGCACGCGCTGAAGCCGGGCTGGGTAAGGAATTGGGATCGGACAAAACCGCTGAGCTGGCCTGTAAAAAGTGGCTTGATGTCCGCGCGTTTGGGCAGCTTTTCGCGCTCAAGAGCAACAAGAAGGCAGGCAAGAAAAAGGAAGACGGCAGCGACGAAGAGGGGGATACCGGCGTTTCCATCGGCATCCGCGGCCCGGTCACGGTGCAATCGGCATTCAGTGTCGAGCCCATCGACGTGACCAGTATGCAAATCACCAAAAGCGTGAGCGGCGAAGGCGACGGCAACAAACGCAGTTCAGACACCATGGGCATGAAGCACCGTGTTGATCAGGGTGTCTACGTTCTTTTCGGCAGCATGAACCCGCAACTCGCCGTGAAAACCGGCTTTTCGGACGACGACGCAGAAGCGATCAAACAGGTTTTGCCTCGGCTCTTCGAAAACGACGAAGCCGCCGCGCGCCCCGCTGGCAGTATGGAAGTGCTCAAAGTGATCTGGTGGACGCACAACTGCAAGGCCGGTCAGTACTCGTCTGCCAAAGTTCACGCCACACTCGACAGGCAATCTATCAAGTCCGACGGCAGCTATAAACTGAACTCACTTGAGGGACTCGTTCCCCAAGAAATCAATGGGTTCTGACCGAGGTAACTCTCCCATGACCGAAATTCACTTCATCGTCGAACAGGCCCCCGAAGGGGGCTATGTCGCCCGCGCCGTGGGGGCGAATATCTTCACCGAGGCCGACGACCTTGAAGCGCTGCATGCGCAGGTGCGCGATGCGGTGCATTGCCACTTCGAAGCGGCAGAGCGCCCCGGTCTCATTCGCCTGCACATCACCCGCGAGGAAATGCTCACCGTATGAGGCTGCCGCGTGATCTGTCCGGGGCGGATCTCGTCAAGCGGCTGGAGCGCCTGGGCTATCAGGCCACGCGGCAGACCGGCAGTCACTTGCGGCTGACCAGCACGCTTCAAGGCGAGCACCACGTCACCGTGCCGCGCCACGACCCGTTGCGTATCGGCACGCTGGCCGCCATTCTGGATGCGGTCGGGGCGCACCATGGCCTCAGCCGCGATGCCTTGCTTGATCGGCTGTTCAACTGACCGCGCCGAATCGTGAACCCCGCAGACGACCCTGTCCCACTCTCGGCCTTGCAGCACTGGGTGTACTGTCCGCGGCAATGCGCGCTCATTCATCTGGAGCAAGCCTTCGACGACAACATCCACACCGCGCGCGGCAACGCCGTGCACAAACTGGTGGACACGCCCGGCTACGAAATCCGCTCGGGTGTGAAGGTCGAGCGCAGCCTGCCCTTGTGGTCTGATCGTCTGGGGCTGATCGGCAAGGCAGATCTGGTGGAGTTCCATCCCGACGGCACCGTCTTTCCGGTGGAATTCAAGCACGGCCGCAAACGTCAGAAAACACACGACGACATTCAACTCGCCGCCCAGGCCATGTGCCTGGAAGACATGCTGGGCCGTCCCGTGCCGCTTGGTGCCATCTACCACGCCAGCAGCCACCGGCGACGCGAAGTCGCCATCACGACCGAACTGCGCGAACTCGTCGTGCAGACCGCAGACGCCATACGCACGATGCTGAGCGCCGGAACGCTGCCCCCGCCGGTGTTCGATGCCCGCTGCCGAGAGTGTTCGCTCAAAGACATCTGCCAGCCCGAAGCCCTGACCGCAACCGCCATGCAGCGCGCATTGCGAACCCACTTGTTCAACCCGGAGGACTGATGCTGACCCTGCAAAACACCCTCTACGTGATGACGCCGCAGGCTTACGTTCACATCGACAACGCCACCCTGCGCGTCGATGTCGAGCGAGAAAAGAAACTCCAGGTTCCCCTGCACCATCTCGGCAGCCTGGTGTGTTTCGGCAACGTCCTGGTGTCGCCCGCGCTCATGCACCGGCTGGCCGATGAGGGCAAATCGCTCGTTCTCCTTGATGACGCCGGGCGCTTCAAGGCACGG
>JAJXUA010000017.1 GCA_021783275.1 Pseudomonadota bacterium
GTCTTTGACGAAACGCGAACGGTCGGAGTGGATTTCCAGACTGACGCCGTCCGGTAAATCCATTTCGATCTGCGGCAGGATGGCGCGGATGCGTTCGGCGACTTCCACGGTATTGGCACCCGGCTGGCGTTGCACCGCCAGCACAATCGCGCGCGTGCCGTTGTACCAGGTGCGTGCCTTGTCGTTTTCCACGCTGTCTTCGGCGCGTCCCAGGTCCTTGATCCGCAGCGCCGCGCCGTCTTTGTAGGCGACGATGATCTCGCCAAAGTCCTGCGCATTGGCAAGCGCCACCGGCGCTTTCACGGCGTAGGCGCGGGTGGCGCCATCGAGCGTGCCGGACGGCAGATTGGCATTGGCCGTCTGCACTGCCGTCACCACATCGGCAAAAGTCAGTCCGCGCGCCAGCAGTTTGGCGGGATCCAGATACAGCCGCAGCGCATATTTCTGCGAACCGAACACCAGCACCTGCGCCACGCCCGACAGCGTGGACAAACGCTGCGCCACATGGGAATCGGCAATCGCGTCGAGCTCGGTCAAGGGCAGCCGCTTGGCCGACAGGGCGAGATAGAGGATGGGCGAATCCGACGGATTGATCTTGCGCAGCTGCGGCGGATCGATGCCGTCCGGCAGGCTGCGCGCGGCCTGCGCGATGGCGGTCTGCACGTCCTGCGCTGCTGCATCGATGTCGCGACCGAGTTCGAATTGCAACGTGATATTGGTCGAGCCCTGATTCGACGACGAGCTCATCGACTCGATGCCCTGCACCGTGGACAGCTGCCGTTCCAGCGGCGTGGCCACGGTATTGGCCATGGTTTCCGGATTGGCGCCGGGCAGACTGGCCGAAATGCGCAGCGTGGGGAAATCGACCTGCGGCAGGTCGTTGACCGGCAATTGCAGATAGGCGAGCGCGCCAAACAGCGCCATCGCCAGCACCAGCATCAGCGTGGCAACCGGACGCTGGATGAACGTACGTGACAGATTCATGGGCGCGATGCGGATGCAGGTTGGGCTGCGCGCGCGCCGCTGCCACCCGGCCGCTCGCCTTCCAGCCGCACCGCGCCGCCCGCTTTCAGACGCTGCGGAATTTCGATCAGCACCGGTTCGCCTGCGCGCAGCTCACCGCTCACCGCCTGCTCACCGTCCAGCGCGCGCAGCAGCGTCACCGGCTGGGTCACGGCCTTGCCGCCGCGCACCACATACACATAGGTGCCTTCCTGGGCATGCTGGAGGGCGGCTTCCGGCACCACGCGCGCATCGGCTTCCACCCCCAGTTGCAGACGCAGGCGCACGCTTTGCCCGGAAATCAGGGCAGGCGGCGCACCGGCCAGCCTAACCTTGATGGGGACCGCACCACTATCGGCATCCAGCTGGCTATCGACAAATACCAGCTCGCCCTGAGCCAGCGGCGTCGGGTCGGCATCATGAAAAATCTCGGCGCGCACCGGGCCACGGGCACGGGCTGCCGCCAGCGCGGGCCAGTCCTGCTGCGCCACACTGGCGCGCGCATCGAGCCCACCGGCCGCCATCAGCGTGGTCAGCGCGGTTCCGGCTGCCACCAGATCGCCGGGGCGTACCGTGATGCGCCCGACCCGTCCGGCAAACGGTGCGCGGATGTTGGCGTAGCCCACGTCCAGACGCGCCGCGTCCAGCTCCGCGCGGGCCGTGCTGGATTTGGCACGGGCGGCTTCGCGCGCCACCACCGCAGCATCAAATTCCTGCTGGCTGATGTAGCCCGATTTCATCAGCGGTTTCAGGCGCTGCAACCGGGTTTCGGCGTCCGCCATTTCGGCTTGCGCGCCGGTCAGGCTGGCCTGGCTTTGCGCAATGCGGGTGGCGGCGGTGCGGGCATCCAGGCTGAACAGCATTTGTCCGGCACGGACGGAGTCACCTTCCTGCACGTGCTGCTGCATCAGGACTGCGCCGACCTGCGCGGAGATGGCCGTCTGCCGTGCGGCTTCCAGGGTGGCGGGCAATTCGATCACACGCGGAAAATCCCGCACCACCACCGGCACGGTTTTCACCGCCAGCGCGCGACCTTCGCCCCCTGGCCCCCCCGGGCCGCCGCGCATCGCACCAACATCTTCTTGGGTCTGCACGCGGTAGACCACGCCGGCAACCAGCGCGAGTACAACGACGATAGCGAGGGAGCGACCGATCATGGATTCATCTTTCGGAAAGGGGCGCGGGCAGACGCCCGAGTGCATGGTTCAGACGGGAAAAAGCGGCGAGCCAGTCGCTGTCGGCCTGGGCACGCGCCTGCCGCGCGCGCGCCAGATCGGCCTGCGCCGTCAGCCATTCGAGCAGACTGCCGACTCCGGCCTTATAGCGCGCTTCGGCGGCCTGGGCCGACTCCAGCGCACTGTCGAATTGCAGCGCAATGCCGGCGCGGGCGGACTGGGTGTAGCGGGCATCTTCGTAAGCCTGCGTCACTTCGAGCGTCACGCTTTGCTGCTGCGCCTCGGCCTCGGCCTCGAAGCGTTCGGCATCGCGCCCCGCTGCCCGCGCTTCGGCGGCCAGCCGCCCGCCGTCAAACAACGGCAGGGTGAGGCTCAAGCCCACGTTATTGGTCGTTCCGGGACTGCGTCCGTCTTCCAGAAAATAGGTGCGCCCGACATTCGCCGTCAGCGCCAGACTCGGCCAGCGTGCGGCACGTGCACGCGCCGCCTCGCTTTGTGCACGCGCTGCCGCTGCGCGCAGCGCCTGCAGGTCGGGGCGCTGACGTTCGGCTTCCTGCAGCAAATCGGCCAGCAGCGTGGCCGTGTCCAGATCAGCCTCAGGCAGCGCCTGCCAGTCGAGCACCAGCGTCCGGGTTTGCGCCACCCCGGCGGCCTGCTTCAGCGTTGCGTCGGCCTTGGCCTGATCGCGTTCGGCCGCCGCCCGCGCCAGCTGCGCTTCAGCCACGGCGGCACGCGCACGCAACTGGTCGGCGCGCGACACCAGCCCCCCCTGCAGCCGCGCATCCACCGCATCGAGACTGGTCTGCAACGCCGTCACCTGCTCGGTTTGCGCCGCGACCCGCGCGCGTGCCGCCAGCAGCGCGAACCAGGCCGTTTCCACTTCATTGACGATGCCCTGCAGCACACGATTATGGGTCAGCAGGCTCGCAATCAGCTGGTAGCGTTGTGCATCGATGCCCGCCGCGCGCGCGCCAAAATCGTAGAGGGTATACGCCAGGCTGAGACTCGGCCCATAGCGGTGCAACACCGGCACCGAGGCGCCCGAACTCGACAATGCCTGACTGCGGGTGAAGTTGATCTGTCCGGTCAGGGTGGGCCAGTTCGCCGCACTGGCCGCGTCGAGCCGCGCTGCTTCGCCCTGGATGCCGAGCCAGGCGGCACGCGATTCGGCGCGGTGGCGCAAGGCGTAATCAGTCAATGCGGCGAGGCTGTCGAAACGCAGCGTGTCGGCAGCCGCCACGGTCTGCGGCGCAACCAGGCCCGTCTGGCCAGTCCAGAACGCACCGGGCTGAACGGACAGGTCTGGCGCGGGCGCAGCCTGGGCAACGCCACAGGCCAGCAATAACAGGGTGGACAGGATTTTCAAGATGCGGGAATTCTAATCGACTCCCGGCTGGACTCCTGTTTCGTCAAGTAAGTTCAAATGGCTATCGCCCGGTAATGCGCGAATCCTGTCCATCTGCGGCAGCCGACCGGATGATCGAATCGGCGTCAAACAAGCTCACAGTTTCGGCTGTTTCGTCGGCAGTTCTGCCGTGGTTGCCAGTATCATGGAGCACTTCGCGTTCTGACATCATCCACATGGGAATCAAGAGACGCCGCATCGTGATTGGCCTGATCGTCGGGCTGATCACCGGGATCGCCGGCGCCCTGTTCGGCGTCACCCAATGGGCCGGGGATTTTGAACGCGGAGCCGGACTGTCCTGGCTGTTTGGTGTACGGGGCCCGGTTGCGGCTCCCGACGCAGTCGCGGTCGTTGCCATCGACGGCCGCACCGGCGACGAACTGGGGCTGCCCAGTCTGCCGCGCGACTGGTCGCGCACGCTGCATGCCCGCCTGGTCGATGAACTGACCCGCCAGGGGGCTGCCAGCATTGTCTTCGACATGCAGTTCGACAAGCCCAAGGTGGCGGCCGAGGACAAGGTGTTTGCGGCCGCAGTTGACCAATCCGACCGCGTGGTCCTGATTGAACTGATCACCGGCAAGCGCCAGCCGCTGACCGATATGCAGGGTCGCCTGACCGGAACGATCTGGGTCGAGCAACTGATCCAGCCGATGCCTGCGCTGACCGAAGCGGCGAGAGGGCTGGCAACCTTCCCTCTGCCCAAGATCGATGCTTCGGTGTACGAGTTCTGGGTGTTCAAGGAAAGCGTGGGCGACGCGGCAACGCTGCCTGCGGTGGCACTGCAGGTTCACGCGCTCCGGGCCTATCCGGCCTGGGTTTCGCTGATTGCGCCGCTGGGCCTGCCCGAACTCGACACCCTGCCGGCCACTGCCGACGCGATCGGCAACGCAACCCAGCTTCGCAGCCAGATGGGCAAAATGCGCCGGGCATTCGAGCAGACGCCCGATGCGGGCGCACGCCTCGCCGCACTGATAGACGCGCAAGCATCCACGTACAGCGCCGCAGACCTCAGACTCCTGAGGGCGCTGCGCGGGCTGTATGCGGGGGATGCCCACCGCATGATCAACTTCTATGGCCCGCCGGGGACCATCCAGACCATTCCCTATCAGGCCGTGCTGAAAAGAGCGGCCGGCGCGGCCAGCACGCCGGCTTTCGATGTTCGGGGTAAAACGGTCTTTGTGGGATTTTCCGATCTCTACGACCCCGGACATCCGGATCGCTTCTACACCGTCTTTACCAACGACGAAGGGGTCGATCTGAGCGGCGTCGAAATCGCGGCGACCGCGTTCGGCAATCTGCTGGATGATCGTTCGATCAGGCTGCTCAGCGCATGGCAGACACTCACCGTGCTGCTGACCTTCGGGCTGGTGATCGGCGCGCTGGCCTATGCCCTGCCTGCCATGGTCGGGGCACCGCTGACGCTCATGCTTGCTGTGGGATATGCGGCGACGGCGCAATGGCTGTTCAATAGCGGCAACTGGTGGCTACCGCTCGCCATTCCGCTGCTGGCGCAACTCCCGCTGGCCCTGTTCCTGGGCCTGATGGGGCAGTACGTGCTGGAGCGTCGGCGTGGCAAGCGCATCAGCAAGGCCCTGAGTTACTACGTGCCGGAAAACGTGGTCCAGGATCTGACCGCGCGGCAGAGCGATCCCGAAGCCTTCAACAAGGTGGTCTATGGCACCTGCTTCGCCACCGACATGTCCGGTTTTTCGACCATCTCGGAACAGCTCCCGCCCGACCAGCTCGCGGTATTTCTCAATGACTATTTCGACACGCTGGCCAAGGCCCTCAAACAGCATCATGTCGATGTCACCGAATTCCGTGCCGACGCCATCATGTGTGCCTGGACGGCGGACAAGCCTACGGCCGACGTCAGAAGAAAAGCCGTGCTCGCCGCACTCGGCGCCGCCCGGGCAATCGAGGGATTCAAGCAGCGCAACGCCATGCTGAAGGCAGCGCTGCGTATCGGCCTGGAAGCGGGGCATTTCTACATCGGCCATGCAGGTGGCGGCGGTCATTTTGTTTTCAGCATCGTCGGTGACACTGCCAACACCGCGTCACGGATCGAGTCACTCAACAAGCACCTCGGCACCCAGATACTCGCGACCCATGAGGTGATCGACGGCCTTGACGGATTCCTGCAGCGGCCACTGGGGCATTTCATCTTTGTCGGCAAGACCGAGGCGATACCGATCATCGAGATTCTTGCCGCCACCGCCGATGCGAACGAGGAACAGCGTCAGCTCGCGCAGCGTTTTGCCGTGGCGCTGGCGGTCTTCCACCAGGCCGACTGGGCCGGCGCGGCAGCGGCCTTCGAGGCGATCCAGGCTGACTACCCGGATGATGGCCCTTTGCGTTTTTATATTGCACGCTGCCAGGCCTATCTGGACCGGTCAACCGCGCCCCCGGACGATGCGCGCGTGATCCGGATGGAATCCAAATGAACTGTGGGAGGCCCGGGGTTTGAGGACGGCGATCCAGGGCAGACATTGACGCCGCTACCCGGACATCCTCACCCGGGCATCACTCCCCGACGACTCAGAGGTTTTCCCTTAGGAAACGCTCGTAGCCGTGCGCGCTGACAATGTGCGTACCGTCACAGTTGAACTGCATGTGGATCGCATCCTTGAGGATGCCGATCGTGGCGCTGCGCACATAGAAATTCGGGATACTGCGGAGAGTCGGCAGCTTCGACAGGATTTGTCTGATCTGCTCGGGCGGCACCGGCTCCCAGTGCGAGAAATAGCGGTCGTAACCGTGATGAAGGTACTCGGGGAGCGCAGCGAAAAAATCGTCGGCGCGAATGCCCTGGTATATCTGCCGTATCAGGCTGGCCTTGTGGGCATAGTCTATTTTCGGGAAGTGCCGGTCAACATAGGATTCATCCAGCAGGCGGACGACCGGGTGAAACTCTTCGCAGAAGGGGTCGAGCACGGTTGCAATCCGGATTTCACCGTTATTGAAGCCGATCATGATCCGGTGCGGCGAGCGGTTGAGCAGCAAGTCCTCGAAACGGACGACGAGTTCCGGCAGCAAACGGTCCACGACGCTCTCGTAGCGCTCACGCAGCATGGCCGACTCCCTGAGTGAGGGGTCGCCCTTGATGCTGATATGTGTATCCTGGTCGGACATGCCGTCGGCATCGATCAGCTTCTCTTTCAGCACCAGTTCTTCATTGCGCCGGTTGATGATCGCCAGGATTTTTTCACGCAAATCGGGCTCGCTGTCCAGCAGTTCCATGAATTCCGGCCGGGCCACTGTCAAACAGGTGGCGTCCTCTTGACTGGCGGCATTGGCGGTTCGTCGATTGCCGTTGAACATGGCCATTTCGCCAAACCAGTCGCCGGCCTGCGCCAGACGGATTTCCTCCTTGGTGTGAAACTTGTCAATAAAAAGGGACACCCGGCCTGACATGACGTAATAGAAATAGTCCGCTTCATCGCCTTCAGTGAATATCCGTTCGCCGGGCTTGAACGACGCCTGCTTGCCCCGGGCCATGATCTTGCCCAGGTCTCCTTCACGCAAATTCTCAAAGAGCGACATCCTGTTCTCCTTTTCCGGTGAATGTGAGGCACACGGGGTGTAGCGCCCGTGTGCCGGGCTCACTCAATATCACACCCTGGCACCGACTCGCCCCGCATCAGGCGTTCCAGCAATTCGAGATTCTTCTGCTTGCCCGCGTTGCGCAATTCACGCGCGACCGGGGTGAAGTATAGGTGCGTGTGCAGAAACTGATACTGGGTTTCCAGCCAAAGCGGCCAGGGGACATCCACACCACACGCCTTTCTTTCCTGCCAAAGCGCCTTGCTGGTCGCAAAGAAATCGTCCCTGCCCAGTGAATCGAGATCAGCATCGCAGAGCAGCTCCTGCTCGTAATTAAGCGGCGTCTGCGGCAACTCGGTCGCGAGTATCATGCCCTTGATGCGTTCGATATCCTGTGCGCCAAAGCCATAACGTGGCAGCGTTACGCTCACGATGTCGGCACCGATCTGCTCGTGTCCCAGAAACCGTTTGACCTGGCCGAGGTCGTGGAAGGCGGCCGCGACTTCGAGCAAGCGGATGTCAGGTTCGGCTAACTGGCTGAGTCTGGCCAGTCGCACAGCCGCAGGCAACACATCGGCTTCGGTATGCAGGGCATTGTGGTAATACAGATGGCGCGGCAACTCGGACCGAAGCCGGTCGAGCGCATAGCGAACCGCCCCTGGAGCATCCGGGGAGAAGGAGGTCGTGGCCTTATCCATGTCCGTGATAGTAAACGTCTGAATACGCCAAGACCCAAAAACTTGTGGCGCAGAAGCCCGGCCCTGGTGCGCATCCCGAGGCACCGGGACGCGTGGTCTGGGTCACTGCCACGCAGGTCGCCTGCACCCCGGGTCTATCCGGGATGCAGGCGGGCAGCCAAACGGCTCAGTACGCGTAGTAGGTGCAACTGCCGCCGATGCAGGAGCGGTAGTACGGGTCATTGTTCAACTGGATGTCAACCGGAACTTCGGCAGCTGTTGTTTTGCTGGCACCGTCGTTCAGGCAGGCGTTGGGGCCACCGGCAGGTTGGCTCGGATCGCATTCGACCAGCGCCGCGCTGTTGCAGACACAACAGGTATCGCTGCCATCGGACATGCCGAAGAACGATTTGTCCAGCTCGTAGTTGCATACCAGGGTACGTTCGCCGCTGGCCGGGCAGGTCACACCCGTCGCGTCGAGAATCGCGTCGACGTCACAGGACTTGAGCGTTTGCAGGGGCGGGGGCGGCGGGGGCGGTGCAACTTCGTTACCCAGTCCGTAGCAGAGGCTGATAGTAGAAATCACCTTGTCGACGCCATTCACGGTCAGGCGCATGTCGCCGTCTTCCGTAACGCCACCCGAGGGATACATCAGAACCGAAACATCGTTACTCGATTTCAGAACGGCGTAGTCGATGGGCGTGGTGGCTGCACTGAAGCCGGCTACGGTTCCACCGACCAGTGTGTAGCTGGCCGACTCGCCGGTGGTATCCGCGTCGCTCAGGTTTTCCGCGCCGCTCAGGGTTCCGGTTTCGGACAGCTTGCTCGACGCCATCTGGAGGATGGTGCCGTTCGCTGCGTAGTCCGAACACTGTACGTTGCCTTCAGCAGGCAGCACCGTCGCCGAGTTGTCCGACGCCGAGGCCAGTGCTGCATGGCCGATGAGTATTGCAGCAGTAAGAATCCGCATTCCTGGTCTGTTCATTTTCCTAGCTCCTTGATGATTAAGTGGATAAAACGGTGAGGTCGCAATTCAAAGGCGAGCGACGCGCCTCAGAAACTCAGGGTAAAACGTCCCATGACGGTGCGCTCCGGGAAATACGGCCCGGAGGAAGGTTCGTCGCGGAATTCACGATAGCTGTCGTCCTGGTACTGGAACTCGGTATCGAACAGGTTTTTGACCACCAGGCTCAGCATGCCGCGCCGTTTCGGGAAGCGATAGCCGATCGAGGCATCGACCACGACGAAGTCATCGTCGCCGGAAATCTGGAAACCATCGAGCGCGGCCATACTGGTCACAAAGGCATCCCGCTGCACCGACTGATCAACGTAGGTCACGCCCGCCCCGGCAAAGAACCCCGAAGGATCAAAGTAGGTCAGCGCCACCGGCAGGCTCCAGGTGACTGTTTTTTCCGGCACCACGCCGGACTGGGTCGCCAGCCCGCTTTCGCTGCTGTAGCGGTCGTAGACCAGTTCGGAATGCAACGCGAGGCGGTCGCTCAGTGTCCAGTCGAGATACAGGCGGTGCCAGCGTTCCTTGCGCTCCTCGGTCACCCAGCCTGCAATAAAATCAAGCTGGGGTTCGTCCAGGGTGCGCCGGGTGAACTCGACGCCTGACTTGAGCGTCGAGCGCAGCCGCCAGTCCAGACCCACGCCATAGCGCCGCGATTTGGTGCCGTTCACATCGTCGAACAGCTGGTTGAAACCGGCCACCTGGGTCGGCTCCAGGGTGCGGTTGCTCACCAGCCCGGGCTTGACGACCTGGAAGGCGGCCGCGCGCAACTGCAGGTCCGGACTGACATTCCATTGAACGCCCAGCTTGGCGTTGAAGCCGGTCTCCCTGAACGTGTCTTCCTCGTAGTCGTCATGACTCAAGCCCAGCGTCCAGACGGTCGCGCCGGGACGCAGATAGGCATAGGCGTAGGCACGGGAATTCTCAATCGGCGTCTCAACCTGCGAAGTCGAATCCAGAAAATCCAGGGGCGGCAAAAAATCGACAACCTGCGTTCTGTCGCGATCCGATTTGCTCCATGCCGCACCGACGACAAAATTCATCGTATCGAGTTGCTGCAGGAATTGCGCTTCAAGCTGATTAGCTTTTTCGTCGAGCATCCCGTCGTCGGTCAGGACCCCCGGCACCACAATTTGCTGTGCTTCGTTGCGCTCGCCATGAATATAGGACAGCAACAGATGCGACCGCACCGAAGGCGAATAGCGCACGCCGATCCGTGTGGTGTCCTGTTCCCGTTCGGTGGTCTTGTCGCTGAGGAAATAATCCGGGTCGAAATTGAACGCCAGGTCGCCCTCGGTCGATTCGCGGTGGCGGTGCTCGAACTGGACATTGACCTGTTCGGTCAGCGCAGCCTGGGCAAAGACGTTGTAGAGGTCCTGCTCGAGTCCGTTGTTGGGACGCCAGCCGTCGGTGTCATAAGTCAGCGCGCCGAAGCCGAAGGAGAAGCGGTCGTAGACGCCGGACAGCGTGGCCTCAGCCCCAAGGGTGTCGTTGTTGCCGGCGAGGCCGGAGAGATTGAACTGCATCTGGTTGCGCTGGAACAGCGGGGTGAACTCGTTGAAGCCCGCACCCGCCGGTCCACCCGCGCTGGCGATATTGAGGCTGGTCTCGCTGGTGCTGGGCTGGATCGGGTTGAGGTTGAGGTCCTGCAGCATCTGCGCCTGCAGCAGTTCGCTGACCCGCGCGATTTCGCGTCGCCGCACGTTCTGGTAACTGTCGGACAGGAAGCGGTGCGCCGACGCATTGGCCGGGTCGATTGCGAGCGAGCGCGTCGCCTCGTTCACGCCGAGTTCCGGGAAGCCCAGGTCGTTGTAGACGCGCGCCAGGCTGGTGCCGCGTGCGGCACGGTCCTTGTCCAGCAACAGGCGACTGCGATACACCGCCCGCCCGTCGTTCAGCGCCAAGGATTGCTCCAGATCGGCGAGCGCCTCCACCGGGCGGTTACTGCTCTGCTTGCTGATGCCGTCATACAGCCAGGCGGTGGGATCGTTGGGATCGAGCTGTTTGGCGATCTCGAACTGCTGGCTGTCGAGCGGCGAGCGGCGTTCCTCGAAGTAGGCTTTGCCGAGGTACGCGCGCAGCAAAGCCTGGTTGGCGTCCAGTGCGACCGCCACATCCAGCTCGCCACGTCCCGCTGCAATCTGGCCTTCGCTGATCTGGGCCAGCCCCAGCCCCAGATGCGCAAGCGGATCGGCGGCATCCAGCTCAATCGCACGCTGAAAACTCGCCGCCGCCTGCGTGTCATGATAATCCGCGAGCTCGGCGAAACCCTGAACCAGATGCGTGCGTGCCAGCGTGGGCGCGAGTTTCGTCGCCTGCGCCGCCGCCGCACGGGACTGGGCCTTGTCGCCCAGCATCAGCTGAAGTTCGCTCAGCCGCGCCCATGCGAGAGCATGGTCGGGCTGGTTCTTGACTGCGACCTCGAGCGTGTCGCGCGCCGCCTCGATGCGGAAATCGGCCTGTTGCGCATACGATAGCGCGATACGGGTGGCGGCGGTGTCGCTCAGCGCAAGCCCCTGTTCCGCAGCGGCCAGCGCTTGCGGCCGTTCGTTGTGCACGACATGAATGATGGCGCTCAAGGCATGGGCCTCGCCGGCCTTGGGGTCGAGTGTCAGGGCCGTGTCAAGTGCAGCGCGCGCTTCTTCCTGACGCCCGACCTGCAGCAACAGCGCTGCGCGCTTTAATTGCCATGCGGCATCGCGATCCTGGGCGGCAACCTTGTCGAGCGCTGCAAAGCCGCCCGCCACGTCGCCCGCGCCGGCATCGAGCGGCGGGTAGTAGAGCGCCCATTGCACCGCATCGCGCGGCTTGACCAACAGTCGGGTTGACGGCGCACTGCCGGCCTGCGCCTCGGCAATCTCGCCGGGGTTGATCGCGACTTTGCCCAGATCGTTGGACGCCAGGATACGCCCCTCGAGGACGAGGATGGATGACGCATTCCCGGCAACATCGACCTGGAATTCCGTACCTTCGACTGATCCGTTGAGATAGGGCGTACTGACCTGAAGCAGGCGCGGTTTGCGGATGAAAGTGTTGATCACGCCCTTCGCCACTTCAAGCAGCGAGCGCTCTTCCGGTTTGGCGCTGATATTGACCAGGCGCATGGTGGTGTTCTGATCCAGCCGCATCACCGCCTGGTTGACCAGCGCCACCGCAGCCCGGCTCAATTCGCCGACCCGGATGGTGTCGCCTTTGCACAGCCCTTGCGACGGCGTGGCAGCTCGCCAGGCCGGTTGCGCATCGCTGCTGACCTGCACATTGCCCTCGATCGAGACGAAGCGTCCCGCAGGTTCGCGGCAGGCTCCCTGGGCCAGCACTGGCTGATGCATCTGCAACACAGCAAAACAAAGCGCCACTGCGCTGCCGTACGAAACCTTCAGAAACCTGGCCATTCCCATCCCCACTCTGGTCTTGCGGTTGAACAACTTGAAACTTTCTCCGAAAGGCTTATGGCCAAGGCCGCTATTGTTTGCGGCTTGTTCGTACCTGGTTGCGGCATCAAACGCACCCATGCTGCATACACACGCCCCGTTCCAGGCAATTACTGGAGGATAGTTTTGCGCGCGGCCTATTGTATACAATAATGTACACACATTGGACCGTACGTTGTATACAAATATGTGCGCAAATAACAAGCAATTTCCATACCGAAATAGACTCGTTTTGAAAGTTACTTTATAAACAATAAGATAAATTGAAAGCAACTTGGATATCGATGTTTCAAGGTCATAAAAGCTTGGTCAACTGTAAAAAAATCCGACAGTTGCACGCCCAAAAACTCAGGCCCCTCGGGCGGTCCCCTCGTCGGGTGCCCGCACGCCCAGTCACGATCTCACCCAAGGCTTCGCCGACACCACGATATGCATCCGCCACGGGTTGGCCTGGCCTGTCCCATCCGGACACTCCAAACCCAAGTGCGGTCACCGCAATCCGCAGTTCAGTCTGCGCATCGACCATGGCCCGGCGTTTGCTTGGAAGCGCCCACCTCCCCCTATAATCGCCTCATGCAATCGCCCATACAGACTTACCTGGAAGACCTCCACCGCAGGTTGGTCACCGTGGAAGGCGGCCAACTGGCAAGCTATATTCCGCAACTCGCCAAGGCCAATCCGCAATGGCTGGGGATTTGTCTGGTGACGATGGACGGCGTGGCCTACTCGGCCGGGGATGTTGAGCAGAGCTTCACGATCCAGTCGATTTCCAAACCCTTTGTCTATGCCACCGCGCTGGCAGATCGGGGACGCGATTTCGTCTCCACCCGGGTGGGCGTGGAGCCGAGTGGTGAGGCCTTCAATTCCATCAGCCTCAATCCCCAAACTGGGGCACCGTTCAATCCAATGATCAATGCTGGTGCAATCGCGTCCACCAGTCTGGTCAGCGGCGACACCGCAGAAGCCCAGTGGCAACGCATCGAATCGTCGATGGCCGCATTCATGGGCCGGGAAATCACGGTCGACGAATCGGTGTACCGCTCGGAGAGCGAAACCGGTTTTCGCAATCGCGCCATCGCCTGGATGCTGAAGAATTTCGGCATCATTGACGGCGACCCCATGACCACGCTGGAAAATTATTTCCGCCAATGTTCGATCCTGGTCACTTGCCGCGATCTGGCGTACATGGCGGCAACCCTGGCCCATGACGGCGTACATCCGCTGACCGGTGTGCGTGCGCTGCCCACTGAACATGTCGAACGGGTGCTCAGCGTCATGGCAACCTGTGGCATGTATGACTACGCCGGCAGCTGGCTGTATGAAGTTGGCATTCCGGCCAAGAGCGGTGTGGGTGGCGGCATCATCGCCGCCTTGCCGGGACGCTTTGGCATCGGCGTGTTTTCACCGCCGCTGGACGAAAAAGGCAATAGCCTGCGCGGCATCGAGGCGTGCAAGCAGATCTCCAGGGATTTCGGTCTGCATGCCTTTTCACGCGTCGGCGATCCCCGGATGTCACTGGAACGCGTATACACCGGAGCCGATGCGCCTTCGCGGCGGCAACCCGGTGCAGATTTGCGCGCCTGCCTGAAAGAGCACGCCCACCGCATCAAGTATCTGTGCCTGCATGGTCTGCTTGCGGTGGACGGTATCGAGTACATCATTCGCAAAATGCGGGAGATGGCCCCCGACAGTCACAGCTTCATACTCGACATGCACCTGGTGCGGGGCATTTCCGAGAGCGCTGCCCGGATCCTGAATCAGGCGCGCCTCGGTTTCATGGAAGACGGGCTCGCGGTTGTGTTTTCGCGGATACACGCGCGCGCCGAAATCATCGAGCCCCTGAGCAAGGCGGGATGGAGCGGGGACCGGGGTTTCCTCAATTTCGAAGACAACGATCTGGCCGTGGAATGGTGCGAAAACCGCCTGTTCTGCATGGCATCGCCACCACCTGAACGCGTTGCATCGCTGAGCAATTTCCCGCTTTTCAAGGGCATACCCGAAGCCTTGATGCAGGAGGTCGAGCTGGCCGCCCATTCCCGGCACTACGCCCCGGGCGAACAGATACTGGAATCCGGGCAGACCGGCGATGGACGCATCTTTTTCATCGAGTCCGGCCAGATCAGTATCCTGGTGCCGCTCGCGAGCGGCACCCATCAGAGAATTTCCTCGATGGGCCCGGGCATGAATTTTGGCGAGATGGTACTGCTGGGGCAATCGACCCGAAGTGCGACCGTGGTCGCCGACACCGAGGTCACGTGCCGCGTGCTTGAAGCCGCCGACTTCAACCGGCTTTCTGAGCAGACGCCACTGCTGAAAATTACCCTGCTGGAAAACCTGAGCAGGGATATGACCGACAAGCTGCGGCGGGCCACTCAGTGGATTGCAGCGCTGGCCTGAGCACGAGTCCGGCCTGATCCTGACGGTTCATCGAATCCTTGCGCCGCGACCGCCTTGCGCGCCGACCGGACGGCACCCGGCTATCATTGCAGCATGAAACCGCGTCTCGTTTTTCGCCTGATGCTCGACGATGCCATTGCGCTCGGCCCCGGCAAGGTGCAGTTGCTCGAAGCGATCCGCGAAACCGGTTCGATTGCGGCGGCCGGGCGCAGCATGGACATGAGCTACAAGCGCGCCTGGCACCTGGTCGATACCATGAACCGCTGTTTCAAGAACGCGCTGGTGGAAACCAGCAAGGGCGGCGCGCACGGCGGCGGTGCCCAGCTCACGCCGCTGGCCGACGAAGTCATCCAGCTGTATCGCCAGCTGGAAACCCGTGCGCGTGCTGCCACCGAAGCCGACCGGGTCAAACTCAGCCGCACCCTGAAACCGGATGGCTGATACCGAATAACCGATCCGGCAACTTCGCTCTAATTCAGCCGCGATCCTATTTAATGAAACGACGCTCGGTAGCAGGCAAGCGCTGATATATTTGCGCTTGCCGCAGCCGCAACCCGCCCGGGTTACGCGACCCGGCACAGATACATGACCCCGCTTGACCAGGAGCGTTTGCCACACCGATGGAACCGACCGGCAGCCCGCCACCGAAAGCCATCCAGCGTGTCATCAAGGTGCGTCGCGACTACAACACCTGGGTCGCGAACGAGACCATGGAAGACTATGCGCTGCGCTTCACGCCGCACACCTATCGCAAATGGTCGGAATCGCGTGTCGCCAACACCGCCTTTGGCGCAGCCGCGTTTCTGGTGCTGGAAGCGGTAGGCGCAACGCTGCTGGTGAACTATGGCTTTCTCAATGCCACCCTGGCGATCCTTGCCACCGGGCTGATCATCTTCATCGTCGGCCTGCCGATCAGCGTCTACGCCGCGCGCTACGGGGTGGACATGGATCTGCTGACGCGCGGGGCCGGGTTCGGCTATCTCGGTTCGACGATCACGTCGCTGATCTATGCGTCGTTCACCTTCATTTTCTTTGCGCTGGAAGCGGCGATCATGGCGTATGCGCTGGAGCTGGCATTCAACATTCCGCCGGCCTGGGGCTATCTGATCTGTGCGCTGGTGGTGATTCCGCTGGTTACCCACGGGGTCACGGTGATCAGCACGCTGCAAACCTGGAGCCAGCCGGTCTGGCTCATCATGCTGGTGCTGCCGTTTGCGTTTTTGCTGGTGCAGGAGCCCGGCGCGTTTGCCGGCATCACCGGCTATGCCGGCCAGGGCACGACGAATTTCGACATCCACCTGTTTGGTGCCGCGATGGCGGTGGGGCTGGCGCTGATTACGCAGATGGGCGAGCAGGCCGATTACCTGCGTTTCATGCCCGCCCACACCCCCGCCAATCATCGCCGCTGGTGGGCCAGCGTGGTGATCGGCGGCCCCGGCTGGGTCATCCCCGGCGTGCTGAAAATGCTCGGCGGGGTGCTGCTGGCCTGGCTGGCGATCAGCCACATGGTGCCGGTCGAGCAGGCGGTCGATCCGAACCAGATGTACCTGATCGCGTATGAATACATCCTGCCCTACGGCTGGGCGGTCGCCGCCACCGTGCTGTTCGTGGTGATTTCGCAGCTCAAGATCAACGTCACCAACGCCTACGCCGGGTCGCTCGCCTGGTCCAACTTTTTTGCCCGGCTCACCCACAGCCATCCCGGGCGGGTGGTGTGGGTGGTGTTCAATATCCTGATCGCGCTGATGCTGATGGAGCTGGAAGTCTTTCAGGCGCTGGGCCGCGTGCTCGGCCTGTATTCCAACGTCGCAGTCGCGTGGATGATGGTGGTGGTCGCCGATCTGGTGATCAACAAGCCGCTCGGCCTGTCGCCGCCCGGTATCGAATTTCGCCGCGCTTATCTGTATGACATCAACCCGGTGGGGGTGGGGGCGATGGGCATCGCCTCGGGGCTGTCGGTCGTCACCTATGTCGGGCTGTTTGGCGATGCGCTGCAACCCTTTGCGATTTTCATCGCGCTCGGCGCGGCGCTGGTGGCCACACCCCTGCTCGCCTGGCTCACCGGCGGGCGCTACTACCTGGCGCGGCCAAGCGCGCCGGTGTCCGCTACGGTGGGCACACACAGCTGCTGCATCTGCGGCAAGGATTACGAAGCGCCCGACCTCGCGCATTGCCCGGCTTACCAGGATCAAATCTGTTCGCTGTGCTGCTCGCTCGACGCGCGCTGCCATGACCTGTGCAAACCGCACGCGCGGTTGGGCGCGCAGTGGGCCGCGCTGCTCGAACGCTTTCTGCCCGCGCAGGCGCGGCCTTTTCTCGATGCGGGTCTCGGCCACTATCTTCTGCTGATGGCCGGTATCGTGCCGCTGCTGATCCTGCTGATGGGCCTGCTGTATTACCAGGAAGTGCTGGCGCTCACCGGCGAATCGGCCGCGCTGCTGCCCGCCCTGCAGCAATCGTATCTGCGCGCGTTTGCTGCGCTGCTGCTGGTATCCGGCGTGGTGGCCTGGTGGCTGGTGCTCACCCACAAAAGCCGCCAGGTGGCGCAGGAAGAATCCAATCGCCAGACCGAATTGCTGATGCAGGAAATTCATTCCCACCAGCGCACCGACGCGCTGCTGCAGCAGGCCAAGCTCACCGCCGACCTCGCCAATCAGGCCAAAAGTCGCTATATCACGTCGATCAGCCACGAGCTGCGCACGCCGTTGAACAGCATCCTCGGCTACGCGCAGATCCTGGATCAGGACAAATCCATTCCGCCGCAGCGACGGCAGGCGATCAACGTCATCCGCCGCAGCGGTGACCATCTGCTGTCGCTGATCGAAGGCACGCTCGATATCGCGCGCATTGAAAGCGGCAAACTCACGCTCAACGTGCAGTCGCTGGATTTTGCGGAATTCCTCCAGCAACTGGTCAGCATGTTTGAACAGCAGGCGCGGCAAAAAGGCCTGGATTTCCATTACCTGCCCGAAGGCCCCCTGCCCGCCATGGTGCGGGCAGACGAACGGCGCTTGCGCCAGATTCTGCTCAACATCCTGGGCAATGCCGTCAAGTTCACCGTCAGCGGCAGCATTACGCTGCGGGTCCGGTATCAGCGTGAAATCGCGATTTTTACCGTCGAAGATACTGGCCCCGGCATCGCGCCGGACGAAATCAGCCACATCTTCGAACCCTTTTCACGCGGCAGCGCGGCGCATGTCGGCGTCACCGGCGGCACCGGGCTCGGGCTGACGATTGCCCGCATGCTGACCGACGTGATGGGCGGCGAACTTGGCGTGCACGGCGACCCCGGCAGCGGCAGCCGATTCGATATCCGGCTGTTCCTGCCCAGCATTCATATCGAGCCGCGCGCGCAACACCGTCCGCTGGCACAACGCATCGGCTATGCGGGCCCGCAGCGGCGGATACTGGTGGTGGACAACGAACAGGTAGACCGCGAATTGCTGGTGAACATACTGCAACCACTGGGCTTTGTGATGGCCGAGGCGCATAACGGCCAGCAATGTCTGGATCGCGTTCCCGGGTTTGCGCCCGATGTCATCCTGCTCGATCTGGCCATGCCGGGCATGGACGGCTGGGAAACCCTGCGCCACCTGCGCGAGGACGGGCTCACCCAGGCCGCCGTGGCGATCATTTCCGCCAACGCCTTCGAGAAAGGTACCGACAATCCGGTCGGCCTGCGCAGCGAAGATTTTTTTACCAAGCCGCTGCGTGTCGATGACCTGCTCGACTGGCTGGAAGCGCGTTTGCAACTGCAATGGCTGCGTGCCGACGGCCCGGCCCCCGCCAGCCCGGCACCCGCCCCGGCGGCAGCGATCATCGCCCCTGCGCCCGCCGAGCTGACTGCGCTGACCGAACTGATCGACCTGGGCTACATGCGCGGCATCCTCAACAAGCTCGACGAAATCGAACGCCAGGACGTGTCGCACGGCGAATTCGTGCGCGTGATGCGCAGCCTGGCCGGGCGTTTCCAGTTCGACGCAATGAAAGCCGTCCTGCGTAAGCACACCGATGCCCGCCATTGACCGCATGAATCAGGATGTCGTCCTGATCGTGGACGACGTGCCCGAAAACCTCTCGCTGTTGTATGACGCGCTGGACGAAGCAGGCTATGCCGTGCTGGTGGCCACCAACGGCGAAAGCGCATTGCAGCGCGCCCGCCAGAGCCTGCCCGACATCATCCTGCTCGACGCCGTGATGCCCGGCATGGACGGCTTTGAAGTTGCGCGGCGACTGAAGGCCGACGCCGACACCGAACGCATCCCGATCATCTTCATGACCGGTCTGACCGAAGCCGAACACGTCGTGGCCGCCTTTGCCGCCGGCAGCACCGACTACGTCACCAAACCCATCCGCCCCGCCGAAGTGCTTGCCCGCATCGCCACCCATGTGCAGAGCGCACGGCAGACCCAGCAGGCGCGCAGCGTACTCGACGCCTACGGCCAGGCCTGTCTGTCGATACGCCCCGCCGACGGCGCACTGGTCTGGCAGACCCCGCTGGCACGCACCCTGATGCTGAAATACGGCGCAGCGTCCCCGCCCGCCCTGATCACCCGCATCCACCACTGGTTGCAAAGCGCCATGGCCGCGCCGCCGCCCGCCCCCGTACTCGAAATCGCAGGCGACGAAGGCCGCATGCTGTGCGCCCTGCACGGCCTCACCGAAGAAGGCGAATGCCTGCTCGTGCTGCACGAAGAAAGCGACGCCGCCATGACCCGCACCCTGATGGACGCCTTCCGTCTCACCCTGCGCGAAGCCGAAGTGCTCTACTGGGTCATCTACGGCAAAACCAACCGCGACATCGGCGACATCCTCGGCATCAGCCACCGCACCATCAACAAACACCTCGAAAACCTGTTCGAAAAACTGGGCGTGGAAACCCGCACTGCGGCGGCTGCCGTGGCGATGCGGCGCTTGCAGCTGCCAGTGCAGGGCGAATCGAAAAAGTTTTGAGCGGCTGGGTGCCGGGAGCGCTGGGGGGCAGGGATAGGGATGCTATCAGGCACCCGGCCACAGGCCGACGAAGTCGAAGGAAAGCTGGCGGTGATGCCGAATGGACAGCAGGTACACGGTGGCGTCGGTCTCTGATGCGGTGTACAGCATCAGGTAGTCGCTGTGCAGGTACTCGCGCAGGGCCAGAGCGGCACCAGCAGGCAGCGCGGCGAGTTGGGCCAGTGCTTCGGCTGATTGCGGCGGGTTGTCCAGGTAGCGCCGGCCGATGCGTGGGAAGCGACTCAGGTTGGGGATAACCGTGGCGCGCAACTCGGCCAGCAGCGCATCGAAGGCAAAGCTCGCTTCGGATTCCCGCAGGTAGGCTTCGACAGCGTCGGGGCGTTCCAGAAAACTCGCGGTCAGTTCGACCCGGTACAGCTGCTCAGCCACGCTTCCGGGTGGGCTTGCCCGCGTTGGACGGTTTGGCGGAAGCGGTCGCGGCCCGGCGCTGTTGCAGCCGTTCGATGGCACCGTCGGCCTCAAAGCTGCGCCCGGCAGCAATGTCGGCCAACCCCCGACGGGCATCGTCGATGAGCAGCAGATGGATGCGTTCGCGTTCCAGACGGTGGTAGTAGTCGAGCCGATCAGCGTCGATCAGGGCGACATAACTTTCGCCGTTTTTGGTGATGATTTTTTCGGAACCTGCCTTGGCCTGGTCGGCTAGTTCGGAAAGAGTTGCGCGTGCCTGCGTAAAGGGCACCACGTCGCCGACAGAAAAACCCATGACTCACTCCTTGAAGCGGGATGACAGAATTGTGCACAGAATACTGCGTTGTACGTTTCTTCGTCTATCCCCCGCAGCCGGTCGCATAACAAGTGGTATTGGGGGGGGCGCCTGCCGAATCCGGATGTCAGTTTGAAATCCACCCAAAAGACGCTGGCCCCGGCTATCCCGAACTTCCGCTTCGCCCGAGGACGCGACCTCCACCTCGTCCTGGTGTACGGCAGGAGTCTGGTGCTAAGCGGAACTTCAGACGGTGGACGTCGGCTGCAGGGTATAAATCGGCCTGCCAAATGGGATGCCTGGGCGACAGATCGTCGGCCTGAGCTGACGGTCACCACCCCCTGATACCCGACACTCGGCAGTGACAGCTTTCGACAATATTGATTTGGCGCTTTCGACCCTGAAGAAACGGTCGCGGCAAATTCGTCGAGGGACCGTTTTGCAGCATACAGCGGCCATCTGCAAAGGGAGGCGTGTATGTCGGGACGCATTGGACGACAATTTAATTTGTAGACCCAACCGAAGCCCGTAGGTGGGCTGCAAAGCCCAAGGGTGATGCATCCTGCATGAGCCATTGCCAGGTAATATCGAAATTGCCGACATAATTTACGCAAATAATCACGTCTAACCTTATGCCTCTAATACCTGACTCTGATCCAGCTCTGTTAGCTATTCAGTCACTTCCCATTCCCGACTTTCTTGAACAGGGCGAAGTATCCGTCAGGCCTCACAACTCTGATTCAGCTCTGCTAGCTGTTCGGTCACTTTCCTTTTCCGTCTTTCTTGAACAGAACCAAGTATCCGTCAGGCTTCGGAATTGCTTCAGCCGATGGATTGAGGAAGGCCGTTTTCCGTTTCAGACTATTGGGGATTATCTAGATGCAGGCGAGTCTGGTGTTGCGCGATTGATGCAAATCCCAAATTTCGGCAAGAAGACCGCGAGGGAATTGAACGAAGTAATCGCGGAAGCTTTAGCGTCAGGTACATATCGCGTACCAGAAGCAAATCCTGGTGACGAAGGAAATAACACCCCAATACGAAACAGCTCCATCCGGACGCTTACTTTTCCTGAACTGCTAGATCAGTGTCATGCGAGTGTCAGACTGCGCAATGGGATCACCAAAGGGATAAATGAAGGACTTTTTCCATATGGTTCTGTAGGCGAGTACCTCGATGGGGGCAAAAAAGCCACCGCACTGCTATTGAGCCTTCCGAACATTGGGAAAGGTGCCGCACAAGAACTCCAAAGCTTTATTGAGAATGCGCTAGGGAAACGCCAGGAACTTGCTGATCAGCTGGAAGCGAGCTATCCGAGGGTGTTTGACGATCTGCTCGCCACTTATCGGCGTACACCCGATACGGAGCCGTTGACGTTTCACCAGATTGAAAAACAAATACAGCACCTTCTTAACACCCCGCGTGATGCTGAGGTGTGTCTACGCAGGTTTCATGGTGACACCCTTGAAGCCATTGCAATTGATCTCGGGGTGACACGTGAGCGAGTACGCCAAATCGAGAAAAGGTACGACTCCGTCGTTACAAACATTTACACGGAGGCCTGGACGACGCAAGCGATCACGTTTCTTCAAACTCAGCAGGATGCGCAAAATCGACTGCCTTGCAACGAAGTGATGTCCGAATATCACCTCAACTTACCCGCAGCAATGCGGAAAGTTTTTCTGCCTGAAAGCAGGCGGCATGGGCCGCTACATCCACAAGAACGTTATCAGCTCGCAGTGAAACTTGGGGCTAACGCCGATGCCGAACTCAAAGAGGCCAAGCAATGGACACTAGAACGCGTGCTTTATGAGGTGAAAGCTTTTGCTGTCGAAATCGGCAGGCCGGAATTCATGCCCAAGCAAAAGGAACTTGAAGGGCATGGCCGCAATAGTTTACGAGGTGCTATTGGAAGATTCGGCGGTCAGTCAAAGGTGGCAACTCTTGCTGGGTTGATTTATCAAGGGCAACAAGTTGCAGAAGATGGTACTCGTACATATTGGACAGAAGAGCGCATCGGGAAATTTCTGCATGAAGTGGCGGAAAAGGAAGGGCACGCCAATGTCATGCCAACGCAAACTGAATGCAGAAAATATGCGCCCAACCCCAGCACGATCATAGCCATCCTCACTCGCGGGGGCGCAGGAGATACCTGGTTTGAAATCGCGAATCACTATGGGCTGAAGTACTCGCGAGACATCCACAGGGTTACGTTGAAGTTTGTTCGCGCATTCGTCGAGTCACTCGGTGATGCGCTGCATTCCCTGACACCTTCCGAAGTTTATGTCCTGTTTGAACAGCAGGGAATGACCAAGACCGGCAAGAATACCAACCGTGACCGCACTTTTGACAATTTCGTTACTGCTATGCAGTCAGGCTATCTGCCCCGGGAAGAGATTGAGCGATGGGTGAAGGGTGAGAAGGGTGAACTTGTTGAAGCCCTGTTTGATCCAGATATCGAATCAGTCGAAGATGCCTTTGCCAGTGTCGGCAGGCATCTTCAAAAAAATGATCACAAGAAAAAGCAGGACAACCCTAACGATGAGCTCTATCGAGAAGACGTTGAGCAGCATCTGCCCTCGCCCAGAACAATTGACACCCTGACATCGCTTGAAAAGGTGACTGACATCCTCGTCCAGACTTCCAGCGATGCCGAGGCGGTGCAGTTTCTTGTCGCCAAGGCGGCCGGCAAGCTTTGGCGGCGTTGCTTTGAGGATGAGCAGGTAGCACTGGAAGAAGCACGGCTGCACCATGGTAATACCTACAGTGAGTCTGCGCGGGACAGCTTCCTTGAGGAATATACGCGTAGCAAGCAACTGCCCCTGCCACAAGGCTATTCATTCAAGGATGCCGATGGGGTTATCCGCACGCCAAAGCTAATGCAGTCACTCATTGCATACAAGGTATTCAAAGACAGTCGGGTTCTTAACCTAAGCGGCACCGGAACGGGAAAGACCTTGTCGGCTATCTTGGCCAGTCGGGTCATAGGTGCACAGATGACCGTAATCTCGTGCCCGAATGCCACTGTTGGGGGGTGGTCGCGCACGATTTTGAATGCCTTTCCTGATTCGGACGTGCGAGAAAAAACCTGGCAGCCTGTTTGGTCTGCAAGACCAGTGCCACGTTATCTGGTTCTAAACCACGAGTTATTCCAGAATCGCAACGAGAGCCATCTCAAGCGTTTTATTGAAACAAACATGATCGACTTTGTCGTCATCGATGAGTTGCATCAGGTCAAGCAGCGCGATGAGGGCTTCGAGAGCCAACGCCGCAGGCTGTTGAATGGGCTGATTACAGACGTTCCCGGGAATCGGCCGAAGCCCCGTGTGCTGGGAATGTCAGCCACGCCCATCATCAATAATTTACAGGAGGGTAAGTCCCTCATTGAACTCGTAAGCAGTCTTGAGCATACCGACATCGGTACTAACATCAATATTCAGAACTGCATGAAGTTGTATCAGAAGTTCACGACCATGGGCTTCAGGATGATGCCCAAATACCGGACAGATCGCGCTCCGCAAATTCACCCGGTTGATTGCACTCCATATATCCAGAATCTTCTGGAGTTGGGACACAAGCCACACCCGCAGCAGGTTGAAGCTGTTCTCGTCCGCGCCCGTTGGCCGATCATCAAGCGATATCTGAAACCGAAAACGGTAGTGTTCACCGATTATGTAAAAGAGATTATTCCGTATCTGGTCGAAGTGATAAGACAGACTGGCCTGTCGGTTGGGGTCTACACCGGCGACGAGAAGCTGGCGACCGAAATTGGTTACGCCGATATGCTGGATCAATTTATGCGGGGTGACGTGGATGTGCTCCTCGCATCGATCAAAACCGTTGGAACAGGAGTCGACGGTTTACAGTTTGTCTGCAATAACGTGATATTTGCGACCCTACCGTGGACAGCCACTGATTACGAACAAGCGGTTGGACGGTTTGATCGCGAGGGCTTTAAATTCAACACGCTCGATATCCACATACCCAAGACCTACTCAGTCCTGGGTGACGGGCAGGAATGGAGTTGGTGCGAGGCTAAACTTGGGCGCATCGAAAACAAGCGTGATATCGCCCGAGCGGCAGTGGATGGTGAAATTCCAGATACATCGAGTCAGCTCACACCAGAGAAGGCGGCGAGCTATTGGATGGGCTGGCTAAAACGCATTGCTGAGGAAGGCTTGTCGGAGATCGAGCGCAGGGAAATCCGCGTACCGTTGGATGAGACTGACCAAAATGAATCCAGTAGGCGCTTTGCTTCCTATGGTGACTTCTCGCACCTTAACGCCCGCTGGAATAGCGCACATTCGTCCATAACGCACGAGCGGCTCCAGGGTAATCCAGAAGAATGGTGTTACTACCACACGAGATTTCAGGAGCAAGAGCGACTATGGAAAAACGTTCCGCGTGAGGAATGCATAAAACACTTGACGGAAAATTTACCACGCGGCTCCGTGGTGGGCGATTTCGGTTGCGGTCAGGCGCAGTTGGCTATTGCTCTTCGTGATATTCATACCGTCTACTCCATGGATCATGTAGCAATCAATCCCAGCGTGACTGCTTGCGACATGGCCAACTCTCCGCTGGATGACGCGATTCTAGATGCCGCTGTTTTCAGTTTGTCATTGATGGGATCGAACATCCGTGAATACATTGTTGAGGCTTATCGAACACTTAAGCCAGGCGGGCAATTATTGATATACCACCCAGCCGCAGGCAATGACCTTCAGAAGTTTGTTCTGGGTTTAGAAAACTTCGGATTTGCTTCGGTACAACATGGCTCCGTCTACAAGTGGCATTTCGTCTGGGCGATTAAGCGCGGGCGGCAGAAGGACTCTTCGGCTGAAATTGGTTTCTGATGTACTGATTGGTCAGCATTGTGAGGCGTCACATTATGTGAACGGCTGGAATAGCGCGGTATTCAGACGGTCGCGATCCTATCCCCACCGTATCAATCTGCCGAGTGTGTGAATTTAGCCGGTTTCAATATTGCGGTCATTCGCCAAGAATTACGCCCTGTTGGCTAACGTCAGTTCTGGCCGATCTGCTGCCGTCCATGTCGGCCAACTCGAACGGCCGCTTCTTGGCAGCGATGAGACATTCGAACGGCTAGACAAAGCGACCGGTGCAGACCGAATCGAAACAGACCTAAGCGCGTTATGTCGTATGTACGTCAGCAATTGAGATAGCCAGCCAGGCTGGTATCTCAGATCCTCATGTCAAAACCTGATTGCGGATGCCGTCTACTCAGCCGACGATTTTTTTGTGTCGGTCGGGTTGATATCGTGGACACGTTGCTGACGTGCGGCCGCCTTGACTCCCATCACAATCAGGATAAAAGCCATGCATGCCCCGAACGACACGATCCGTTCTGATAGCGTTGGCGGTATTACAAGCAGGAAGCCTTTTCCCTTGATGAGCGAAGCGAAACTCGAAACACAAAAAGGCATGAGAAACAGGCGGAATGTGGTCCATTTGCTCGATTTTCGCAGCGACGAAACGCCCACGCTCAGCACCAGTGCCGCGCCTACCAGGACACTGATGCCGACGGCGTTGAGCCACAGGCGCGGGCTCGGGTCGAAGTGGTTTACAACTGTGACCAGATACCAGATCAGATAGCACCATAAAACCATCATGGCTGGCGGCAGTGATGCGAGGTATCGCAGCATCATGCCCTGAGCGCCCGCTCGATGCGGCGATCCGGGATCAGCCAGAGCAGGGCCACGACCACATAAATGAGCTGTGCTGCCCAGGATGCGACAAAAGTCAGCAGGATGGCGAGCAGATACAGGACGGGCGACAGCTTGCCTTTCCAGTCCCCACCCACGGCGCGACGGAGTACGGACGACTCACCCTGCGCAGCAATAATCACCCGCTGCAAAATCCAGTAGGCGATGGCAGCGGCCAGCAGTACCAGGCCATACAAGGCGGTAGGCACTGCGGCGAAGTGGTTCTCGCCCATCCATCCAGTGGCAAACGGAAACAGCGACAGCCAGAACAGCAAATGCAGGTTCGCCCACAGCACAGGCCCTGTCACATGGGTGACGGTGTGGAGCATGTGATGGTGGTTGTTCCAGTAGATGCCCACGTAGACAAAGCTCAGCACATAACTCAAAAACACCGGGATCAGCGGCACGAGCGTGCCGGGCGTGTCGCCATGCGGCACTTTCATTTCCAGCACCATGATCGTGATGATGATCGCCAGCACGCCATCACTAAAAGCTTCCAGTCGATTTTTGCCCATCGAATATTTTCTCTGTGTGTGTTTATGAGCACTACTATAAATTGTCATCGCGTGGAGCGAAGCGACGTGGCATACGATCTTGCATGGGCTTGAGCCCTTAGCAAGTCTGAGTCCCCCTGTGGGGCGATCCAGAAAGACATTGCCATATCGAGATTTCTGGATTGCTTCGCTTCGCTCGCAATGACGGAAATATAAATTTATATAAGTGCTCTTGTGACAATTGCGAGGTATCAACGCACGTTCAACATTACACCGCTCTGGGTCAGGGTCGTCACTTGCCGCTGCCGACGCAGGGACGAACCGAAAAATCCTGTGCAGCGTTGTTTGCGGAAACAGCGCTCAGCACTGGCCCTCGGGAGACGCTGATTAATCCGATAGGGCCGTCATTGCGAACGCAGCGCGGCAATCCAGTGCATTTAAATGAGCGCTTCCCTAGGGTTGCACAACGTGTCCGGCGCGCTGATGGGCCAGCGCGGTAATCTGGGTGCGGATATCGGGGTATTGACGTAAAAAGCGATGGAAATCGCGCCCGCTCAGTCGGGCAAACCGGCTGTAGTCAAGGGCGGTGACATCGGCGGTGCGGCGATCACCGCTCAGCAGCGCCATTTCGCCGAAGAATTCGCCAGGCCCCCGTGTCTTGATGCGCTGTCCGTTGATCGTCACTTCGACCTCGCCCCTGGAGATCAGGTAGAGCGCATCGGCCGGGTCGCCAGCCCGGATGACGCGCTGCCCGGGCACGGCCATGTAGGGCTGAAAGTGCAGCACCAGGGTCTCGCGCTGCTCGGGGGTGAGGCTCGCAAACAGGGGGAAGGCGGCGGCCAACTCCTCGGGGGTAAAGGTCTTGATGGCAGCGGCATGGCGTTCGGCCTGTTCGCGGGCTGCGGCCAGTTCGGTCTGTACCCGTTCCAGCGTCACGATCTGCCGTTCCTCGAAACGCCGGTTGAGAGACGGACTGGCGCGCACGCGTGCACTCAGCCAGTCTGCACCAGCGAATACCACGGGGTTGAGCGTGATGGAAAACAGCGCGCCGGCCAGGATCAGATTGAAACCTTCGGCGTCCAGCAACCCGAAGCCCAGCCCCAGCCCGCCCAGGATGAACGAGAACTCGCCGATCTGGGCGAGGGACGCGCCGACCGTGAGCGCGGTGCTGAGCGGATAGCCGAGCAGCAGCACGATGCCGATGGCCACCGCGGATTTGCCGAACAGGATCAGTCCCAGCACGGCGGCGACCATGCCCGGTTCGCGAACCAGAACCGCGGGGTCGAACAGCATGCCGACCGAGACGAAGAACAGCACGCCGAAGGCATCCTGCAGCGGCAGGGAATTGGCCGCCGCCTTGTGGCTGAGCTCCGACTTGTTGAGGATCATGCCGGCGAAGAAGGCGCCCAAGGCAAACGAGACGCCGGCCAGCTTGGCGGCGGCGAACGCGATGCCGATGGCCATGGCCAGGACGGAGAGGGTGAACAGTTCGCGGGAGCCGGTGCGCGCGACTTCCCGCAGCAGCCGGGGCAGCACCACCGGCCCTGCCAGCAGCGCGATCGCGATGAAGGCAGCCACCTTGAGCAGCGTGATGCCGAGATTCGCCAGCACACTCTGCCCGGCGACGGCATGGACATCGGGACCGGGAGCACCCCCGAGTACGCCCGCCAGGGCCGGCAGCAGCACCAGCGTCAGCACCATGGCCAGATCTTCGACGATCAGCCAGCCGACCGAGATTCGGCCATTGGTGGTGGTGATTGCATTGCGGCTGTCCAGGGCCTTGAGCAGCACCACCGTGCTGGCCACCGAGAGGCTGAGGCCCAGCACCAGACCGGCACCCAGGCTCCAGCCCCAGAGCAGGGTCAGGGCCGCGGTCGTGACCGTGGCAATGATGATCTGCCCCATCGCGCCGGGGATCGCCACCCGGCGCACGGCCATCAGGTCCGCCACCGAGAAGTGCAGGCCGACGCCAAACATCATCAGCATGATGCCGATTTCCGCCAGCTGGCTGGCCATGGCGTTGTCGGCAATGCCACCCGCAACGATGCGGCCGATCACCACGCCCGCAACGAGATAGCCGATCAGGGGCGGCAGGCGCAGGCGCTGGGCGACGAATCCGAAGAGGGAGGCGAGCACCAGGCTCGCGGCTATCGTCGAAATCAGCGTGATGTCATGCGGCATGGTCACTCCATAGCGAGCAAAACCAGGAATCCATCAAAATCCCGGACGATTGAGCCGAGAGGGGCGAAATAATCGGCTCCTGATTATGCAGTAGCTTGACCATGCCCCAGCACCGAGCACGCAGTTTGGGGCGGGCTTCCATGCAGAATCATCAGGCGTGTGCGGTCGCACAGCCGGTTCAGGGGCAGGCACGGGCGATCCCTACTGTGCGCGCAGACCGCTCCAGCCCTTGCCCTTCATGCACACCAGCAAAGCGCGTGTTGCCTGCTGACTGATTGCATCGGGACGGTGCGCTTCGCCCAGGGTACTGACGCAGGCTTCGGTATCGGCTTGCAGGGCTGCGGCGTTGCTGCCGATTTTCCACCATGAGCTGATCTTGAAGCGATCCATCGGGTCGGCGGCTTTTTTGCGGAGGGCCGCAGGTGCGGTGCCCGCTGGGGCCACGGCTGCCGGGTTGGCGGATACGTTCGGGCGCGGAGGCGTGCTGGCCGCATTTTCGATCCGCGTATCAGCGGGAATCACCGAGGCGTCGATGACGGGATCGACGCCGACGGGTTCGAGTCGGTCCAGGCTTTGCACGAACCAGCCCTGGTCGGCGAGGCATTTTTCGATTACGGCCGGATCGCTGGATCGGGCCTGGCAGACTTTTTTCGCGGCCTCCAGATCGCTGGCGCTGGCCCCGCGCTTGTAGGCGAATTCGCCACAGCCGCCCAGTAGCGCAAGGCTCAGCAGCAGGGTGGCCACCGTGTACGGGCGGCGGGCTGTATGGTGCTCGGGCGGTGTGGTCATGGCAGGTCGGGCAGAGTCGTCAACGCCGCAAAATCTAGCATTCATTCGTGGAATCAGTGACCTGGCTGACTACGTAAGATGACTTATTTCCATCTCTTTCCCCCCTCACTACTCTGGCTCGGCGAGTGATGTGTTGCGTCTCGGGCGGCCCGGCAGTATCGGCCCCCCGGATCGAGGGTGATGCTGGTTTTTTTAATCTCAAAGGGGAATGGAAATGAAATCTGAATTCAGGACAAGTCTGCTGGCGGCTGCGGTGGCAACAGCCAGCCTGCTGCCAGGCACGCTGCACGCCGGCGGTACGATCACGTTTGGCGAGGACAAATCGGTGAGCGTGGGCTTCGGTATACGCGGCAGCTTTAGCAGCGTTGAGGATGCCGCGCCGAATGGCACGTCGGACTCCTACAACTTCAGCCTCGACAATGCGCGTATCTATCTGTCGGGCTCGCTCAACAAATACATCAAGGGCATGTTCAACACCGAAAAGGACATCGCCGGACAGGGTTTCCAGCCGATTGATGCCAATGTGCAGTTCGTCATCAGCCCCGAGCTCAGCATCTGGGCCGGGCGCTTCCTGTCGCCGAGTGACCGCGCCAACATGGCCGGTCCCTTCTACTCGCTGGGTGGCGGCTACTGGTCGGGCATTGCCTCGCGCTACGGTTTCAACGGCGGCTATATCGGCCGCGACGACGGCGTCGCCGTGGTCGGCACGGCGCTCGATGGCGTGGTGGCGTATTCCTTCGGCGCATTCGAAGGCAATACCGCATTCCAGATTGCCCCCGTGGTGCAGGGAACGCGCACTGGCAAGGACGGCCTGATGTATGCCGGCCGCCTGCAGATCGCCTTCTGGGATACCGAACCGGGCTATTACGGCACGGGCAACTACCTGGGCGGCAAGGACGTATTGACGATCGGCTTGGCCGGCCGGACACAGAAAAATGGATCGTATTCGGCAATCATGACCGGCGACTACTCTTCATACAGCATCGACTTTCTTATGGAAAAACAGGGTATGGGGCCGGGCGCACTGTCGATCGAGGCAGCGGCCTACGACTACGACACTGACGATGTCTTCCTCAGCGAACAGGGCGAGGCGTACTCGGCCGGCATCGGCTACATCTTCAACCAGAAGGTCGGCTGGGGACAGTTGCAGCCCTATGCGCGATCCCCG